>DATIKE010000084.1:0-19173 GCA_035477895.1 Phycisphaerae bacterium
GAAGCCGGTCCCACACGCCTGCCTGCCTGCCTGTGCGTGTCCGCCTGTCTGCGTGCGGACGCGCACAGGCAGGCACGCAGACAGGTCTCGCCGGTGCGTGCACGGGCGAGACGCCCGTGCCACACCAACCGGGATAGGCACTCAGGCCACACGATGCATGGTTTATGCGAAGATGGCCGATATTAGGAGTGCGCCCTAAAACAGTGTGGGACGGGCATCCAGCCTGTCATTTGACCGGCAAGATGCCGGTCCCATAAATGGGTTCTTAGGACACCCTCATAACAGGTAGGTGGCGGGCAAAGCAGGTCCTCACGTAGGGCGGGCGCGGCCCGCCTGATCTCGGAGAATCCGGTGGCGGGCGCGGCCCGCCTGATCTCGGAGAATTCGGAGGCGGGCAAAGCCCGCCCTACGGCTGACAGGTAGGTGGCGGGCGAAGCCCGCCCTACGGCGACTATGACGACAATCAACGCCGACAATCGACGGGGCGCGTACGTGAGACGAGGCGGCACAAGCCGATCGGCACCGTGGACAGCGGCCATGCTGCTGGCCGCTCTCGTGGCGGGGCCGGCCACCCGTGATGTGCAGGCGGCGGCGAGCAAGGCGGTGGCCGAGGCGGTCGAGTACGTCACGAAGAAGTTCGCGGCCGAGGTCGGCGAGGAGTCGGCGGAGACGCTGTCGGCCAAACTGACCCGGCTGTCGGCCCGCCACGGCGACGAGGCGGTGACCGCCTTCCGCAAGATCGGGCCGCGGACGTTCCGCGCGGTCGAGGAAGCCGGCGAGCACGCCGACACGGCGATCAAGCTTCTGGCCAGACACGGCGACGAGGCCCTGTGGGTCGTGCAGGACACCAAGCGGCTGACCCTGGTGACACGCTACGGCGACGACGCGGCGGAGGCGATGATCCGGCACAAAGGCGTGGCGAGCCCGCTGATCGAGCAGTTTCAGGAGCCGGCGGCACGGGCATTGAAGGCGGTCGACGGCCAGAACGCGCGGCGGGTCGCCATGATGACGGAAGACGGAACGCTGGCGAAGATCGGGCACACCGATGCGCTGCTCGGCGTGATCGAGCGGCACGGCAACCGTGCGGCGGACTTCATCTGGCGGAACAAGGGCGGCCTGGCCGTCGGGGCGGCCCTGGCGGCATTTCTGAACGACCCGCAGCCTTTCATCGACGGCACCCGCGAATTGGCCGGCCTGGCCACCCAGCCGGTGGCCGAGATGGTCCGGGAAACCGCCCGCCAGTCGGCGGAACGAACCAACTGGACGGCGGTGTGGATCACCGTGCTGGTCATCGTCGGCCTGTTGCTCGTGGTCCGCTCGCGACGAGCGCGTCCCGCGGGGCAATGAAATCCCATCAAGAGTTGTTGCAGGTGCAGCGTGAAAAAGGGGACGCAGCTCCTGCCGTCGGGATGCTCCAACCGTAGGGCGGGCTTTGCCCGCCTTCCGATTTCTCCGAGGCCGGGCGGGCCGAGCCCGCCCTACGTGAGGACCGCGCCGGCGTGAGGGGACGCAGCTCTTTTTCCGGAGCGGCCCGAGGGGTGCTTCGCAAAAAAGAGCTGCGTCCACTTTTCCTCCTCCTATTTCCTCCTACTTCCGCAGATAGCGTTGGATCGCCCGGGCGAGGTTTCGCCCGAAGGCGCGGGCCGAGTCGGGCGTTACGGCGATGCCGGTCACGTCCGCGTAGGGAATCTCAAGCGTGGCGGCGACCTCGAGGCCGGGAAGATCGGCGGCCCAGTCCGGCATCGACTTGCCGTCGCCCAGCTTCTGAGGCGTGTTGAAGCCCTGTCCGAACGGCAGGTTGTCGGCGGCCTGATCAGGCAGGCAGCGCGACGGAAGCGATTCGAGAATGGATGAAAAACGCGCCGAGTTGCCCGATGCGCGCGCGTTGTCGATGCCCAACATGTACAGTACCAGTAGAACCACCATCGCGGCGTGTCGCGGAGATCCGGCCTCAGCCACACGGTGTCGCCTTCGATCCGATCGACGATGATGCTGCCGCCGGGGAATTGGGCGTCGATCCGAGCCGACGGCTGCGTCATCGGACCGGCCGCACCCGGTGTCGATCGGCAACCGGGCCCGAACGGCACGATCATCAAGATGCACGCTGTCAGGACGAACGCTCGCAAACGGTCACCCCACGCGCACGCGTCCTCCCCTCAGCACACGGTCACGACAAGGCCTTCGCGGCTGATGTCGAAATCGAAGAAGCGGGCCCGGTCGTTGGGAGGTTCCTTCTGAAGCATGTCCCGGACGGCCTGAGCGTCGTCGATGGACCTGCACACCATGAGCAGGAAGCCCCCGCCACCGGCACCGAGCAGCTTGGCGCCCCAAATGTGCGGCTCGATCCGGGCGAGGAGGGACTCGATGGCGGGATTGCTGGAATCCGGGTCGAGCTGCTTGTTCAGCCGCCAGGCGTCGGCAACCAGCGTGCCGAAGGCCTGAAGGTCCTTTCGGGCCATGGCTTCGGCCACGCGTTCGGGCAGGCGATGCAACTCACGCAATGTGGCCATCGCCGGCCGATCCCGGTCCAAGTAACGCCCGACGACCTGTTGAAGGATGTTCTTGGCCAGGCGGGTGATCCCGGTGTAGTAAAGCAGGGTCTGGCCGCTGTTGGCCCGCGGGTCCAGCACATCTCCTGGAACCCACCGGAAGTGCGGGTCGGGCACCAGGGCCGGCTGGGCGGTGATGAGCTTGACGTCGGGCACGACCCCGCCGATCTGGTCCTGCCAGCCGCCGCCGGTGGTCAGGGCCTGCTCCATTCTCAGCACCGCGCCGAACAGCTCCTGGTGCGAAAGCGTTCGCCCCGCGACCCTCTGAACAACGGACAGGATGACCGCCCCCATGATGCTCGATGTACCCAGACCGCTGCCCTTCGGCACAGCAGCAAGCGTGGTCAACTCGATGCCGCCGCCGAACAACGTGAGCATGTCCTTGAGCGTGGAGCCGGCCGGCCATTCGGCGGATTCCGGCGCGAACCCGGACAAGGCCAGGACCGCCTTGGCCAAAGCGAAATCACCGGTCGCGCAACGGTAGTCGAGCAGCCCGGGCAGATCGGTGATCTCCTGGCGGGCACCCAGATCGATGGAACTGACGCGGATAACGAGTTCGGGAATGATCCGGGCGTAACATTGGATCGGCGGCTGACCGTTGAGGTTGACGGCGGCGTTCAGCACGCAGCCTCCAAACTCCAGGGAGTACGGCGGCGTATCCGTCCACCCGCCGCCGAGATCCAATCGTGCCGGAACCCGTCCCCAGACAATCTCATCGCTCCGCAGGCGGCAGACGGGAGGGCTGGCAAGGCGATCTCCGGTGCTCTGAATGGCCTGCCGCAGCGATTTGAATGCCACTTCCTTCGCCCGGGATGCCCAGACGCCCACTCCATCACCCGTGGTCAGATCGAGTGCATTCGACTCCAACCAGGCGAGATCCCGCGGAGTAAGGCGTTCAGCCAATGAGGGACACAGCCGCGACAACGGCACCTGGAGATCGCCTGCCCATCGGACGACGGCCGAGGCGAGGGTGTGCAGAATGCGGGCCAGAGCGAACGGGGAGCCGGCGTTGTTTTCCGATGCCGCCGCCGCATGCCAATGGGCCTCGGCCAGCAGATCGGCCAACAGGGTGTCGCGATGCTCCGCTCGCTCGAGGAACAGGGCCAGGTCGTCCGCGGAGAAACCGCTGTCGATGCGAAAGAGTTTGCGAAGCTGAGTCCGAAGTTCGTCCGCCCGCAGAGCAAGCCGACACTCGTAGAACGCGGCCGGGTCACCGAGCCGGGCGATTTCCTCGGGGCTGTACCGGTCCGCCGCCAGCCAGGCCCGGCGCTGCTCGTCGGAGGCGCCGTCGGGGTCGAACATCCACAGCCATCGATGCCACGTATTCGATTCCGTTTCGGCCGGGAACAGCCGGGCCTGCCAGAGGTCGCGTTTATCCGCGGCGGGCGGGTTGTCCCACACATCTTCGGGCTTTGCACCGACGGCATGCAGCCAGGCGCTCAACGGGCTGGCATGAAAAAGAGGTTCCCCCTTGGCAGGCGGTTTGAAGGAGTCGTCGACCCCACAGCAGCGCACAAACCAGACGGGTCGCCCCTGCCGGTCGCGGCCGGGCATGAGATCCACGCAGGCGCCGGGCGGCAGACGCGTCGGCTGGGTCACATCGGCCCCGACGACCACATTATCCCCGCCGAGTTCCAGTCGCGACCGGATGTCACAGGCCTCGACCCAGGAGCGCACGCCCGTCAGCGATCCCCCATCACCGATTTTGTTCTGGATGCTGACACTGGCGTCGGGCTTCGACACGCCGGTGACCGCTCGGAGGCAGTCCAGACCGCTGCCGATGATCTGGCGTGTCGTGCCGAAGTGAAGGAACTCGCAACGGGACAGCACATGGACGTGAAACTCCACTCCCCGCATGGAATGAAACAGGCGGTTGAGGTCTCCGGCGGACCATCGTGAGCCGGCGGCGTGGGCGGCGGCGGCATGTTCCTCGGGCGAGGCCGCCGCGCCCAGCGAGCAACAGATCTCGCAGTAGAAATCCATGCCTGCCTGCTCGATCCGATCGCCCGTTGGCCCGCTCCAGGCAAGCCTGCCCGGGTCATCATGGCCGACCCCGCAAGCCTTGAGCAGTGCGACGGCCGTCGACGCATCGAAACTCATCACGCCGATATCGAGCAGTGTCTGGCCATAACGGTCGATGGCTCCCCTCTCCGCCTGCACCTGAGGCGAGGGTTTCTGAAGGAATAACCGCACGGAGCCATCGGGGCCGACACAGAAGACCCCGTGCCGGCCGGCCTGCTCGGGTTCGGATCGGCAACCCAGGCCGGTCAGCCCGCGGTCGGCGAAGTGGATCTCGCCCGGATCAAACCCCAGCAGGACATCGCCTGATGTGACGATCACCTGTCCGGCATCGGGCGGACCGCTCGGCAAGGCAAGAAAGGTCGGCAACTGGGCATCGAAGAGCGTCAGTCCGACCGCACTGTCACTGGTGCCGGGTAGAGGAATAAAGAGCTTGCCGCAAGGTCCATAGGCGGGCAACCGGCGCGAGTCTCCCCCGCCGTGAATGATGAGCACCCTCAGACGACGGAGAACCTCCAGCCAAAGTCTGGAGTCCGCGAGTTGGGAATCAGACAGTTCCCGCTGCAGGATCGCACAGAGACAGAGAATCGTGCTGCCGCCGCTGCCGACGCGAAGGCCGGGAGGGTCGGGGACGACCATCACCTGGCGGACGCCGCCGATCAGGCCCAATCGCCGGCGTAAGGCCAACTGTTCCTCGTACGCCGCCGCCTGGGCCGCGTTTGATGCTGTCAGTATGAGATAGTCCCAGCCGATCGTAAACACTCCCTCGGGGTGCCACGAGGTGATTCACCCTAGAACATCGGCCGATTCCCGGCGTCAAAAACAGTTGGGCCGCACGAGTCGGCGGCCGGCCCGGCGGTAAACCGGTGCTCAGTGTAGCATGGCCGAGGTTCCGCCGGGAAACACCGGAGGGCGAATGGGCCGAAGGCTCAGGCGGGGATCTCCAACCGACCCAGCCGGCAGATTGTTTCGATCAGCTTCGCCCGGTCGATGGGTTTGGTGATGTATTCGTCGCAGCCGGCATTCAGGCACCGCTGGCGGTCCTCGACCATGGCGTAGGCGGTCAGGGCGATGACCGGACCGGTGTAGCCTCGACGGCGAAGCTGGGAGGCAGCCGTGTAGCCGCTCATCACCGGCATCTGCATGTCCATGAGAATCACATCGAAGGAACGGCCTTCGTCGCGTGCCTTCAGGGCGGCGTCGAGAGCGAGTTGTCCGTTCTCGACCACGCTGACTTCGGCACCGGCTCGCCCCAGGATGTGAGTTAATAGCCTCCGATTGTCCGGCCCGTCCTCGGCCAGCAGAATCCGGCAGCCGGCCGGCAAGGTTTTATTCGAGGGCGTCGAAGGCTCCCGGTTACGCGGAACAGCCAGGGTGGCGGCCCTCGGATCAGAGACCATTGATGCATCCTCGGCCGGGGCGGCGGAGATGGTCAACCGCACCCGCGAACCACATCCGGACCCGGACTCCACCACCACCAGATCACCGCCGAGCATGCGGGCCAGCCGCCGGCTGATGGTCAGCCCCAGGCCGGTCCCGCCGAAACGCCGGGTGGTGGAAGCGTCGGCCTGCGAAAACGGCTGGAACAACCGTTCGATCTGCTCCGACGACATGCCCACGCCGGTATCGATCACGTCGAACCGCATGCATGGCTCGTCGGAATCGTTCACATACGCGACCGCAAGGGTAACGCCGCCCGTCTCCGTGAACTTCACCGCGTTGCCGAGCAGGTTGATCAGAACCTGACGAAGTCGGATTGGATCCGTGAGAATCACTTCGGGGATGGGGCCGGCGTATTCGAAATCAAACTTCAGATTCTTGCCCCGGGCCCGCAAGCCGAACATCGAGACCACTTCGGCCACAAGCCGGCACACCGAGACAGGAATCCGTTCGACGGTCATCCTGTCAGCCTCGATCTTGGACAGGTCGAGGATATCGTTGATGATGTTGAGCAGATGCCCGCCGTTTCGGCGGATTGCATCGAGGGCCTGAAGCCGTTCCGGCGGCCCCTCCGAGAGGTTGCCGTTCTCGTACAGAAGGTCGGCATAACCGAGGACGGCGGTCATCGGGGTTCGGATTTCGTGGCTCATGTTGGCCAGGAACTCGCTCTTGGCCCGGGTCGCCGCCTCGGCCGCCTGCATGGCCTCCTCGAGGGCATGATTCGCGGCTTGCAGCTCCTCCTGCTGGGCCTTCAACTGCTCGCGATGGGCTTCCAGCTCCTGGTTCTGAGATTTCAGGGTGGCCGCCTGTTCGGTCAGCAGGCGTTCGGCCTCCTTGCGGTCGGTGATGTCGATGATCAGCCCCTCGAGCGCCTCCAGGCGGCCGTCGGACGCATACACCCCCCGACCCTGCTCCCATACATACTTCTGTTCGCCCGAAGCGGTGCGGATGCGGTAGCTCAAAAGGAATGAACGCCCATCCTTGAGCGCGGCCTGAACGACGTTCCAGATACCCTCGCGGTCCTCGGGGTGGATCAGGTCCGCGATGGCGGGCTTGGCCTCAAGCAGGGCCGAGGCCGGGTAACCCGTGAGTTGGTTGCAACCCTGGCTGATGATCTGCATCGGCCAATCAGGCCGGTTCAGGCAGCGATAGGCCATGCCGGGAAGGTTGCTCATCAGCGTGGTCATGGCCCGCCGGCTTTCGTCGCGGTCCAGTTCGGCTCGCTCGATCGTCGCCAGCATGCCGTTGATCCCATGAGCCAGCCCCGACACTTCGTCCGCGCCGGCCACCGGAATCCGCGTGGAAAGGTCCCCGCTGCGGCCGATCTCCCGGACCCGCCGATCGAGGAACGCCACGCGGGCCAGGACCAGCCGCTCCAGCAACAGCACGATCAGGGTCGCGAACACCATTCCCACTGCGATCTGCGAAATGATGAGAAACCGGGTACTGGCAACGCCCTTCCGATGGATCTCTCTCGGAATCGTGGTGCGAAGGACCAGGGCATGCCGGTCATCCAAATCGGCAAGAAGGGTGTAGCCGCAAACGTTCTGCTTATCCTTCGGGAGCACCATGATGTCGCCCGGTATTGACAGGGCTTCCACCGCCCTCTGAAGGTCCTCGGCCGGTTGCGAGGCATCCAGACGATTGAGGTCGAAGGCAACCTGCGTCAGTTCCGACAATCGGGCAACCTCGCCGTCGTTCAGGTGACGCCCGAATACGATCCATCCTCGCATGGGGCCTTTTCGTTCGCTGGTCAGGATCGGCCCACAGGCCACCTGCACGATCTCATCCGGCAGCACGATGTTCCCGGTCTGGATTTCGGGGTTCTCCGACGTGGCCGTCATTTTCCCCGACCGCTTGAGGTAGTCCAGCAGGGCGGAGGAGACAGGCATCTCCCGGGTTTCTTTCCGGTCCATCGCCTTGGCATAGACCACCCGGCCTGTGGTGTCGAAGATGATGACCAGGTCAATTTTAAGGTTCGAGAAGCTGGAGTCGGCGAAGTTGGACTCGATGAACTCCGTGTTGCGGTCCTGGACGAAGGCGTAGGTGTCGTCCCACCCGCCCCAGTCGGCGGCCATAGTCCCAAGACCCTTCAGGTCGTTATCCAGCGCGTCCACGACCCGGCCGACGTTCTGCCGCACCTGCTGATCTTCCAGGGCCGCGAAATCCCGCAGGAGAATCCTGCGCGGAACGGCGTACAGAAGCATGATGAGGCCGACCAGGGTCAACCCGACGGAAATGAGTGTTTTGGCTCGCAGCGACATCATGCTGTTCCGCAGGTAATGACCCGACGGGCCAAAGCGCGCCGGGTTCGATGATCGGGCCTGTCCACGGCCCCCGGTTTGAGATCGGCCAACATCCTATCGGCCTTGCGAACAGGTTGGCCGACTCCGATCCCAAGGCCCGATATGGTGTGGCCGGTTAATCCCACCCCCAGCCAGCCCCGGAGGGTCGGTGCGCCGCCTGAGAAACCCAAGTGTCTTTCATGGAACAAGTTACACCGTGCGCGCCCCGGCCGGTCCCCTCCGCGGCTCCGTCCGGATAAACACTGAAGCAGCGAAATAATAAAAGATCCCTTCGGACTGCACACCCGACAGGCGAGCCTGCATGGACGAAGCACCATGGGGGCAGAACAGCGCAATTCGGGATTTGTGGGCAAACGCCAAGGCGATGCGATACCATGCTCCTGCGGCGGGAAGATTTCAAGCCCCGTCGGCGAAGACGGTGACTGCATGGAAGACGGTGACTGCATGAGAGACGCTGTGGATCAGATCAGGTTGGCCCTCTGCCGGAAGTGTCGTCAGCGTGTGCCCGCCCATCACGAGATTCGGGACGGAAGGGTCTACCTGTGCAAGGACTGCGAGGCCTGCGGGCGGACGGAGTTCCTGGTCAGCTCGGACGCGGCGTCCTGGCAGCAGAAACGCGACCTGTGGGGGTACGACCCCAAGGAGTCGGTGAGCTGCCGCATTGATTGCGAGCGCTGCGGGATTCCTCATGCCCCGACGATCGCGTTCGTGGACGTCACCAACCGCTGCAACATGAACTGCCCTATCTGCATCGCCAACATCGGCGGGATGGGCTTCGAGTTTCACCCGCCGCTGGCGTACTTTGAAAAGGTGTTCGAAGCTCTCGGCCGGATGGACCCCGTGCCGCTGGTGCAGCTTTTCGGGGGCGAGCCGACGGTGCGCGACGACCTGCTGGAGATCATCTCCGCCGCCCGGCGAAACGGCGTCAAGTGCCGCGTGGTGACCAACGGCCTGCGCCTGGCGAACGAGGATTACTGCAGGAAGCTGTGCGACGCCGGAGTGCGGTTCCAGCTCGCGCTCGACGGCAGAAGCCCCGAGATTTACAACCGGCTGCGTAAAAACCCCGGGGCCTGCGAAAAGAAGCTCAAGGCCCTGGAGAATCTCAAGCGATTCAGTCGTCGCAAAAGCGCGATCCTCTGCTGCGCCGCCCGGAACGTCAATGAGGACTGGATCGGCGATCTGGTCGAGTGCTGCCACGAATACGCCGACGTGATTGACTCACTCGGCCTGCTGCCCCTGACCGAGACATGGGACGAGGGCACGTTCGAAACCGACGTGTACACGACTCGCGAGGACGTGGAGCACATGGTCGAGCGAAGCGTGCCCGGCGGGCAGGTCGAGTTTATTCCGGCGGGGGTGATGCACAGCTTCCGGCCGGCGCGATCATTCTTCAAAAACAAATCCAGCTCGGACGCTTTGATGTTCGGCGGCGTGCATCCGGATTGCGAGACGATGACCGTCCTGGCATCGGACGGCCGGCGGTACGTGAGCATCAACCAGTTTCTCAGGAAGCCGTTGAGCTGGGTGGCCAGGGAGATCCTGGAGCGCGGCCGACGGGTGAATCCGCGGTTGTCCCAACTGGACCCGAGTAAACGGTGGGACCGGCTGCGCGGCAAATGGATCGCGCTGCGGACGTTCCTGCCGCCGGCCCTGCGGGCGGTCGACCTGCGCAAGGTGTTCCGCGGCAACCCGGTCGTCGTGCTGCTGAAGATGCTGGGCGGTGTCTTGCGCGGCAGCAAGATGAGCGACTTGGCCCGCCGGCACCTGAACCTGTCGCGCCTGCTGCGGGTGGCGACGCTGCCTTTCGAGGAGTTTCACTCGATCGACGCGGCCCGGCTGCAGAACTGCAAGGCGGTGTTCGTTTACGAGGACGTCGCGGACGGCCGGATCAAGACCGTGCCCGCCTGCACCTGGGGCAGCGTCTACCGCAACGACATCCTGCGAAAGGTGTCCGCCAAATACAACCGGTCGTCGTTGCCGGCCGGCGAGTACGCACCCACCCAGGCCGGCGGTTCACCCACGCAAACCCGGGCGGCCAAAATGCCATGATGGCCGGGGCCACTTGCACATGACAAGAGATCTTTCCAATGTCAGGACTCCGGCGGTACTGGGCTTGTTAGTGGTCGGGGCGGTCGCTTTCGCCCACTGGCCGGCCCTCAGCGCCGGGGCCATCAGTCTGGACGACTGGCATTATTTGTTCGAAAACCCCGTGCTCCAGCAGCCAAGCTGGGCATCGGCGGGCGTGGTGCTGGGCGAAGTCCTTAAATCATCCACCGTCCAAGGATATTACGAACCTCTCACCCTGCTGTCTCTGATGCTGGACGTGGCGGCCGGCGGGCGCCCGGACAACCTGAGGCCGTTTCATGTGACCAGCCTGGTTCTGCACCTGTTCAACACCCTGTTGATCGTCGTGCTGCTCTACATGCTGTTCGGTCGGCCCTGGGTGGCCGCGGGCGTCGGCCTGCTGTTCGGCGTTCATCCGCTGACCGTCGAGCCGGTGGTCTGGGTTTGGGAGCGCAAAACGCTGCTGGCGGCCTTCTTTGCGTTGTGGTGCCTGATCTTCTATGTCCGCCACGTGCGTCGGCCAGGCCTCCCGATCTACGCCGGCGCGCTCGTGTTGTTCGTACTGGCCCTGTTGGCCAAGCCCACCGTCACGCCGCTACCGGTTTTGCTGCTGCTGCTGGACTTCTGGCCTTTGGGACGGTTGGGCCGGCGGGCGGTGCTGGAGAAGGTCCCGTTTCTGGTGATCGCGGGCATCTCGGCGATCATTACGGTGGTTTCGACGGCGCAGAACGCCTCCGTCGCCCTGATGGGCGAGCACTCCCTGGCTCAACTGCCGCTCAAAGTCAGCTACCTGCTCGTTTTTTACTTCTGCAAGATCGTCTGGCCGGTGAACCTGTCGTCAATCTACGTTTTGCCCCAGCCGATGACCTTGTCGCAACCGATGGTTCTCGGTGCGGCCGCGGTCACGTGTGTCCTGATTCTTCTGGTGGTCTTACTGCGCCGGACGCGTGCGCCCGTCATGGCCGGCCTGTTCTTCATAACAGCCATGTCTCCCACGCTCGGCGTGGTGCAGTACAGTTGGGTGGCCGCCTCCGACAAGTACGTGTACATACCGGCCATCGGCCTGCTGACGGCCTTGGCCTGGCTGCTAAATCGGCTTGCCGGAGACCCGGCGGAAGCTCGCCCCGCCTGGCGTCCCGCGGCCGTCGGCATCGGCATCGTGGCGGGAGCTTCGCTGCTGACCATCGGCACACGGCAGTATCTTCGCGAGTGGCAGACGACCGAGCGACACGAATTCTACATGCTCCGCCTGGCTCCGGACTCGCCGTATACGCACTCCGGCTGCGGCATTGCTCTCCAGGCCAGCGGCAGGCACGACCTGTCCATTTCCTATTACACCAGAGCGATCGAGCTGAAACCTGACTTCGCGAAAGTCTACTACAACCGAGGCACAGCCTACTCTGAGCTCCGCGACTACGCCCGGGCCATCGAAGATTACACCAGAGCCATCAGAATCGATCCCGATCTCTCGGCAGCCTACAACAACCGGGGCATTGTCCACCATGAGCTCGGCGACTACACCCGGGCAATCGAAGATTACACCAGAGCCATCGAGCTGGATCCTCATCTCGAGGAGGCCTACAGCAACCGAGGCAAAGCCTGGAGAGTGCTGGGCAACTACGACCATGCCATCGCGGATTACGGCAAGTCCATCGAATTGAAACCCGACGACGCGGACACCTACAACATCCGTGGCATCGCATACCGCGACACGGGCGACTACGACCGTGCCATCGCGGATTTCAACAAAGCCATCGAGCTGAAACCTGATTTCGCGGAGGCCTACTACAACCGAGGCACCATTTACCACGGGCTCCAAGACTACGACCGGGCCATCGCGGATTTCAGCAGAACCATTTCGCTCAAGCCCGATTTCGCGGAGGCCTACATCAACCGCGGCGTGGCATACGGCGATACGCGTGACTACAACCGGGCAATCCTGGATTACAACAGAGCGATTGAGCTGAAGCCCGAGGACCCGGACGCCTACAACAACCGCGCCGTGAGCCATTACTGGCTCGGGCAGTACGCCCAGGCCCGGGCGGATCTTGAGAAGTGCGGCCGGCTGGGTGGCCAGGCAAACCCTGATTTCATCAAGGCCCTGTCCCAGGCCTCCAGCCAGCCGGGGTAAATTCTGTCGGATCGGTGGATACTGCTGAATCGGACTTACGATGGATTCCTCTGGCCTGCGAAACTGAAATCGCTTAGCCTGCCTGCGGCCCGCTGCCCGCCCGGCCTACCAGAAATACCTCAACTTGTGTCTTGTCAACAGGTTACAGTCTGGGCGGCCCGCACAAGCCGGTGAAACTTTGCCGCTCCGTCGGGTGTAGTGATGGGTGGCGGCGGCGATGGTTCAGCAGCAGGGCCGATCGGATGGAACGCCAACGTGCCGCACAGCCTGGACAACCCGAGCGACAGCGACCTAGTTCGCGCCGTCAGCCAGGGTGACTCCCGGTCGTTTGACATTCTGGTGGACCGGCATCTGTACGTGGTGTTCGCGGTGGCCCGACGGATCCTGTGCAACGCCGCCGATGCCGAGGACGTCGCCCAGGACACCTTTCTGCGAGCGTACGAGCGACTGTACCTGTACGACATCGAACAGTCGTTCCGCAACTGGTTGCTGAAGATCGCGACCAACCTGGCGATCAACCGTCTGCGGAGCCGCCGGCGCGAGAAGTCGCTGAAGACGCACGCGGCGGAGCGGCAGCGGGACGAGATGCCCGGACGGCAGGAAGCCGGGGCGGCCCCGGCGGAATCGAATTTCAAGGCGTGGGAGTACTGGCTGGGCCGACTGAACGAAACGCAGCGGACGGTCATCGTGTTGTTTCACTTCCATGATATGCCGTACGCACAAATCGCCGAAGCGATGGAAGTTCCGGAAAACACCGTGAGGACGCATCTCCACCGTGGGCGGAAGCGGTTGCGTGAGTTGATGCAGGGTTTTGTAACCGGAGAAAACGGTTCATGGGAGATCGGGATACCGAAAAGCTGATCGACGCCTTACTGGACGGCGAGTTGTCGGCCGACAAGGCGGCCGAGGTGCGGTCTCGGATCGAACGCGACCCGGCCCTTCGCCGCGGGTACGGGCCGATGCTCAGTATGCTCCGCTCGCCGGAGCAGGTCGAGGTGCCGGCCGGCCTGCGGGACCGGATCGTGGCGGCGGTCCACGAACGAGACCGGGGCGAAGGCCGGGTGATCCGTCCGAAGGAGATGGTCTGGCGGCGGACGTCGAACCGGCTCGCCTGGATTGGCGCGATGGCCGCGTCGATTGCGCTGTTCATGGCGGGCTGGTTCGGCGCCCGAATGTGGATGACACCGGCGACGCCGACACCGGCCGGCGACACCGCCGGGCCTGCGCCGGCCCAAGTGGTCATCACGCCGGGGATGCTGGCGGCCTACGCCCAGAGCATGGCTGCCCGCGGTTCAATCTACCCGGTTCCCAACGCCGTGCAGGGCGCGCTGATCGAAATGATTGCCCAGGGCGACCTGTCGGCCCAGGCGACGCCGGTGATCCACGCCGGCACCGACCGCGCCGCTGCTCAGTCTCCGGCCGAGCAACCGAGGGAATCCCCAAAGGATCAACATGAGCCGGTGATCCCGGTGTTTCCGCTGATTCAGCGGTTGTGAGCCGGATCGCTCATATGGGACACACGACCATGCACAGACAGCCCGACCGAACAGAGAGACCTCGCGTGGCCAGCAGGTGCGTCCATGACGCCTCCAACGCGGCTTCCAGTGTGGGACCGGCTTCCAGCCGGTCACAATTCAGCTTTTTCAAATGCGCGCTGATGACGTTTTGTATCTGCTCGACGGCTCCGTTGCTGTGGGGTCAGTCCGCCAATCCCGACGATGCGATCGCTCGATCGATGCGTTTCGTCGAGGAGTCGATGGCGGCCACGGATCTGCTGAACGCGGGCAAGCCGGCCGAGGCCCTTGTGCTGCTGCAGCAACTCTCCCGCGAGCAACCGGAACTGGACGAGGACGGTTACGTGGCGATCACCTTGGGGGACTGCCTGGCGCTGCTCGGCCGCGGTCCCGAAGCCCGGGAGACTTATGCCGCGGCTGCCGTCGTTCACCCGCAGCGTAAGGTGGAAATCGAGCAAAAAACCATCGCGATCGACCTGGCCGGCCCGATCAGCGACGAGCTGATCGCCCGGCTGCGCAAGTCTGCGGCGGTTTCCGGCGAAGAGCCCTCTGTGGCCGCCTGGCAACTCGCCCGGGCCTTGCAGAAAAGGGCCCGAGACCTGTTGAACGAAGCCATCGACAGCTTCACCCGGGCCTATGAGTCCGGTTTGGCCGTCCCATTCCGGCCGTGCCGGGGCGAGCAATGGCCGGTGCTGATCGACCTGAGCCGACAATTGAGTTTGTTCATCGGCCGGTTCGAGGAACGATGGGCGCGCTACCCGCAGCAGCCTTTGCTGCATGACGAGACGAAGCCCGGGGCCACCGCCGACGAGGGCGAACCGCTGATGACCGAGGCCGCCTGGACCATTCAGCAGCCGGACGGCCGGCGGGTCGTGTTCGAGCTTCTTCAGCCGGAAGCCAAGGCCCCCCCGCAGATCACCGCCGACGGCCGGCCGGTCAACCTGACACCGGACCAGACGGCCCTGGTCCGCGCGTATCAGCAAAGAATCAGCGAGATTCTGACCGAGATGACTCCCGCGCCATCCGGCATCCTCAAGAAGGAGACGACACCGTGACACGAGCTTTTCTGGCCGCCGCCGGCGTTCTCGCGGCCCTGGCCGCAAATCTCCAGGCCGAGGCCGGTGGTGCCGCCCCGAAGGCCGCCGAGTTCCGCTTTGCGCCCAAACCCGCCGAAACGGTGAGGCATCGCATCTCGCTGAAATCGGTGGGTACGATCTCGCTGGCCCCCGGCCTGCCGGGCGCCAGATTCACGCAGAACACGACGCAGGAGATCGCCGCGCGCTGCCGCGAAGTGCGGCCCGACGGCTCGGCCGTCGTGGACATGGAACTCACCCGCATCGCCACGCGAATGAACACGGCCGGCCTGCTCGTGGATTACGACTCGACCACCTTTGACGCCGAGAAGGAGCAGAGCCCGATGGTCCGGCTGATCGGGAAGGTGTACTCGGCGTTGATCGGCTCGAAACTGACGGTGACCTTCAACCGCCATGGCTCGCCGATCCAGGTGACAGGCATGAAAGAAGCCGTCAACAAGGCGATCGAGCCCGTCCGTCAGGAACTGGGAAACGATGCGGCGGGCCGATCTGCCGGCCAGCTCATCGACGGGATCACCACCATGTTCGATGACGCCACGATGACCGACCAGTTGAAGTCGTTCTACCGGTTCGTCCCCGACAAGACGAGGCCGGTCGCGGTCGGCGAGAAATGGCAACACGACTGGACGATGAGTCTGGCCGTGCTCGACGTGACCTGTGACGCCAAGGGTGAGTATGAGTTGCTGAGCTACGAGACCTTCCGCGGCCGGCCATGTGCCAGGATCGGCATCAAGGAAACATTCGAGATGAGCTCCAAGAAGGCCGCCAAACCACGTCCCGCCGCACAGACCGCTCCGGGCCTGGGCCGGCTTCTGCAAAACATGGATCTCTCACTCAGCGCCAGCGGCGGCACGGGAATGGCCTGTTGGGACTACCAGACCGGTGTTCTCGTCCAGCTCCAGCAGACCCAGAACATCACGATCGACGTCAGATTCAAAAACCGACCGTCGGCATCGGCCAGCGCCCCGGCGGACTCGATGCCGGCCGACGAAGGCCCGACAGGATCGCTTTCCCAGAAATTCGTGACCTCCGTCCAGATTGATCTGCTCGATGACGAGGGGAACCCAGCCATGAGCCGACCGGCCGGAGCCGAGCCGGCCAAACCGTAGTGTTGACCTCCATGCCTCGAGGTGAGCGCCCCGGGCAGACCATGCCCGGGGTGGCTCCCCGCGGCAGGGCCGAATGCCGAGTCACATGAGCAAGATCCCGACTCCCGCGAAAGATGAGATCATCGACGCGTTGCGAACCGTCCAGGACCCCGAGCTGGGCCGGGACATTGTATCGCTGGAGATGGTCAAACAGGTGGTCGCCTGCGATGGGCAGATTCGCGTTCAGGTGGAACTTACTACGCCGGCCTGTCCGCTGAAAGATCGAATCCGTCAGGACGTGGAGGCGGCCATACGGAGTCTTCCCGGCGTCCGGCAGGTCGAGGTGGACTTCACCGCCCAGGTGCGCCGCGGGCCATTGTCCCCGATCAACATGCCGGGGATCAAAAACGTCATCGCCGTCGGGGCCGGCAAGGGCGGCGTGGGCAAGAGCACGGTCAGCGTGCTGCTGGCCGTCGGCCTGGCCCGGGCCGGCGCCAAGGTCGGGTTGCTGGACGCGGACATCTACGGCCCGTCGATCCCGAAGATGCTCGGCATCGAGGATGAGAAACCTCTTCCGGCGGGCGAGCGAATCATCCCCGTGCAGACCTGCGGGGTCACCGTCATGAGCATGGGTTTATCCTTCAGCCCGAGCAGGCGGTGATCTGGCGCGGGCCGATGATCCACAACACGATCCGGCAGTTCCTCGAACAGGTGGACTGGGGCGATCTGGACTACCTGATCGTGGACCTGCCGCCCGGCACCGGCGACGTGCCTCTTACACTGTCGCAGTCGATCCCGATGACCGGATCGGCCGTGGTTTGCACGCCGCAGGAAGTCGCGCTGCTGGATGCCGTCCGGGCGGTCAAGATGTATGAACAACTCAAGATCAAGGTGCTCGGCATCGTCGAGAACATGAGCTATTTCATCGCGCCGGACACGGGGAAGGAATACGACCTGTTCGGAAAAGGCGGGGCCGCCAAGGCTGCCCTGCGCCTCGGCGTGCCCTTCCTGGGATCGATTCCGGTTAACGTGGCGATCCGGGTCAGCGGCGACGCCGGCACGCCGCAGGCCATTTTCGACGACAATCCGCAGGGCGTGGGCGAGGCGGCCAACCGCGTCGTGCAGAACCTGGCCGGCCAGATCTCCATCCGCAACAGCACCGCCCCGCGCACGATCCCATTACCCGTGCGTACCTGACCCACCCTCCAGCGCAAGAACGGGGACCGGCTCGTTGTATCCGGCGGAGCCGGACCCGGTAGCTCATACGGGCGATAAGATGCAATTTTCCCCTTGCGGCCGGTCGAATCCCGACGGTACAATGGGCTTACCGGTTCGAGGGCAGGGTATGCCCGGGCGATCGGTTCAGGCCAGGCCTTGATTCAACCCTGAAAGGTTTCTGTCGACACGCTCCCGATGTGGAGACACGCGATGGGACGACGAACAGATGTGAAGGCGTTCTGGCTGACGGCGGTCGTTGCGATTATCGCGGCCCCCCAGGCCCAGGCCGGCAACTCGATCGTGGCCTGGGGCAGGAACAGTGCCGGCCAATCCGACGCGCCCCCGGCGAATACGGACTTCATCGCGGCCACCGGGGGGTCAAACCACAGCCTCGGGCTGAAAGTCGACGGCTCGATCACCGCGTGGGGGAGCAACACCGACGGGCAATGCAACGTGCCCGCGCCCAACACCGACTTCATCGCGATCGCCGCAGGCGGGCTCCACAGTCTCGGCCTGAGAGGCGACGGCTCTATCGCCGCATGGGGGCAAAACAGCAACGGCCAATGCGATTTCCCAGTCGACAACAGCGGCTTCACAGCCGTCGCCGCGGGTTATTTTCACAGCCTGGGTCTCAAGGACGACGGCTCGATCGTCGCATGGGGCTCCAATTCTTTCGGGCAGTGCGACGTGCCTTCACCGAACAGCGGGTTCATCGCGGTCTCGGCGGGCGCTTACCACAGCCTCGGCCTGAAAGTGAACGGCTCAGTCGTCGCCTAGGGCCGTAACTCCGAGGGGCAATGCAACGTGGTCACGCCCAACGAAGGCTTCACGGCCATCGCCGCCGGCGGCTACCACAACCTGGCCCTCAAACCGGATAGCTCGATCGTCGCCTGGGGACGCAACGCTGAAGGCCAGTGCAACGTGCCCTGGCCAAACACCGGCTTCACGGACATTGCCGCCGGCGCGTACCACAACCTCGGCCTGAAAACGGACGGCTCGATCGCCAGCTGGGGATACGAGTTATGCTACTCGTATCTTTCACCATGTGTGATACAGCCCCTCAGCACGGGCTTCGTGGGGGTGGGCACCGGGTACGCACACAGCCTGGCCCTGGCGGCGGACACCGATGGCGACATCAGGCCCGACGGTCTGGACAACTGCCCGGATATCGCCAATCCCGGCCAGGAGAACGATGACGACGACACGTTCGGCGACCACTGCGATCCTTGCCCAGACGATCCCATCAACGACCTGGACGGCGACGGCCTCTGCGGCAGCGCGGACAACTGCCCGCGGGTGGCCAACCCCGGCCAGGAAGACACCAATACCGACGGCATCGGTGACGCTTGCGCCTACTCCATTCGCAGCTGGGGGGCACAAGTTGTCGGCGTCCCGCTGCACCGCGGTTTCGCGGCCGTGTCTTGCGGGCATTATCACAATCTCGGTCTCCGCACCGATGGCTCGGCCGCAGCGTGGGGGAGAAACAATTCCAGTCTATGCTATGTGCCGCCGCTGAATACCCGTATTGCGGCTGTTGCCGCCGCTTGGTATTACAACTTTGTTCTCACGGTCGACGGAACGGTCGTGGTCTGGGGTCTAAAACAATATCGTAACCGTTCACGGGCCGGAGGGGAGAAGAGAGGGGCCGGGGCGGCCATGGAAGTAGGCGGTGATCGTTTCGCGAAGGAAATCGAACACCGAGCGCCCTTGCTGGGCACAGGTGGCGATGGCGGTCCAGATCCGCTCACAC
>DATIKE010000085.1:0-5520 GCA_035477895.1 Phycisphaerae bacterium
TGACCCAGACGATGTACGAGTTGACGTTCTATCTGCCCAACGACCCCGAATCCCGCCGGACACTGCTCCAGATGGACGACGACCAGCAGCGGCTCTACGACCTTTTTATCTGACTGGGTGTCCCAATGTTGAAGTCAGGAAGTAGAGACTGGTCATGTCGTAGAAGACAACTTGGATTCGCCGGAGGATCTTGCGGGAGTGACGGTAGGCGCTGTCGCGCCGATCAGCCGGAAAGAGGGAAAGCTGCTTGCTCCGGCGAACTATGAACAGCTTGCCCAGTTCGACCAGCCGTCTCAGGTCCTCCGGGTCACGAGCCGACCCCATGGTCTTGACCACGCAGTTGCGGCACCCCTTGGTGCTGAACACTGAACACTGAACACTGAACACTGAACACATAATGCACGAGGCAACTGGAATATGAATGGCTCGTGTCGAGGTCCTCCGCGCGCGGTTCATGATTCGTCCCTACGGGACTAAACCGCCCGAAAGTAGATAGGTCCGACGGCGGGGGCACTGTACAATAGACGAACACGTGCCGGCGGCGTAGCCGGGCAATGTTTTCCGGAAAACCGGGCAAGCCAGCATCGGCTCCAAAGCATTCATTGAGGTGTAACATGAGCAAGACTTCGAGGCGTACAGCGTCACGTCGCGACTTTCTGAAGACCTCCGGCCGGGCCGCCGCCGTATCAGCCCTCGCGGGCGTGGCTATCCCAAAAGTCCACGCCGCCCAGGGGGCCGACACGATCCAGTTGGCCCTGGTCGGCTGCGGCGGACGTGGAGGGGGCGCAACCGGCAACGCCCTGTCGGTCAGGAACGGCCCCATCAAACTGGTGGCCATGGCCGACATCTTCGACAGTCGGCTCAATAACACCGTGGAACGTCTGACCAAGGACTATGCCGCCAAGATGGATGTTCCTCCGGAACGACAGTTTCTTGGCCTCGACGCCTACCGCAAAGCCATGGACTGCCTCAAACCGGGCGACGTGGTGATCCTGGCAACGCCCCCGGCGTTCCGCTGGGTTCATTTCACGTACGCCATCGAGAAGGGACTCAACGTTTTCATGGAGAAGCCGGTTACGGTCGACGGCCCGACCAGCCGCCGAATGCTCAAGCTTGCCGAAGCGTCGGTGACAAAGAATCTCAAGGTCGGCGTGGGCCTCATGTGCCGCCACTGCCAGGCCCGAGCAGAACTTGCCGGGAGAATCAGGGACGGCGCGATCGGAGAGATCTTCACTCTGCGGGCCTACCGGATGCAAGGGGCGAGCGGGTCTTTCGCCCCAGGTCCCAAACCAGAGGGCATCACCGAAATGATGTACCAGATCCAGCGTTTCCATGGCTTCCTCTGGTCCGGCGGCGGGGTCTTCAGCGATTACTACATTCACAACATCGACGAGTGTTGCTGGATGAAGGATGCCTGGCCGGTCCGTGCCCAGGCGTCAGGCGGTCGCCATTATCGCGGGAACTCCGTGGACCAGAACTTCGACAACTATTCCGTCGAGTACAGCTTTGCCGACGGCACCAGGCTGTTCCTGTTCGGCCGATGCATCGAAGGGACGCACAACGAGTTTGCCAGCTATGCCCACGGGACCAAGGGATCCGCGGTCATCTCCACGAAGGTTCACACGCCCGCCATATGCCGGATCTACAAGGGTCAGGACGTGACCCGGGCGGATCAGCAGGTGTGGGCGTTTCCGCAGCCCGAGCCTAACCCTTACCAACTCGAGTGGGATCATCTGGTCGATGCCATCCGCCAGGACAAGCCGTACAACGAGGTCGAGCGCGGGGTCAAGGCCAGTCTCGTGACCGCCATGGGCAGGAGGGCTGCCCACACCGGCCAGGTCATCACCTACGATCAGATGCTGAACTGTGAGCACGAGTTCGCCCCCGGCCTGGACAAGCTCAAGGCCGACTCTCCGGCCCCCTTGCGTGCGGGAAACGATGGCAAATACCCCGTACCGATGCCGGGCAAGAACAAGGATCGGGAGTACTGATTGACTCCCGGCATTACTGGGAGCCAACCCCCTGTCTCAGAACGGGCTCCAGCCCCGTTCTCGGGCAGCCCCGAACGTCGCCCGACAACCTCCCCCGATCTGGCGGTTCGCTGAGAACTTGCGAGCTTATCATGGCGCGGATCGACAGGTGCAACGCGAGAGGGACGCCGTACAATGACGAATATGGACCGGCGGCATAACCGGGCAAGGCTATCTGGGGAGCTCGGATGAAGTTCTTCATCAAGCCGACAGCATTCATCCTCGTCATTGAACTCTGTGCTACCGCGTCCGCGCAGATGGTACCGTACACAAAGCAGTGGAACGTTAAGCTGAAGAGCCTGCCGCCAAGCCAAGTGCTCACAAAACTCGACTTGGATCGGCCGGGACTGGAGGCGGTCAAAGCGGCCGCCGGCAAGGGGGATCGGTCACGTGCCCTGGCCGAGCTGCTCCGCTATTACCGCGGCAAGTATCCGCCGCCGCCCGCGGCATCCAGCACGTCCCGGCAGACATACGATGCGGCCGACGGGATCTGCCGCCACGTGTTTCAGTGGGGCCCCTACAAGCCGGCGGACTACGGGACCAACATCGACTGGACCATCAACCCGGCCGACGACATCGAGTGGGTGGCGGCGATCTATCGTTTCTACTGGGCGGACGACTTGGCGAAGGCCTACACGGCCGCCCGCGACGACAAGTATGCCCGGGCTTTCGTGGAGTTAACGACCGACTGGATCGCCAAGCATCCGTTAGACGACTGGACGCGGACCCACCCGACGCTCACCCACTGGAAAGGCTTCGCCTGGCTCGACCTTCAAACCGGTATTCGGGCGACCAAGGCGGTCTCCGCGTTCAAGGCCATGCTTCACTCGGACGCCGTCACGCCGGAGTTCCTGGCCGTCTTCCTGGCCGGCCTGTACGACCATCAGCACAAGACCGAGATGATCCCCATGGGGGTAGTGCACAATAAGGCCATTTTCGAGCAGCGTGGCGTGCTCAGTATCTGTCACGCGGTTCCTGAGTTCTCGGAGACGCCCCGTTGGGCGAAGCTGGCCCTCGAGCGAGCGCGAGAGAACCTGCTGGGGCAGACCACACCGGAGGGTGTTCAGCGGGAATGGTGCGGCAGCTATCATCTGGCGGTCCTGAATGATTCCATCGACATGATGGAGGAGGCTTCGCAGTTGGGTCTGGCGGTCCCTGATGATTATCGCCGGCGCGTCCGTGGGATGTGCGACTACGTGTTTGCCGTCGCGACGCCGAACCTGGGCTGGCCGATGTTCGGCGACACGGCCCGGTACGAGCCCACAACAAAGGATCGGACCGCGCGGCTCTATGATCCCCTGCTCCGGTTCAGCGAAGTGTGGAACGATCCGAAGTACGCGGCCCGGGCGAAGCTGGACGAGACTGCGCTGCCGAAACAGATGAGCTATGCCTTCGAAAGCGCCGGGGTCTATTGTCTGCGGTCGCAATGGGGCCCGGAGGGCACTTACCTGGCCTTGCACTGCGCGCCACCGGCGCTCGGCGGACACGATCAGCCGGACAACGGCACGTTCGAACTCTATGCCCTCGGCCGGTGGCTGATGACCGACAGCGGATTCTACACATACGGCCACGACAGGGAGGCCCGGGCCTGGCATCGACAGACGCGAGTGCACCAGACGTTGACTCTGGATGGCAAGGATTCGAAAACCGATGGGCGGCTGCGACTGTGGCACTCCTCGCCGGAGCTGGATGCGCTGGTGGTGGAAAACCCTTCGTACGAAGGGCTTTTGCATCGTCGGACGGTTTGGTTCGTGGACAAGAAGTTCTACGTGTTCCTGGACGAAGCGATCGGCCAGGCACCCGGCGAGTTGTGCGTGCATTGGACCCCGGCACCCGGAACGGGTCGAATAAGCTCCGACCGGACCTCGTTCACGACGCAGTTCCCGGATGCCAATGTCCTGATCCACACCGCTGAACCACTGCATTCGGAACTCGAAACGGAGGACGGATGGTTCGCCTGGGAGTACGGCCACCGCAGCCCGCGGAAGGTGCTGAGCGTCAAGCACCCCGACGCCGCGCCGGCGGCGTTCCTGACGGTTGTCGCTCCTTACCGTGGGACGACCCCACCCGAAGTCGAGGCGTCTTTGGCCGGCGACTATGTGCTCGGAAGCGACGAGGCTCAGGTCTCTGTCCGCGCCTTCGGCAAGCGATGGCGCATAGGTCGAAAACTGGACAAGCGGACCGCATGGTGTGTCCCCATGTCGGCGGCCAAGCCGCCTCCTTGACTCGGCCAGCGGCCTTGCACACATCCCGGACACGAAACAGACTGACGATCGTGTCGGCGTGTGAACGTCGGGTGATACCCGGCGAATATGAGCTATCGCGAGAAGGCCATGGTTGCGGGCGGCTTTATCGGCGTGCTCATCTGACAATTTCAGATTCTGGACTTTGGATTTCGACGCGGCCTCACGCCGCCGCGAAGACATCCCATAGCCGATCCATTGCCGCTTTCTCGATTCTGCCCTTGGCAACAACCACGCGATATCCACCTTCGCGGTGATGGTGATATCGGCGTCGAGGAGACGCAAGTCGCGGGATGGTGCGGCGATCGTGTACCGCCGCCGGTCCTCGATGACCGGCGATTCTCCGGGAACGCGCCAGTCGCAGATATCGGTAATGATCACCTCGCCGGTCGTATTCGAGTTTTTGAAAGGCTCCAGTTTGGGCCCGCGCGACACGATCTGGCCGCGCTTGTCGGCGCCGATCTGAAAGTACAGTAGATCCGCCGGTCTGAAGATGTGGGTTTTCTTCCTGGGGGTCTTCTTCTGAACTGACGGGCTTCCGGCGGAACATGGGTGCTCTGTGATCTCGGAGCAACCCATGACCTCAACGAGACGACGCAAGTGCCGTCATTGCAAGCAACCATACGATCCCGACCCGCGTGCGCGCTGGCACCAGAGGTACTGCTCGCAGCCGGCCTGCCGGCAGGCCGGCAAGGCCGCCAGCCAGCGGTGTTGGCGGGCCTCCCCCACGTTGTGGAGGACTCGTCCCATCCGGCGGTGTCGGTATGCGCCGTGGTCACAACACGGGCACGGTCGGCGTTTGTAGTCACGGCTGCGCGGGATAATCTTCGGCCGGGGAAGGTCTTCAACGCGCGTGATCCCTTCGGTTCGATCCGGTCGGTACTCTCCAGGTGCGGACATCTCTTTCCTCTCCAGGCAAGGAATGGCTTCTTGCCTGAGCAAATCGGCCCGCAAAGCCTAACGGCTTGAGAGAAACCACAGTATTTATGCTACAGTCTCGACTTATGAATGCAATTCAACGCCGTGTTGAACTCAGGTGTACGACATGGCCGGCAATGTCTGGGAGTGGTGCAACGACTGGTACGACCGTTCGTACTACTCGATTACCCACACTGTGGATCCGCAAGGGCCCGCGTCGGGCGGCTATCGGGTGATCCGCGGCGGCGCCTGGTACGATAATCCCCGCTACTGCCGATCCTCCTGCCGCAACGGCTATCGTCCCGCCGGCCGGCACGGCCTCATCGGCT
>DATIKE010000086.1:0-2123 GCA_035477895.1 Phycisphaerae bacterium
TGGCCCGCACGACAGCCTTTGACACAACGGTGAGCTCGTGCGATCCGGCGGGAGGGATGCCGCAGGACGCGGGTGCGGGCTCATCCCGGAACCGGTGGACAGAGGACGTGGGTAGATGCGGCGTGGCGGTCATGCCAAATCGCGCGTGGTGCTGACGATCACCTGGGGTCTGCTTCTGATCCTGGGATCGATCATGAGCGCGGATGAGCCTGCGCCTCGACTGCTGGCAGGCGGTCTTTCGGACACGATGCCGTCCGACACGTCGGTGCGGCATGCGCTGGTGATCGGCGCGGGCCGCTGCAACGAGGCGAGCCTGCCCGAAGCCAAGCTTGCAGTACCGGGAGCCAGGTGGTTCTACGAAGCTCTTGTGGATCCGCGCGTCGGGCGATTCTCTCCCAACGATTCAAGCCTCATGGTCGGCGACGAGGCCACGCTCCCCAACATCCGCGAGCAGTTCACCCGCCTGCGGAATGTGGGCGTTGACGACGTGATTGTCGTGTTTTTCACGGGCTATGTAGCAAACGAGAAGGGACAGGTGTACTGGCTGACTCGGGAGTCGGTGGCCGGTGGCATGGTGGACACCGCGCTTTCGCACGCCGAGCTGAGCTTGCTGCTTAAGGCGATCCCGAGCCAGCGGGTGGTCGTGATCCTGGATGCGCACGACGCCTCGGCCGTCATCGGCGACTGGAAGATGGGTCGCACCGACCTGGCGGGTGTCCTGCCGAGTTTGGCCCGTGGCGGACGCACGATTCTGGCCTTCCAGCACAATGGCAGCCGGGTGATCGAGGACGGCGGAATTCGCCGCGGACTGCTGCCGCACCAATTGGTCGGTGGGCTCAAAGGCGAGGCCGACGGAAACGGTGACGGATCGGTCAGCGCGGCCGAGATGTGGCGGCACCTGGAGTTCCGGCTTGCCAGTGAGGCGGCGGAATCCAACGGTGCTTTCGGCAGGCCGCTGGTGCTCACGGATGAGAGATTCCAGGCGGACCGGGTCTTTCTCACGGTCAACCCGCATCCGGAGAACATCAACCGGGGGCGGATCGAGGTTCTTGCGAAGATGCTCGCCCGGGGACATATCACCGGTTCGGAATACGACGAGGCGAGACGGCTGTTGACCAGCAGGCTCCTGCGCGATCGCGAACGCCAGCAGCGGGATATTTACACCGACTTGGCGGACGGCCGCAGCGAGCCTGATACCGTCCGGGTAGCGCTGGCCGCGCTGGTCAGTTCGCGCCCCAGTGAGGTGGATGGCGGGCCTTCGGTCGCCTCGCTGCCCGCGCTGATGCGCAACTCGCTGCGCATGGACATGGTCCTGATCCCCGACGGCGATTTCCGAATGGGCAGCAACGTGCCCGCGGACGAGCTTTCCAAGCGGTTCGGCGGGCCGGTCGAGTGGTTCACTCCCGAGTTTCCGCAGCATCGCGTCCGCATCAGCAAGCCTTACTACATGTCGAGTTGCGAAGTCACGGTGGCCCAGTTCCGGGTGTTCGTGGAGGAGACCGGGTATCGCACCGATGCCGAGAAGGGCGGCCAGTCATTCGAGAACGGCAAGAAGGGCGGCTACACAGCCCTGGTCAACAAGAACTGGGGCTGGCGTGACAGCGCGACCTGGCGCAACCCGGGTTTCGACCAGACCGAGGACGACCCGGTGGTGATGGTCAGTTGGAACGACGCCGACATGTTCTGCAAGTGGCTGGGTGCCCGTGACAACCGGGACTATCGGCTGCCGAGCGAGGCGGAGTGGGAGTACGCCTGCCGGGCGGGCGGCACCACGATCTTCTGGTGGGGCGACAGCTTCGACGGCCGCGACGCGAACGACGGCGGCGAAATAACCCGCCTTGTGAGCTGGTCGGCCGAGCATCGGCGGGCCTACTCCCAGCCGGTCGGGAAGTTCCGGGCGAACGGGTTCGGCCTGTACGACATGGCCGGCAATGTCTGGGAGTGGTGCAACGACTGGTACGACCGTTCGTACTACTCGATTGCCCACACTGTGGATCCGCAAGGGCCCGCGTCGGGCGGCTATCGGGTGATCCGCGGCGGCGCCTGGTACGATAATCCCCGCTACTGCCGATCCTCCTGCCGCAACGGCTATCGTCCCGCCGGCCGGCACGGCCTCATCGGCT
>DATIKE010000087.1:0-5485 GCA_035477895.1 Phycisphaerae bacterium
ACCTGTTGGGGGGCCAGGCCGACGTAACGCCTGGGGTCGAGGGCGCCGGTGAGATCGACGTCGGCGAAGGCCGGGTCGGCGGCCAGTCGGCGCATGAGGTCGTTGGGCCGGCCGTGGAGCTTGACCTCGCGGGCGGCGGCCTGGGAGTGCTGCCGGATGGTTTCATGCAGGGCCTGGCGGTCGCCGGCGGCGGAAGACCGCGCTTTTCCGCGGCGCCTGGCCCCGGCGGTGACCGCGGCCATCAGGATTTCCTCGGTGGCCATGAAGGGCAGTTCGGCCAGGACCCGGGACTCGATCACCCTGGGATAGACGACCAGGCCGCGGGCCACGTCGGTCGCCACCCGGAGGATGCCGTCGACGGCCAGGAACGCCTCGGGAACCGTTATCCTCTTATTAGAGGAGTCGTCCAGGGTGCGTTCGAGCCACTGCTCGGCGGCGGTCTGGTAGGGGCTGGTCACGATCGAGAGGACGTATCGGGCCAGGCCGGTGATCCGCTCGCAGCGCATGGGGTTTCGCTTGTAGGCCATGGCTGACGAGCCGACCTGGTGTTTTTCGAAGGGTTCCTCGATTTCCTTCATGCCGGCCAGCAGGCGGATGTCGTTGGCGAACTTGTGGGCCCCGGCGGCGATGGCGGCAAGCGAGCCGACGATCTCGGCGTCGATGGTTCGCGAGTAGGTCTGGCCGCAGACCGGCTCGCAGGCGGAAAAGCCAAGCCGCGAGGCGACCTTCTTTTCGAGCAGGTCGACCTTGCGGGCGCTGCCCTTGAACAGGGCGAGGAAGGTGGCCTGCGTGCCGGTGGCCCCGCGGATACCGCGGAACCGGAGTCGCGACAGGCGGTAGTCGATTTCATCGAGTCCGCGGACGAACTCGTAATTCCAGAGACAGGCCCGCTTGCCGACGGTGGTGAGCTGGGCCGGCTGATAATGCGTGTAGCCCAGGCAGGGCAGGTCGCGGTGTTTGCGGGCGAAGTCGGCCAGGGCACTCACGACGTTGACCAGCCAATCGCGGATCATCGCGAGGGCGTCGCGCATGATGATCAGGTCGGCGTTGTCGACCACGTCCATGCTGGTGGCCCCGAGATGGAGGATGCCGCGGGCCTCGGGGGCGACGTCGCCCCAGGCGTGGAGGTGGGCCATCACGTCATGACGGAGGCGTTTTTCGTGTCTGGCGGCGTTGGCGAGATCGATGTCGTCGATGGTTCGCTGGAGCCGGGCGAGTTGCTTTCGGGTGATCGGCAGGCCGAGTTCGGCCTCGGCCTCGGCCAGGGCCAGCCAGATCCGCCGCCAGGTGCGGATGCGGTGGCGGGCGCTGAACAGGCCGCACATCTCGGGCGAGGCGTAGCGTTCGACGAGCGGGTTGGTGTAAACGTCGGTCATGATGGTCATCGCTTCACAGGGCCGGATGGTTCATGAATTACACGGCCCAGAGTGTAGATGAACCCCATATGTGGGGTCAAAAGTCGGGCCGGCGGGAAAGAACGGTGCCCGCATCCCGGACCGATCGCGCGCGATGCCAAACCCATCTTCGACAGTTGGCAACGAGATGTTGTCCCGGAATCGCCGTTTTTCAAGGCTTTTTCAACAATCCATCGGGGCGGGAGGGGAATGTGTAGTGCCAGGGTTTGTGTGGGCGTGACGTGTTTTGTCACTCTTTCTCTCGTATTTGTGCACATTTGTGCATGGGAGGTTCTCTGGCATGGCCACTTCCAAGAAGGTATGGCGACGCCGTGTCGGCCGCGTCACCGTCTATCAGCGTGGGGGTCGGTTCTGGATCTGCTACCGCGATCGTCGCAGTGCTTGAGTGCGGAAAGCATCGGTTCCTGTTGTCCGAGAAGGAGCGGAAATGCGTCCCGCATGTCTTTCAGCTTTGGCGGCGGTCCTTCCTGGTGCGCTGAATGCCACGGCGACACCCGTGCAATGGTCGGGCAATGGTCATTGGTACGAAGCGGTCACCTGACCAGTCCCGATCGCCTGGGATCGGGCGAAGGTCCGGACGGAAACGATGGGGGACTGTCGTGCCACGATCGCTTCCGCCGGCTTACTGCTTCGTTCCGGGGCACACCGGCTGGACCCAGGCCGCCTCCAGTTCGCCCTCGAAGTTCGGGTTTTCCTTCCCGGCGCTGGAGACGATCTTGGCCCGCACGTAGATCTCCTTGCCAGTCAGTTTGTAGCTCACCTTGGTGCCCGGCTGCTCGGCCAGCACCTTGCCCACGTCGTCGCTGTACTTCATCGTCACCGGTGCCTGGGGGTCCGGGCTTCGCGGCGTCGCCTTCGGGTCATAGCCGGTCAGCGTGCCGATGAACTGCGTGCGATAGGTCACGCCGGGCTTCGGCTGGATCTCGATGCTCAAGGTGCCGTTCTTGAATGCCACTTCGTCGAGCACCACGCCCGTCGAGGCATAGAAGTCGCCCTTCCGCATGGCCTTGAGGATCTTCTCCGGCGTCAGATACCGGGCCCGGACCATGACCCACCCGCGGCCGGGATGGGAGCCGCCCGGCCCTTCGGTCGTGAACGCGTGAGTATCGTCGGTCGCCGTTCCGTAGATGATCGGCAGGTTCAACTCCGCCAGGCGCCGGGTCAGCACGACGTCCCAGATGTACTCCACGCCGGGATGTTGATCGTCGCCGAGGTTGGCCACGCCGCCGTGGCCGTTATAGATCTCCAGCAGGTCCAGACCCTTTGTCGGCATGATGTCCTCGGCGGTCAGGCCCCATTTGAAGTTGGGATGGTTGAGCTGGGCGAGCATCAGGATGCCCGTCTTCTCGCTCTGGGCTGCGACGGCGTTGACATTATTCTGGATCGTCTCCGGGACATCCCCGCCTTTCTGGGCGGGAATGGGGTCTCTGAGATTGAATGCGTTCAGGTGCACCGGCCGCTTCTCATAGACATCGCTGATTTCTTCTCCCTGGATCAACAGGAACTTGCCCGGCTCCTCGAAAAATGCCCGGATCTCGGTCAGCGGCCTGGCCCGCCAGAACGTGGGGCCTCCGGTCTTGCCCGGCTGGGGACCGTTTTCGACCCAGCCCGGGCCGTACTTCTTCTCGTAGCGCGTTGCGGCCGTAGCCTTCGTGCTTTTTTCCGGGTTAATCCATTTCATCCCCTCGCTGAGGATGTTATGGTCGGTCAAGGACAGGAAGTGGTATCCGCGGTCCTTGTACCACGCGACCACGGTTTCCGGCGGGCTGTCGCCGTCGCTCCACCAGGTATGGGTGTGCAGATTACCCTTGAACCACTGAAGTTCGCCGGACTGTCCCGGCCCGGCCGCCAGAGCAGCCACCATCGCGCTGACGATCATCCCTACGTGCATCCGTGTTCCCCCTATGCAATAACCTGCCGCGACCGTCGAGACAGACCTTTACCGTAGCCGCTCCGGGCTTGTAGTGCCAGCGTGGAATGTGGTCAGGCCGGGCACAGGCGATATCATTGGGAAGTTGCTCGGGCGGCGGGACAGGAATATGCGCGATCAATGGATCATCAGACGCATGGGGTGGGGTGTGGCCGCGGGGGGTGCGTATGGCCTGTGGCTCGTTTGCGCGCATCTGCCCGGCGGTCTGGATGGGGTGCGATGGCCGGCCGCCGCGGCCTGGACGCTGGCCATCATGATGGGCGCCGGCTCGGTTCTGGCCGGCGCGGTCGCCACAACGGCCCTGCTGTCCGCCGCGGGGGCGCGAACCCCACGCCGGGCCGCTCTGGCCGCCTGGATCGAGACGTTCCTCTGGCTGCCTCTGCTGGCCTGGCTGGTCGTCAACGAGTTCGTGTACGCAACCACCTCCGAGGTCCTCGGCGCCGGCGCCCTCTTGCTCCTGTGGCACAACACGGCCGCCGTGCTCCAGAACGCCTGGGCGATGGGCGCCCGCTATCTTGTGGCCTCCGGCATCATCGTCCTGACGGCTCTCGTGGTCATTCAGCGTCTATCCAGCCGGTCGTTTCGCCGACGGGTTCCACCAAGGAACTCCGGCAAAACCTTGTGTGCGGCCGGCAGGATGCCGGTCCCGCTCGGCCGATGGGGTCGGGCGATGGTCGGCGGACTGGTGGTTCTCGTGGCCCTGCTGGCCTGGGAAACGCGTGGTCGGCCCGGCGAGGCCCTGATAGCGGTCTGCCGGTCCGCGCCGCCCCTGCGGGTTTTCAATTTCGTGCAGGCCTTGTCCCTGGAGCGGCTGCGGGCTCCTTTGCCCGCCGGCTTCGGGCCGGCGGTCATCACCGACGAGCAGTATGCCGCGACTCTGGGCCGGCCGCGCGAGCCGGCGCCCCATGTCGTCTATCTGCTCCTGGAATCCGTGCCGGCCAAGGCCCTGCACTGTTACGGATATCCCAAGCCGGACATTACGCCCAACCTGGACCGTCTGGCGGCCGATGGCGCTCTCTTCCGGCACTGTGTCGCGCCGTCGTCGTTCTCGAGCTGCAGCGTCGTGTCGCTGGCCACCTCGCTCTACATGCTTCGCGGCAATCGCTTCGACTACTTCAGCAACATGACCTTCCCGTTTATGAGCCTGCCGCGGGCCCTCAAGCTGGCCGGCTACGAACTCGCCCTGTTCAGCAGCGGCAACGAGTCATTCGACAACATCAACCGGTTCTGCAGGCCCGCCGATTTCGATCGCTACTTCTCGCACGACACCTGCGGAATTCCACAGCCCGACTGCATGCGGATGGACGACAAGTTCGCGGTCGGCGAGTTCGAGAAGTGGATCGCCGGCCGCGACGACCCCCGGCCTTTCTACTGCGGGTTCTACCTGCAGTCGCCGCACTTCAACTACGAGGTTCCCGAGCCATGGGCGAGCCACTATCAGCCGGTTCCGCCGCTCTTTTCCAGCGGCGACGGCATCCTGCACATCCCGGCCGACGTGCTGCCCAAGCTCAGAAACCAGTACGACAACGCGCTGCGCTACGCGGATTACTGGGTCGGGCGGATCGTGGAGGCACTCGGAAAGACCGGGGCCCTCGACCGCACGATCATCGTCGCCACCGGCGACCACGGCGAGGCCTTCATGGAACACGGCCTCGCCCGCCACGGCGTGCACACCTGGGAGGAGATGATCCACACGCCGCTGATCGTCTGGCTCGGCCCGGAGATCCGCGCCGCTTCGCGGCAGCCGTTGCCGTCGGTTGTGACCTCCACGGTCTCCGGCATCGACATCGCCCCGACCGTCGCCGGGCTGGTCGGCATCCGGTCTTACCCGGGGTGGCAGGGCGTCAACGTGCTCGACCCCGGCTACCGCGACCGCGACCGGCCGGTATTCTCGATGACCCAGTACACGCGCTGGCAGGAGACGGTCTGCCTCGACAAGCTCAAGTACCTCTACGATCTCACCGAGGCCCGGGAGTACCTCTTCGATCTCAAGGCCGACCCCGACGAGCGTCGCAACCTGGCGTCGGAGAAGCCGGACCTGGCCGCCGCCATGCGCCGACTGCTGGCCGGCTGGCACACACACCAACTCAGCTACTACGGGGTTCCCAACCGCGACGTGTACCCCGGGCGCTATGAACCC
>DATIKE010000088.1:0-8678 GCA_035477895.1 Phycisphaerae bacterium
AGGCGCTCGATCTGAAGCCAGATCTCGCGCTTCCCTTCGACAATCGCAGCCGCACGAGCCATGCGCAACCGCTCGGCCGTATCCGCCACCTGGGTCGGCGCCTGGCCGGTCACTCGGGTCTCCAGGACACGATCGGCCCAGTCCGGTCGGCCGGCGGCTTCCGGGGCTTCAACAAGCCGAGCGGTCGGCGTGAAGGGGGGAGGTACAGCCAGCCCCTCCAGTTCGATCACCTCCCTGCCCTGCGGGTCAACCGCCGAGGCCACGTCCTCGTCGATCGGCTCGGCACACGATTGGGCCGCGGTAGCCAGGAGCCGGATCACATCGGCCCGCCGAACCCGGGTAGTCACCCGGCACAAACCAGTGGACCCGAACAGCGGCTCCCCCGGCGGCAACGATTCGCTCGCTCGCTCGACCGCCAGCCGAAAGTCCGGACGCAGGGACCAGATCTCGCTCAAGTCCAGGTCGTCAGGCAATCGCCACTCTCCAAGCAAAGTCAGTAAATGCTGGCGAGCATCCGTACGCGCGGCGGCGGCCACCTGTTGAAGCTGCCGGCCATCGCAATGCCGCCACCCTGCCGGTCCCGCCGTCGCCGGGGGCGCTCCCTGCCATCGCCCGGTGGCCGTCAGCGGCCGATCGCCCCGGCTGATAATCGCCTCCGCGGCGACGCGCTCGGGCAGCAGCCGGGCAGTCAGCTCGCGGAGGATCTCGTCGAGCTTTTCCATCGACACCGAGGCGTCGACTTCGATCGCCCCATCCGCGGTCCGACGGGACCGGCTCAGTTGGAGCGCCTGCAGCAAACGCAGCCTCAATCCCTGCTCGGCCGCTTCCAGCGACCGCAGGCGCGAGTCATAGCCGGCCTCGCCCTCCGCCGTCAGCACGCCGGCCCACAACTCGGCCAGACTGCCGCCGTCGGCCAGACGCAGTGCGAACACCGCGTCGACCAGCTTCGCGAAAGCCGCGTCGCCCGCGCACTGCTCGGCCGTCACAACCGCCGCCGGCCGGGTCGAAGCCGGCAAGGCGGGCGTTGATGCCAGGCCGGACAGAGCAATCACAAGAACCCGAATCATGCCCGTGATGATACCCAAGGTGGCCAGCGCATGAAAACGCGGGCGCATGGCTGCAACCAGCGCCCGCGTCGTCCATCTTGATCCGCGCTATTACTCGACCACTTCCGTCCCCGGCGAAACCATACGGGGCTCGGTCTGTTCGATCCGCTCGGTTTTCTGAACGCTTTTTACTTCCTGCTCACAACCGGCGGCCAGAATGGCCACGACAGGAGCGGCCAGAAGCAGCCAGGCCAGAATCACGCGACGCATGATTGACTCCTTATGCTGAAGACTCACCGGAACACAGACGACCCGGCAACACAAATGGTCACTGAACGATCCGGATCCGCCGGCCGATGACCTCCCACACCTGCATGCCCGGAATGCTGACCGTCACCGTGGACGTCTCGCCGTCGAACCGGGTGTCCTCCACGACCGCGCCGACCAGGAACGCATCCATCTGGCTGCGGATCTCGTCGTGCTCGGCCACGAAATCCTTGACCGTCGTTTTAGAGGAGATTTCCAGCCCCCTGATGTGCTCGCCCAGCTTGCGCTTGGCGTCCAGCTCGGCCCCCCGGGCGGCCATCAGCTTGCCCTGGGCCGTCCCGGCCTTGTCCGGCGGCACCACCGCGCTGCCCTCCATCCGGATCGGAGACATCGCCCACGGCGGAATCTGCTGTTGCGGACTGGTCACCTTCGTGTTGTATACCTCCAGATACTTCTTCGGCGGAATCCCCATCCCCGTGGCCTGGAAAGTCTTGGTCTGGATCCGGCTCACCACCTCCTGGATATCGGTGCCCTTGATGTCGTCGCCCCTGATCGAGCGGGTGTGCAACTCCTTGATCGTCGTGATCACCGACTCCAGCGGCACCTCCACGGTCACCTCGGCGATCGGCTCGTCGTGGTGCAGGTAGGTTCGCACGGTCTGGGCGCCGACCACCGTGCCCTGGGCCTGGGCGGTGATCTGATCGGACTCGGCCACGAAATCGCGCACGATCGTGTCCGAGGTGATCCGCAGGCCCTTGATCCGCTCGAGCAGTTGCCGCTTGGCATCGATCTCCGCCGCCCGGATGGCCATCATGCGGGCCTGAGCCGGCATTCTTCTCCACAACTCGGGGATCGGCGGCTCCGGCAGCGACGGCGGCGCCTTCTCGATCACACCTTCCACGCCAGCGGGCAGGTCCGGCGGCAGGTCCGGGCGGGGGGCGCCCATGCCCACCACCTTGATGATCTTCTTGTCGATCCGCTGGTTCATCTGCTCGATGTCGGTGCCTTTCACCCTGTCGCCCTTGTACTCGCGGGTGTGGATGGACTTCAGCGTCTCGATGACCTTGGCCACGGTCACCTCGGCCGGCACCTCGCACGACAGATCCTCGAAGAACTTCGGCGGGCCCAGCCGCACGCCCCGGATAAACTCGTCCATGGACGCCCGGATCGAATCGCTCTCAGCTACAAAGTCCTTCACATAGGTGTCCGAGGTAATCTGCAATCCCTTGATCGCTTCGGCCAGCTTGCGGTAAGCGTCTGCCTGGGCCGCCCGCTGGCTCAGCAGCTTTTTCTGGGCCGTGTCCACGTCCTGGGCCAGCCCGGGCAGCGCTACGCCGGCCGCCAACATCACCACCATCATGCGACACAGACTTCTCATGGCCGTCTCCTTAGAAACCGGATTCGGTAGGTCATCATTCAACGCGGGATTCAACCCGTTGGCACGACGTGACCACGGCACGCGTTGCGAATCGTGATCATCGCACGGCCGAGTACGACCGAAAGGACGACTGTCCATTCCACGCCTACACAGACACACTGTAGGGCGGTCAGGTTGGTCCCGGGTATCCACAAACCTGGACCCACCAATTCTATTCAACGAATGCGATATCAGTAAGCCCTTTTCAAGAAAGGGTTTACGAAGTCTCGGCCTCGGTTCTACTTGGTGCCCTTTCGGATGCGGTCCTTGTGCTCGGTCACGCGGTTCTTGGCCGCCAGGTACATGTTCTGCTCTTCCTCGCTCAGGTTCGGCATGCCCGAAGCCTGACGGTAGTACTTCAACGCATCGTCCCAGTTCTTCATGAATTCGCTGGCCACGCCCATGGCAAAGGCCGAGCGGTGATCCTCGGGATCCTCGGCCAGGGCGGCCTTGAACGACTGCATTGCGCCTTCCAGATCGTCCGATCGGAGCAAGCGAACGCCCCGGGCGGATTCTTCCGACTTGCCGGACTCGAGCTGATACGCGTATTCCACCTCGCAAGGGACAAACATACTCACGAACTCGCGGGTGCCCTGTTCGACCAGCTCGCCGATGATGCCGTCGACCGAATCGAGGTCCGCCTCGGTCTTGCTGCTGCCGAAGACCGGGCCGGGCTTCTGGTTGTCAAATTTGCGGAAAGGCTTGGGCGAGAACTGGAAGATCGCCTCGCCGGTGGTCGCATCCATGAGGCTGAACGAACACTGGACGGTCATGTTGCGGCTGATGTTGCTGACCTCCTCGGTGTCGACCGAGCCGGACCCGCCGCCCCAGTGGCGGCCGCCCCATGCGGCGATGCTGGCGGCGCTGACCGTGCGGGATTTGCCTTCCTTGACCTCCACGCGGATATTCAGCTTGCTGGCGATGATCCCCTGGACCTCCAGCAGCTTGGCCGCCTGGGCCGCCGCGCCGCCGTCAACCAGGCCGGCCATTTTCATGTCCTTCTCAGCCATCACCTTCGTCGTATCCCGCCGCTTGGCCACGGTCAACCCGCTGCCAAACTTCAAGGCCGAGTCCTGGATCATCTTCTCCATCATGTCCGCGGCGATCGTCGCCCACTTCACCGACCGATCCTTGTCCTCGGTGTCCCCCTCCTTGGTCTCGACTCCGGCATCCAGAATCGCCAGAGTCGTCAGACCCTCAGGCAACTTCTGGGTCGGCTCCAGGACGTATGAAATGGTCACGTTGTAGGTCTCGCTCTTCCCGCACCCGCCAACCCACGCCGCCGTGACTACCAGGAAAATGGCTACTGGAAACTTGACCGATCGCATAAACGAAACTCCTTCCTCTTTTGAGACTGCGGGTGATAGGCCTACCATCCGATCGTGCCGATCGGCGAAGGTTCCTCTTCACAAGCCGTCCACGATTAAAGGCTCTCGGGGCCTTGCAGACCAGCCTGCAACAAACAGCCGGCCGCTCAAAGAACATGCGAGCAGCCGGCCCCCGCCGACCGCATGCCTGAAGCCTACCCCTCCGTAAGGATGCCTGTCAAGCAGTAATCCAATTGATTTAAGGGTGACGGTTTTTCGCCACGGAGCACTATCCACTTGACGGCGAATACATTACGATATCGCCCCAGCGGAGGGGCTTTTTCAGGAAAACACGCATGTGGTCGTCCGTGGTCGAACAAATGCAGCTTGGCCGTCGCCGGGTGCGGTACTCTCTGCTCGGCCGCCTTCTCGCGGGAGGATGGCTTGCGGCCTTGGCCGGCTGTCAGTGGGCGGTCGACGACGCAGACCGGGAAGTGTATCGGCTCATTGAAACTCGCCAGCAGGCGGCCGTTGGCCGGACCGCCGACGCCAAGATCGACCGCGAGCGATGGCCGGACTGGAACAAAACCTACAACGGCAATACCGACAACCGACACGCTTTCGTCCCCCACCCGGTCGACAATGAAATCCCCGAATCCTTCCGACGGGCTGCTACGCAGTCGGCGGCGACCCTGCCGGAGGAGGACACCTGGGACAGCATGGCCGCGGCGTCTCAACCCTCCGCGGTTTCAGAGGCCCGACCGACGACGGCCCCCGCCTCGGCGCCGGCCCTGGCCGATCGACCGGATGCCGCGCCAGGGTTGGCCAGTCAACCCACTACCGAGCCGTTGGACCAGACTCAGCCCGCCGTGCCGATGACCGTGCTCTCGCTGGCGGACGCCCTGAAGTGCGCGTTCCGCCAGGCCCGCGAGTTTCAGACCGCCAAGGAAGAACTCTATCTGGCCGCCCTGGCACTCAGCCTCGAACGCCACCTCTGGACGCCGCAGCTCGTGGGCGAGATCCGTTCGCGGTACGCCAACTACGGCCAGATCCGCGATTTCGATCGTGCCATGGACGCCGTTTCCCAGGTCGCCGTCGAACAGCGGCTGCCCTACGGCGGACAGATCACGGCCACGGTGATCAACTCGCTGATGCGCGATTTGACGAATCACCTCACCAGCGGCGAAACCGGCCGGATCGTGCTGGCGGCGGACATCCCGCTGCTTCGCGGCGCGGGGCATCCGGCCTACGAATCCCGCTACCAGGCCGAGCGCGACCTCATCTATGCCGTCCGCGTTTTCGAGCGGTTTCGGCAGAGCTTTTCGGTCAACATCGCCAGCGACTACTTCCAGCTTCAGCAGCTCAAGCAGAACATCGCCAACGTGACCGGCAGCATCAAGGGCTTCACCCTGGCTCGCGATTACGCCAAGGCGAGGTGGCTGACCGGCCGGGTCATCGAGCTGGACTTCCAGCGGGCCGAGCAGGACCGCCTTTCGGCCATCAACCGTCAGCTCGACGCGATTGAGGCCTTCCGAACGGCACTCGAAACCTTCAAGATCCGTCTCGGCCTGCCGCCCGACGCCCCGGTCGACGTCGAGTCTTTGACCGATCCCGCCGCCGAGCTGGGCCCCGGTCCGGCCCAACTGGGCGAGTTCAAGCTCGAGGATGCCATCCGCATGCCTCAGGTGACGCAGACCGAGGCGGTGAAGGTCGGGGTGAAGTACCGTCTCGACCTGTTGAACGTGCTCGACCGGATAGACGACCGCCGGCGCGGCGTGGATATCGCCGAGAACAACCTGCTGCCGAGCCTCAACGCCGCCGGCAGCGTCACTTACGACACCGATCCGACCACCCTCGGCATGTTCCATTTCGAGGACGACCGGGCCACCTGGCGCGGCGGCCTTAACCTGGAATTACCTCTCGACCGCAAGGCCGAACGCAACGCCCTCCGCGGCGCGCTGATCGACAAGGAACGCGCCACGCGGAACTACGAAGAGGCCCGCGACGAGGTGGCGGCCCAGATCCGGCAGGCGATACGACGGGTTCTGCTGCAGGAGCAGTCGCTGCGGATTCAGATCCTGAGCCGCGACCTGGCCCTGGAACGCCGCGAAGCCGCCCAGAGACGGTTCGAGCAGGGGCGGGTCAGCAACCGCGAGGTCACCGACGCCGAGAACTCGCTGCTGACCGCCCTCAACGCATTGGCCCGGGCACAGGTCCAGTACCGGCTGGCCATCCTGAGCTTCACCAGCGACACCGGCATACTCCGCGTCAGCGACGAGGGGCAGTGGACGGATCTGCCTGGCCAGGGAGGATGAAAATCAGTACAATATATCCTGTCGCCTGGAGTCCTGCCGTCCGCTCGGCACAGGGTACGCATGCTTGCCGGGAGGAGTTTTCTTGAGTTCCCTGGACTATACCAAGACGGCCGCCGGCCTCGGCTCTTCCGCCGACAGGCCCGCTGCGCCGGCTTCGACGCAGCCGGTCGTCGGCCCGTCGGCCCGCCCGGCCCGCCGGCGACGCTGGGGGCGCGGTCTGATGGCCGCAGTCATCGCCGCTTCGCCCCTGCTGCTTTACATCGGCTGGACCCGCTGGTCGCAGGCCGATGCGACCGACAACACCCAGCTTTTCACCGTCGCCCGGCGCAGCTTCCCCGTCATCCTCCGCCAGAAGGGCGAACTGAAGGCCGCAAACTCCATCGAAATCCGCAGCGAGGTCGAGGGCCGGGCCACCATCATCTACCTCGTCGATGAGGGGATCCAGGCCAAAAAGGGCGACCTGCTCGTCGAGCTGGCCAGCGACGAAATTGACGAGGACATCCGCGAGAACGAGATCCGCGTCGCCACCGCCAAGGCCGCATACGAGGCCGCGGCCAAGTCCTTCGAGATCCTCCAGGATGAAAACGCCAGCAAGATCCGAAAGGCCGAACTCGTCCTCCATCTCGCCCAGATGGCCCTCGAGAAGTTCAAGGAGGGCGAGGCCGTCGAGCAGCGCCAGGAGGCCACGCTCAATCTGAAGAAGGCCGAGGCCCAGCTCGAGCAGGCCTCCGAAACCCTGAAGGATTCCGAGTCGCTGTTCCAGGAGGGGTTCCTGACCAAGATCGAGCGCGACGGCGACCGGCTCAGGAAGCTGACCGCCGATCTCGACCGGAAAAAGGCCCAGATCCAGCAGGAAGTGCTTGAGAAATACACCTTCCCGATGACCCTGCAGGAGAAGGAGTCCGACGTCGTCGAGGCCGGAAAGGATCTCGAGCGCACCCGCAAGTCCGCCGCCGCGGAGGAAGCCAAAGGCACAGCCGACGTCGCCGCCCGCAAGAGCGAGCTGGCCATTGTCGAGGACAAACTCGCCCGCCACAAGGACCAGAAAGCCAAGACCCGGATCACCGCGCCGGCCGACGGACTCGTCGTTTACTCCCGCTCCGGAAGCTGGTACCGCAGCGAGACCCAGATCGACAAAGGCGCCCAGGTCTTCGAGCGTCAATCGCTCATCGAGCTGCCCGACACCCGCACCATGAAGATCGCTATCCGCGTCCACGAGGCCCAGACTCAGTATCTCAAGCCGGGCTTACCGGCCAACGTGGAGATCGAGGGGTTCGCCGGGCGGCAGTTCCCCGGCAAGGTCTCCAAGATCGCCGCCCTGGCCGACTCCCAGAACCGCTGGCTCAACCCCAACCTCAAGGAGTACGAAACCGAGATCCTGCTCGACGGCGAATTCACCCAGCTCAAGCCCGGCCTCACTGCCCGGGCCGACGTCCTCGTCACCCAACTCAACGACGTCCTGGCCGTCCCCGTCCAGACGGTCTTCGCCAAGGGCGCCTCCTACTACGTCTTCGTCGACCGCGGCGGCCGGCCCGAGCCTGTCCAGATTACCCTCGGCATAGCCAGCAATGAGTATCTCGAGGTCAAGGGCGGACTGGAGGTCGGCGACCGGGCTTACCTGGCCATCACCGACGAGATGAAGCTCATGCTGCCTGAGGAGACCTCGGAACTCGAGAAGAGTTTCAATAATCAGGCCGCCCAGGACAGCAAAGCCGCCAACAACCAGAAGGCCAAGAAGAAATGACCCCCGCCGTAATCAGAACCCAAAGCGCCAGCGCCGGGCCTCTCGTCAGAACCCGAAGCGCAAGCGCCGGGCCTCTCACCAGAACCCAAAGCGCCAGCGCCGGGCCTCTCGTCAGAACCCAAAGCGCCAGCGCCGGGCCTCCGTTCAGATTTTCATGCGCCGGCTCGGGGCGTTTTCCATGAACACCGCTCCCACGGCTACCCCCGATGAGAAGCCCTCGACCACCCGCCATCCCCTCGTCCGCCTCGAACAGGTCGTCAAGATCTACCAGAAGCCCGGCACCGACGTGGCCGTCCACGCCCTCCGCGGCATCGACCTCGTTATCCGCCAGGGCGACTTCGTCGCCATCTGCGGGCACAGCGGCTCCGGCAAGAGCACGCTCATGAACGTCCTCGGTTGCCTCGACCGCCCGACCTCCGGGCGATACATCCTCGGCGCCGCCGACGTCTCCCAGCTCGACGACGACACCCTCTCCGAAATCCGCGGCCTGCGCCTCGGGTTCGTCTTCCAGAACTTCAACCTCATCCCGCAACTGACGGTGCTCGAGAACCTGGAGGTGCCGCTCTTCTACCGCGGCACCCC
>DATIKE010000089.1:0-1901 GCA_035477895.1 Phycisphaerae bacterium
AAGATGGAGGCCGCCCGCTCGAAAGCGGACCAGTTGCTTGCCGGTTCGCGCCGGCGACGCCAATGGGTCGTCGGAGTGAGCGGGTGACTTCTCTCGACGCCGGGCGGTCGCCCTTCGCGGCTTGTGGGTCCCTGTCCGCGCGTCGCGGCATTTCCGGCACACATTCGCCCAGCAGGTGCGGGGCACCGCGTTTTTTTACTCCGGCAGGAATGACCGAAACGGGTGCGTCATCGATGCGCCTTTCGCGCCATCAGTTGCGAGTGGATGGCGATCGCCGATCTTCATGGCTTTTTCCGAAACATTATCATTCCCCTGGTCCTTTCGTGGGCAAAACACCTCCATCACCCGTTGTTTTATCAGCCCCGGTTGGTTTTCCCGGCAAGTATTTACAGAAAGGTGACAACAAACTGTTTGACATGCCCCGGGCGGCCTCCTAGAGTTCCTCAGAGTTCGGGTACATTCCCGAATCGGGGTTAATCGCGGAGTTTAACCATAAAGGACCAGCCAAGACCTTAAGGAGGGTTAAGGAGTGATACTGCGCGCACAGAAAACGTGTTTGGGGCTTTGGTTTGCGGGTATCGGCATGTTTGCAACGCCGGCGATGGCGTCTATCGTCGTCGACGGCAGCCTGACCGACTGGGGCATCACCGTCGGGGACAGCAACAATACCGTTTACACGCTCCTGGGGCCGTCGATCGGCCTGATCAGCAGCATGATCGAGGATCAGGATGACTTTTCCGGGCATGGCTTCTTCCTGGGGCCGAACTATGGCGGCCAGGACTACGACGCCGAGTTTCTCGGCGTGGCTTACAAGAGCGGCAAGCTCTATGTGGCCATCCTGACCGGGCAGCGGCCCGATAACGGACTCACCTATTTCGGCCCTGGTGACATCCGCATCGAGACCAGCGGCGGCGTCTACGGTGTCGAGGTCGGCGGCGGCCCGGGCGGCGGCCCGGGGACGGCCATCACCGAAGGGGCGCCCGGATCGACCTATCAGCTCAAGAGCAACGGTGAAACCCAATCCCACAGCGTGGCCAACGCCTCGCAGACGGCCGGCTCGATGTGGAAGAATGTGAACTGGATCATGGATCCGATCGCGCCGCCGATGCCCACCCAGTTCTCCATTCTGCCGACCAGCACACTGATCGGGGCCGCCGACTACGTTTACACCCGCAACAGCCAGACCCTCAGGCACGCAGCAATCGAACTCGGTCTGGACGTGTCCCTGTTCAATGGCGAGCTCATCAAGGGGGTGACCTGGCGCCCCGGTTGCGGCAACGACGAACTGAGCGTGCCCGTGAACATCGTTCCGGAGCCCGTGACCGCGTCGTTCCTGGCCGCGGGCTGGCTGCTTTTCGGGTTCCGTCGGCGCCGGGTTGTGTAAACCGCCCCGCGGAAACTTTGTATTCCGTACCGGCCTGCGTTCTTGCGAACGCGGGCCGGTTTCTTGCGCCCGATGGCCGATAACTTCCCATGAATCCGATCTCCCGGCCGATCCTGGCAAAGCAGCCGGCGTTTTCAGCCGATCTGCTGGTGCGGGCCGCATCGTGCCCGAGTCAACCCGCCCGTCCGACAGGCAGAGCAACGATGGATCAGGTCGTCATCTTCGAGGACGATGGTTTCCGCAACCTGCTGCCGCTGGTCTATTGGCGCTGCTGCTGGGATCTGCGCGTGGGATACCATTCGCTCCTCGAACGCCTGGTGAGCGACCTCGGGGCGGCGGAGACCACGTTCTATTGTCGCACGCTTCTTGAGGAAGTCGCGGCCGAGCGGCTGAATCGGCCGGTGAACCGCTCCCCCGCGGGGGAACAGGTCCTGTTCATCAACGGCCGCCTGCTGTTACTGGAGCCGGTTCGCGTGTTTCAGGGTGTTCGCGGATCATCGCCGGGTGTCCAGTGGCT
>DATIKE010000090.1:0-2037 GCA_035477895.1 Phycisphaerae bacterium
CCAACGAAGCTGACCCAGGTAAGCACGACAAGCTTCGTCCGTCCGGAAGCGGGCCTCAAACTCCGTCAGCGTGCGGGGATAGTCCTCCATGACGCCGCACACTACGGCTTGCGGCAGGTTGAGTCAAGGGGATACCCCATACCCCGATCATCGCTTGCCCGTGGCGGGCGTTGCACGTATAGTCCCGACTCACGGGTCCGCCGGCTTTGCGGTTCCTGACGGACAAACCCATGACGGACTTCACGGTTCTGGCAGTTCAAGACGCCTGGGCGCCGGGCGGTCACTTCACGTGGATCGACTGGGCGGTCATCGTCGGCTACTTCGCGGTCACGACCTGGATCGGGCACGCGATGGCCGGCAAGCAGGCGACCATTCGCGACTTTTTCCTCGGCGGCCGCAAGCTCCCCTGGCCCGCCGTCGCCGGCGCGATCATCGCCACCGAGATCAGTGCCGTCACCTTCGTCGGCGTGCCGGCCATCATGTTCGCCAAAGGCGGCAACCTCACCTACCTGCAGCTCGGTCTGTTCGGCTCGATCCTCGCCCGTGTCATCGTCGGCTACGTCTTCGTGCCGGTCTACTACGCCCGCGAGATCTACAGCCCCTACGACTACATGGCCAACCAGCTCGGCGGGCAGGTCCGGACCATGACCACCTGCCTCTTCACTCTCGGCGGCATGCTCGCCCAGGGCGCCCGGGTCTACCTGACCGCCGTCATACTCGACCTGATCATCGGGCAGGCGGCCTTCGGCAAGCTGGCCGCCTTGACCGGCACACACACCATGACCTGGTCGATCGTGGTCATCGGTGTCGTCGCCATCGGCTGGACCCTCATGGGCGGCATGACCACGGTCATCTGGACCGACGTGCTCCTGTTCGCGGTGTTCTTCTTCGGGGGTTTCACCGCCCTGGGGCTGGTCGTCGCCGAATTGCCGGGCGGGTGGGGTGAGAGCATCCGCGCGATGTGCCGGCTGGCCTGGGACGCCAAAGACGGCGGCCCCTGGGGCAAGTTCACCTTTTTCGACTTCAGCATGAGCCCGGCCAAGGAGTTCACGGTCTGGACCGCCGTCATCGCCGCCTCCTGGGGCGGGCTGGGGTCCTACGGCACCGATCAGCTCATGAGCCAGCGGATGTTCTGCTGCCGCAACGAACGCGACGCCCGGCGGGCCATCATCGCCAGCGGCATCAGCCAGATCACCACCACCACCATGCTCTTCGTCGGAATCGGGCTCTACGCCTACTACGCCGCCAACCCGCTCGCCGGCACCGACGCCGCCCTGGTCGCCGAGAAACCCGACCGCGTCTTCCCGCTGTTCATCATCAAGGTCGTGCCCACCGGCATCGCCGGCCTGCTGATCGCCGCCATCTTCGCCGCCGCCATCTCCAGTCTTGACGGCATTCTCACCGCCCTCAGCCAGACCACCATGCACGCCTTTTACCTGCCCTGGCGCGCGTGGCGCACCGGACAACCCGTTTCCGACGACCCCGCCGACGAGACCACACACAAATCCCTCGTGCGGGCCTCGCGCGTCTCGGTGCTCGTCTGGGGCATCGTGCTGTGCTCGATGGCCTATGTGGCCGAGGCTGCCTCCGAACAGTTCCCCGCGATTCTCAACCTCGCCCTGTCGATGGCCGGCTATACCGGCGGGGCCCTGCTGGCCGGCTTCATGCTCGCCTTTCTGCGCCTGGGGGTCGACGGCCGGGGCTTCATGTGGTCCGGGCCGCTGTCGGTGCTGCTGATCTTCGCCCTGGTCTGGCACCAGCCGTGGACCCACGTCGTCTGCTGGTCCGGGGCCGGTATCATCCTTGTCTTGTGGCTCTGGCGGTTGACGAAGCTCACCGCCTTCGACCGCCCCGTCATGGGCAGCCATACCGCCCAGACTCTCGTGCTCGTCGCCGGACTGGCGCTCGTCCTGCTCGTGAACCACTTCGGGTATCTGGACCGCGCCGTTGACCCGGCCACCGGCAGGATCACCTTCACCACCGTAGCTTGGCCGTGGTTCACACCCATCGGCTCGACCGTCGCTTTCGCCTTCGGCT
>DATIKE010000091.1:0-2772 GCA_035477895.1 Phycisphaerae bacterium
AGCCGTGACCATCGGCGCCGCGACGCCATCGAAGAGTATCCTGACGCCGGCGAGTTCGGTTGCGACCTTCCCCGCGCCGTCCAGCCGCAACAGCGCCGGCGTTGCCGGGCCGAGGTTCGTGCCGAACACCGCCACAATCTGGCCTGGCGCAACGGAGCCCGAAGCGTAGCTCGCCGCGTTCACCGCCCCGGTTGAACCGGCTGACTGGGAGACGAAGTTGGCCGTCACCGCCTTCTGGTCGTTAACCAGAAGCGGTATTGGGTTCTGAAACCCTCCCAGATCCCCGCTCCAGTAATCGAGCCGGCTGTTGACGCTGCGGGGCGTGGCGACCGACTCCACTGTCGTCCCGGCATCGTAGTAGCCGTCCTCCGACGAAGGGTTCAGCGCCACCGAACCCCAGACCGCCGATGGCCTCACCTCTGTCGTAACCGGATGCTGAGCCGTGAACCGGGCCGTGTAGGTCGCGGCCTCGCCGGTTGCCTTCACGCTCCGCTCGCCCGTTTCCCCGCTCTCCCAGGAGCGGAAGATGTAGCGAGCCGGCGACGCCGTCTGGGGCGAGGAAGCCAGCAACGTGTGCTCGCTGCCCGATTCAAACTCGAAGTTGTGAGGAGCCGTGTAGCTGATCCCGTCGACCGTCACCCTTCGGCCGGGAGGATCGCTCGCCACGGTCACCACGGGAGACTTCGTGAACTGGGCCACCGCGAACACGAGGTCCTCCGCGCGGGCCTGCAAGGGGTTGGCTGCTCCTGACAGCAACCCTGCCCAATTCAGGAAGTAGTGGCCTTCGGCGGGAACCGCCTTGAGTTGGATGGAGGACCTGCTTGCGTAGAATCCGTCCGGGGAATTCGGTGAGACCTCCACGGCGCCTCCGCCGGTCGGGAAAGACCAAGGATCTGCCTTGTACTGCTCGACGAAATTGGCCGTGAATATCGTGGGTGAGGGAGAAGCCGCGACCTGGTGCGTCTCGGCTCCATCGTCGCTCCAGCGGCCGAATCTGTATCGAAGGAACGCATCCCCTTGTGGCGAAACCACGCCGATCGTGTGGACGCTGCCCGGAGCCCAGTCCAGGCTCACTGGAGCCGTCAAGGTCTCGCCGTCCACAATCACTTGCAGCCCAGGCGGGTTCGTCGTGATCGCCGTTGCCGACGGCGGCCGGCCGTACAAACGGCGCACGCCGTCGATGTCACCCTCGGACAGACCGGTGGCAATCCGAATTGGGATCCCCGGCGGAATGGTCTCGATGGTGGCCTCGCCGTTGCGCGAGAAGTCGTATGCGCCGTAGTGCATGATGGAGCCGTAGTCATAGGGCCCGCTGTCCACGCCGTCGGCCAACTCCTGGTCGAAATTGTACGTGTGGCGCTTGTCGATATTCTGGTACCGCACCTCCACGTGACTGTCCCGGTCTTCTCTGGATTGCTCGTGCCAGAGTCCGACGGCATGCCCCATCTCGTGGATGGTCGCCGCGATTCCGCAACCCCTGTCGAGTGTGATTGCCTGCTCGCCAAAACCCACCATCCCGACATAGGAGGAGCACACACCGGTGCCGTTGCCAGGCCGGAAGCGCACCCAGTTGGACTCGCTCGACCTTTCCACGAAGCGGATCGGCGTTCTCGTGTTCCAATGCTCGACCGCACTATGTACGCGGCCTGGGTTGGCGAGACCGGGGTCGATCACGTAGGGCACGATGCCGCCGGGCCACCGGTCGGACGGCGAGGAGACGACCATCGCGCCCCTGACACCGTCTTTCCTTTCCGGCTCGCGAGCCGCCTCCAATTCCGCGGCCGTCCCCAGGACGATATCGCCCTGGTAGATGGCCATGCCGTCGATCACCTGGTAGGTGACCGGCCGTCCTCGATAGAAGGATGAACGGATTTCCGGCGCGCTCGCCGGCCGCTCCTGAGAAAGCAGCAGCGGCCCCAAGGCAAACAGAACCCCGGCAAGGCGGAGGCGCCTCATCACTCCATGTTACCCGCCTGCTGCGAGTCCGGCAGACCCTTCTGCGGCTGGTATAATCAGCTTTCCACCCCCCGGCGCTGAGGTCGCACAAGACAATGGAAGAGAAAGAACGGACGCGCATGCTCGGGCTGACCCTCGGCCAGATCGAGAAGCAATTCGGAAAGGGCTCCGTGTTGCGGCTCGGGGCCAAGGAAGCCATTGTCCCGGTGGCCAGCATCCCGACAGGGTCCATCTCCCTGGATGCCGCGCTCGGCGTTGGCGGCTTTCCCCGCGGCAGGATCGCCGAGGTCTTCGGCCCTGAGTCGTCCGGCAAGACAACCGTGGCTTTGCAGGTGGTCGCCGAGGCGCAGAAAGCCGGCGGCATGGCCGCTTTCATCGACGTCGAGCACGCCCTCGACCCCATCTATGCGCGCAAGCTCGGGGTGGATGTTGACAACCTTCTGGTCTCACAGCCCGACTACGCCGAGCAGGCCCTGGAAATCACCAGTGCGCTCATCTCCTCCAACGCCATCGATGTATTGGTAATCGATTCGGTTGCCGCCCTGGTTCCCAAGTCGGAGCTGGACGGCGAAATGGGCGACGCGCACATGGGCGTGCAAGCCCGGCTGATGAGCCAGGCACTGCGGAAGCTGACCGGCGTGGTTTCCAAGTCGAACACCTGCCTGATCTTCATCAACCAGATCCGCGAGAAGATCGGCATCATGTTCGGCAACCCGGAGACGACAACCGGCGGCCGCGCCCTCAAGTTCTACGCCACGGTGCGCGCCGATATCCGCCGCATCGCGGCCATCAAAGAGGGCGATGCCGTCATCGGCA
>DATIKE010000092.1:0-3557 GCA_035477895.1 Phycisphaerae bacterium
AACGCGAACGATCCGACGACGGGGTTTGCGTTCAAGTGGGAATTGCGCTCGGCCGGTGCGGACGGTGAGTTCTGCCCGCCGTTCACCGAGGAGACCCGCTGCGACGACGTGATCCTGCTGGGGCCGTGAGCCGGCGGCGAAAGTGTGTCAGGACGAGTGTGATGATCGAAGCTCGACGTCCAACCTGGGGTCCGCCGATGCGAGAATCTCCGCTGGTGCGAGAATCCCTCCTCGCACCCCGTCCGCGGGGGATGGGAATCCCCGGGGAGTGGTGTCGAGATGGGAATCTCGACACAGCACGTCGGAATCTCGACACAGCGGTCGTTTCGGCGTTTTCCCTGGTCGAGTTGATGGTCGTGGTGGGGATCATCGTTCTGCTGGTATCGATCACGGTGCCCGCCGTCGGGCCGATGCTGGCGTCGAATCAGCAGGCCCGGGTGGTCAACACGCTCAACGGCCTGCTGATCAACGCCCAGGCGATGACCAGCCAGACGGCCTCCTGTGTCGGCCTGCGGGTCGAGCGGGCGTTCAAGACCAGCGACCTTGGGTTGATGCTCAACGACTCGGGTATGCCGTCGGCCGCCTCCAACACCCCGCCGGTCTGGCTCGATCACCAGCAGGTCCGCTTCGTCCAACTGGCCGCCTACAGGGACCAGGTCTTCAGCCACGTCAAGGACAGCAAGGTGTTCGAGCTGCCCAAGGAGTACTGGCTGGCGCCGGATTACAGCCTGGCCGCCGCAAACCTGACCGAAGCCAACCTGCTCTGGATGCCGGTCGATCAGAACAACACCCCAAAGGTCCTCGCCACGTTCAACCGCCTGGAGAACTTCTACATCATCTTCAGCCCCGAGGGTGACCTGACGCGGTACCGGGCGGCAAACCTGAACTACGCCGACTCGTCGCAGCAGTACCCTTCCGGCTCGACGTGGTTGACGCCGCGGATTCAGCACCCCGATGCCTCCGCACGCTCGGTCTTCGTGTACGACCGGCGGCAGTGGAACGAGACCGCTCCCGACGACGACGCCGGCCGCCGGCTGATCCTTTCGCAGTCCCGGGCGGTCAACATCAGCCGGGTCACCGCCTCGATCGTGGAGGAGAAAACCAAATGACTCCTTCGCGGATACCGCCCGTTCAGAACCGCGACCGCCGGGGAGCGGCACGAGGGAAAAAGAGGTCGGGAATCTGTTGGGCAAAGCACCCGACGGGCCGTACCGGCAAAAGACCCCCGACCCCTTTTTGCCGCCTCGCTTGCGCTCGGGGTTCTGAGCGCGTTTCCGCATTTTCCCTGCTCGAGCTGATGATCGCGATCATGATCCTGGGGATCGGGGTGGTCATGGTGGCCACGGTGTTCCCGGTCGGCCTGGGGATCAGCCGCCAGCCGATCCAGTTGTACGTGTCCATGGCCGTCGCCGACACCGCCAAGGCCACGCTCATGACCAAGGTGCCGGCATACAAGGAACTGGATCGGTATTCCGTCGGCGCCGCCGGCCCCGGCACGCATCGGGTTTTGGTGCCCGATGTCGCGGCCACGGATGCGGACGCGATGATGGACGCACCTAAGTGGGAGGTGGTCGACAACCTGTATGTGCCCAAGGCTCCGCCGCCCGACACCATTCCAGTCAGCTACTTTCATTGGGGGCCGGTATGGCAGGACTGGGCAACAGCAGCTCCACCTCCTTGGTCAGCCCCGGTGCTTCTCCAGCCGGCCCAGAACGAGGCGGACTTCATCAGCCGGACGAAGGTTTACACCGAGCGGACCGGCTGGGTGTGCGAAGTGCAGCTTGCCGCTCAGGCCGCTCTGGACCACCCGATTGCGGGGGAATACCAACCTTGGCAGTTCGCCTACCCGGTGGAAGCCCAGAATCTGCCCGCGGGTTTCATCGCAGCCGGCGCGCCGAATGACTTCCTGAACCTCGTCCCGTTGATGGTTTCGCCGTCACTGACGCCCAATGCGGCCGTTCTGCCCGCCCCCCGAACGGACGTGATGCGGATCAGCCTGGCCGACCAGGTGTATCCGCCGGTGGGGTTGAATCCTGATTACTCCGATCGAGCCGATTCTGACGTGGCCGCGGAAATCATGAACCGCCGCCACTCCTGGTTTGTGTTTCACCATCCGATCTCGACGGAGCGGCCGCCGCCGGGCCGGTTGCAGGCCAACCGCGATATCCTGGCCACCATCGTGACCCTGCACCGGGCGGATTTCGGAGCCCGCTTCGCCCGGCAGGCCAAACCAAACCCGTCAGCCACCGGCTACAACATGGATTTCGACCTGGCCGACGACGACCACAAGCGGGCGATGCTTCAGCCGGTCCCGGACGCGAGCCCGGCCACGGATGCCGTGTTTCCCCGGCCTTGGCTGGTGATGCTGAACGATCTGAACGCGAGAAGCGGACAGGCCCGGTGTTCGCCGGAGGTGGCCCGGATGCTGCCGAACGGCTCGTCGTTCGTTATTGCCCAAACGACGTTGCCCTACGCCGCTGGCACGTCGTTCCAGGCCGTCCGGTCGGAGTACAGGCCGCAAGACCTGGGCAGCGGCGTGGATCCCCTGCTGGACGCGGGAAGTTTTCCGTATGTGACGATTGAGGTCAGCCGGATGGATCAGGGCCAGGCGTACTGGGTGCCGATCTGGGTCTTTCCGCCGCCGATCCAGAACGCTGCCGGCGCGCGGAGCAACCCGCGACTCCATTATGATTTCGGCACGCGTTCGCCGGTCGTCGGCGTGGACCTGCGGAGGATTCCGGTCAGATGAGACTCGCCAGACACAACTCCGCATGTGTTCCCCCGACAGGGCCCCGGGCGGCAGCGACGGGTTCCGCTCAGAACCGCGACCGCCGGGGAGCGGCACAGGGAAAAAAGGGTTTGGGGGTCTTTTTCCAGCACGGCCCTTCGGGTGCTCCGCACAAAAGGTTCCCGGCCCCTTATTGCCGCCTCGCTTGCGCTCGGGGTTCCGAGCGCGTTTCGGCGTTCACCCTGATCGAGCTGATGGTGTCGGTGGCGGTGCTGGTCGGGCTGCTGGCGATGGTGGCGATGATCTTCTCGACCTCGACCAGGGCCAGCGGCCAGGCCCAAACCACTACAGCGCTCTACCGGGTGGTCCAGCAGGCGGCCGAGGCCATCCGCCAGGACCTCGAAGCCACCGTGCCCGGCGAGTCGATCATGGGCATCGCCCGGGTGGACATCCTGGCCCAAGCCACCCCCGAGGCCGCCGAGGCCGGCCTGGTGCCGAACCCGGCCGCGGCCGGCAACTGGCATCGGGCCGACATGCTCATGCTGGTCCACCGGCGCAAGTTCAGCCCCTACATCTTCGAGCCACAGGACAACGACGCGTTCGAGGAATACCGCCACGTGGTCTACGGGCACGCGAACATCGGCCGGCTGGCCCAGACCGGGCCGAACACGTATGGCTGGGTGTTGACGTCGCGGGTCGAGCCGTGGTCCGACCCGGCCGCCATCAACACGGTCGCGGCGATGCCGGCCTCCAAGTGGCACCTCGCCCGGCGGGTCACCGGGTCGCCGACGATCCAGACCCTCAACGACACCTCGGGCCCTGATAGTTT
>DATIKE010000093.1:0-4613 GCA_035477895.1 Phycisphaerae bacterium
AGACCGCCCTGCCGCTGCGCCGCGAGCTGATCGAGGCGGTGAACGAAGTCTACGGATACCTGCTGGCGACGGTCGGCAACACCGGCGAAATGGGCACCATCATCAACTGGGAACAGCACCTGTTCCCGTCGCTGCTGATCGAGCCGGGCGAGAAGCTGGCCCAAGCGCTGGGCGGCCCGCTCGACGGCGACGCGATCCTTCCCGGTGATTACTCGGGTGAACCGCGGATGTTCGTGCCGGAGGTGCGGGCCAGTCTCACACAAGGCGAGGCGCTGACTCTGCGAGTGACCGTTCTGGACCGTAAGCCCGCCCGACAGGTCACCGTGTATTGGCGGCCTTTGGGCAGCGGAGAATACGCAGCCGTCGCAGCCCGATACGTGGCCCGCGGGGTGTGGACAATCACACTACCGGGCGAAGCAACGGCGGCCGATGCATTCGAATATTATGTGGCCGGGTTGACCGACGGCGGGCAGGCCCTACACTTCCCCGTTGGGGCGCCTCGGATGACGCAGAGCGTTGTCGTGGCGCCACCGTTAAAGAATGTAGGATGACGGCCCCGCGCGTGGATTCAGGACGTACCCTGAAGGAACCTGTTTCTGGAGAGTCGATAGATGGTCAGCAAGCAAGCGTTGATGGCGGTAGCGGCTCTACTGGGAGTCGGGGCTGTCGTGCCGGCGTTCGCCCAGTTCAAGATCGGCGTTCGCGACGGATACCTGGCCGGCCTGGAGGCCGACTCGATCTGGGCGGCGGCCAAGGCGGTCGGCATCCCGGTCCTCGAGGTGGTGGTCACGCAGGACCTAGCCTGCGACCGGCTGTTCGAGGGCAAGGAGAAGCCCCACCGCGTCGATACGCCCGAAAACCGGGCCAAGCTGCTGGAGGCGGCCAGAAAGCACGGCTGCGAGATTATCGGATTCTGCTCGGTGGTCCCCTTCCCCAAGGACGGCAACGACGATCCGACCATCGCCTGGATCGAGAAGGTCGCCAGGGCGGCGGCGGAAATGAAAGTGCCGGTGGTCTACATGCCGCTGGGCGGACGCGACCTGCCCCAGGACAAGTTCGTCGAGCGGGCGACGGCGTTCATCAAAAAGGTCGCCCCCATCGCCAAGGCCACGAAGGTGCAACTGGCCATCGAGAACCTCGGGCCCTACCTGAACAAGCCGGAGGTCCTCCTGCCTCTGGTGACCGCGGTCCCGAACGACGAGGTCGGCCTGGCGATGGACCCGGCCAACATGTACTGGTTCGGGTATCCGCGCGACCGCATTTACGAGCTGGTCAGGATGTTCGCGCCAAACGTGCGATTCCTGCACGTCAAAAACGTCAAGTATCCCCCCGACAAGCGCGACACGCAGCGGGAGATGGGCTGGGAATACGGCAAATACGCCGAGCCCGTCCGCTCGGGCGATCTGGATTGGGACCGGATACTGGGAATCATGGTGGACGCAGGTTTCAAGGGGAATATCGTGATTGAAGATGACAGTCTGCAGAAGTTCGATGCGGCCGGCAAGAAGAAGACGCTCCAGGACGACGCGGCGTATCTCCGCGAGGTGGTTGACAAGAAGGCCAAGGCCGCGGCCGGCGGTCCGCCGCGCGTCGAGTTCCAGACCAGCATGGGAAGCTTTGTGATCGAGCTTTATCCGGACAAAACGCCCGTGACCGTCAAGAATTTCCTGCGTTACGTCGACGAGGGCTTCTACGAAGGCACGATCTTCCACCGGGTGATGCCGGACTTCATGATCCAGGGCGGCGGTTCTACCAGCGCGACCGAACAGAAGCGCGATGGGCTTCACGAGCCGATCACCAACGAGGCCAAACAGGGACTGAAGAACAACCGCGGCACGATAGCCATGGCCCGCACGAACCAGCCGCACTCGGCCACATCCCAGTTCTTCGTCAACGTGGCGGACAACACCATGCTGGATGCACCCAACCCCGACGGCTGGGGATACTGCGCGTTCGGGAAGGTGGTGTCGGGCATGGACGTGGTGGACCGGATCAAGAACGTGCCCACGGAGTCAAGCGCGATGAACCCGAGCGAGAAATCGCAGCCGCTGGACGCACCGGTGATTCTCAATGTACGAAGGGTGCGGTGACCGCTTCGCGGCGGCTCCGGCCCGGCCGATCGCTGCGGGTGCTCTGAACGGTGCTTCCGAAATGGGGGAACGCTCATGGCATCGTCACCGAAGCAATTGCAGAACCTGGTGCTGCTGGTCAATCGGTTGGCCTTGGGGCTTTACTTCGCGCTGGCCGGGTGGGGCAAGATCACCGGCGGAATCACCGCATTCTATGAGAAATCGTTCGTCGTCCTCAAGCCCGCCTGGCTGCCGACGTGGTTTGCCGCGCCTTACGGGCACCTTCTGCCTTTCGCGGAGATGATTCTCGGGGCAATGATGGCGATCGGCTTGATGGGGAGGCTGTCGGCCGGCCTGCTCGCCCTGATGCTGGCCAGCTTCACGATCGCCCTGGCCTCGGCGGGCGCGTTCTTCTCCGGGCCGGGACCTTTTCACGCCAACGTGATCTTCCTGGCACTGGCCATCCTTCTGGCCGGCCTGGGGCCGGGCAACCTGAGCGCGGACACCATCTGGCGCCGGCGCCGACGCAGGATGACCGGGTTATGACGACATCCGGCGGCCGCTCACACGGATATCAGCGAGTGACTCGAATGATTGCGTGGTTCATGGCGATGACGGCCGCGCTTTGGTGTGCCGACGCGGGTGGGGAGCAACTCGTCGCCTCCTTTGAAACACCGATCGAGCTGCAACGAGTCGACAAACATAATGTTTTGATCGCCCTGACGAACAAGGGCGTCACCCATGGCCGATCCGCGCTCGAGGCCCGCTTCGGCGAAGGCGAATGGCCCGCGATGGTCTTGCGACAAGGCCGCGCGTTCCAGGACCGCGACTGGAGCCGTTTCGGCGGAATCGTCATGGACGTCACAAACCCCGGCGACGGGGAACTCCATCTCAACCTGATTATCGAGGATTCCGGAGAGTCGCAAGGCAAGAGCCGTCAATACAATTCATGGACCAACGTACAACCCGGACGATCGACCCTGGTTCTTTATTTCCCGATGCCCGGCCTCTGGCGGATGCGCGCCGGACCGCCGCTGGTATCGAGTCCAACCACAATCCTCAGCCGCGACGATACTGATATCGACTGGACAAACGTGGCTGCCTTGCATCTGACCATGAGTGGGTCGGCCCAGGAACGTCTTCTGATCTTCGATCGCCTGCGGCTGATGCCCAGGCCGGACATGATCGGCATGGTCGATCGTTTCGGCCAATACAGCCGGACGGTCTGGCCGGGCAAGGTGAAGGATGAGAGCGACTTCCGCCGCTACTTCGACGCCGAGCTGGTCTGGCTGGCAGCCCGTCCATTAAACCCCGATCGCGACGAGTACGGCGGCTGGCAAACGGGACCGAAACTGAAGGCGACCGGATTCTTCCGCACGGCGTATCTGCGGGGTGAGCGCGAGGTGGAGCCTCCGCCCGCGGGAACCGCCGGGCAAGGCCGATGGTCGCTGGTCACGCCTGCCGGACACCTGTTCTTCTCGCTTGGCGTGAACGTCGTCAACCATTTCGAACGCACACCAACCCGGGACCGCGAGTTCCTGTTCGCCGATCCGCCTGTGGCGGGCGACCCCCTGGCGGCGTTCTGCGACCAGGGCACCGTGCGTCACTATGCGATGAACCTGCACCGCAAATACGGGCCGGACTGGCAGCAGCGATGGGTCGACGTCTCACTGCGAAGGCTGCGCGCGTGGGGATTCAATACCATCGGCAACTGGTCGTCGCGGGATCTGTTCGCGGCTCGACGCGTGCCCTACACCACCTCGGTATTCTACCCGACGACCGGGCTGACCATGATCGACACCGGGCTCAGGCTGATGCCCGACGTGTTCGACGAGCGGTTCGCCTCGGCCGTCGAAGCCGCGGTCGCGGAACAGTCGGCCGGGTGGAGGGATGATCCCTGGTGCCTGGGTTGCTTCGTGGACAACGAGTTGACCTGGGCCGGCTGGGGCGACTCGCCCGATGAACATTACCTGCTCGCCCGCAGCATTCTGAAGACGCGAGGATCGCCGCCGGCCAGGCAACGGATGCTTGACGAACTGCGAGGCAGGCACCAGGACATCGCCGAGTTGGGTCGGGCATGGGGCGTCGACGTCTCGTCATGGGACAAGTTCGCGGCCGGCGACTGGTCGTGGCCGAAGCAGATGACCGACTCCTGCCGAAGCGACCTCGCCCACATAACTGCCCTCTTCGCGGAAAAATACTTCGAAGTCGTCTCACAGGCGCTCCGGAAATACGCTCCGAATCACCTGTACCTCGGCTGCCGATTCGCACCCAAGCAGGACGAGGTCGTGCGGACGGCGGCCGCGTTCTGTGACGTAATCAGCTTCAACATCTATCGACCCTGGCCCACCGTCGAGGAGTGGGGGTTCACAGCCGCCCTGGGTCGGCCGTGCCTGATCACCGAGTTTCACTTCGGAGCACTGGATCGGGGAATGTTCCACTACGGCCTGCTGGCGGCGCCCGATCAGCCTGGTCGGGGTCGGTCGTACACCCAATACGTGGAGACAACGGCGGGCCTGCCCGCCATGGTCGGATGCCACTGGT
>DATIKE010000094.1:0-11182 GCA_035477895.1 Phycisphaerae bacterium
TCGCGCCGACCGATCTGTACCAGCCGGACGTTGTTGTCCATGATCGTCGCCCGTTCCTTGACCAGGTAGTCGGCGTACAGCTTCATGAGGGCGTTGATCTCCTGCCGCGGGCGTTTCCAGTTCTCGCTGCTGAAGCTGTACAGCGTCAGGGCGTCGAGTTTCAGGCGGGCGCAGTGGGTGACGATCTCGCGGACATTGGCAGCGCCTTCGATATGGCCCTGGATGCGGGGCATGCCGCGCAGGCTCGCCCATCGCCCGTTGCCGTCCATGATGATGGCGATGTGGCGCGGGAGCCGGTGCGGCTCCAGGCCAAGTTCCTGACGAGAGTCAAGCGGCGGTTCGGGCATCGTACACCTGAAGCGATCGAAACGGTCGCCGGATGATTATATCGGACGGATGAGCGTTTGCGCCCGGTCCGGCCCGACGCTGGCAATGGCGATGGGCACACCCGCGAGCTGCTCGATGCGTGCGAGGTAGTCGCGGGCCTGTGGCGGCAACTCGTCGAACGACCGGGCGTCGCGCGGGTCATTCTTCCATCCGGGCACGAACTCGATGACCGGTTCAGCCTCGGTCAGCAGGGTGCTGTCGGAGACGAAGCCCGGCAGCGGGCCGGCCGGCGTCGTGTAGCCCGTGCAGATGCCGACCCGATCCAACCCGGTGAGCGTATCCAGGTGCATGACCGCCAGGTGGGTAATCCCGCTGAGCCGCGCGCTGTACCGGGCGGCGACGGCGTCGAACCAGCCGCATCGCCGTGGCCGGCCCGTCGTTGTCCCGTACTCGTGCCCGCGGTCGCGGATGGTCTGGCCGATCTCGTTGTCCAACTCGCTGGGGAACGGCCCGGCGCCCACTCGCGTGGTGTACGCCTTGGTCACGCCGATGCAGGTCTTCAGCGTGCTGGCCGGCACGCCCGCGCCGGCGGGCACGCCGATCGCGCTGGTCGTGCTGCTGGTCACGAAGGGGAACGTGCCGTGGTCGATGTCCAGGAGCGTGCCGTTGGCCCCTTCGAACAACAGCCGCTTGCCCGCCTGCATGGCCTCATAGAAGTATTGAGTGGTGTCGCAGATGTTCGGCCGGACGCGCTCGGCGGCCGCCAGGTACTCCTCGGCGATCGCCCCGGCGTCCAGCGGTTCGCGGTCCCCGTACAGGGCGGCGAACATGCGGTTCTTGAAGTCGACAATGCGGGCCAGCCGCTCGCGGAACGGCCCGGGCCGCAACAGGTCACCGGCCCGCAGGGCGGTCGCCCGCAGCATCTTGTCCGCGTAGCACGGCCCGATTCCACGGGCGGTCGTGCCGATCTTCCCGGCGCCCAGGGCCGTCTCGGATAGCAGGTCCTGCTTCTTGTGGTAGGGCATCACGAGCTGGGCCCGGTCGCCGATCTTGAGGTCGCCGACGATGACGCCGCGCTGGGCCAGCATTGTGATCTCTTCGAGCATCCGCGGCAGGTCCAGGGCCACGCCCGGTCCGATGGCCGCGGTCTTGCCCGGACTGAGCACGCCGACCGGCAGCAGATGCAGGGCGAATTTCTCGCCCTTGATCTGGACGGTATGCCCGGCGTTGCCGCCGCCGTTGTAGCGCACGACCACGTCGAAATGCTCGGTCAACAGGTCGACGATTTTGCCCTTGCCTTCGTCCCCCCAGTGCAGACCGACGACGCAAGTGTGTCCAAGTTCCTTGAAATTCATGGCTTACAGTCTCTTCCGTGGATGGCAGCCGGGCCGTTGGGGTCCGCGGACGCAGTCCGAGCGCTTCCGCCCGCCCGGCGCGACCGCCGGCTTCGCCCCCACCGCCCCGAACTCGTGGACGCTTTACTGAAGGCTACTCATGGCCGGGGTGATCGTCAAGGGCGAAACAGACGCGTTGGAAAGAGAGAGGGTGAGTAAACCGCAAAGACACAAAGACACAAAGAGTTTTTTTAAGGGGTTAAAAAAGGATATTGAATCGAGGCCTGCTGGCTTGGTCAGTGGATCAAGAACATGAGTTGCTGGTCGCTTCTCTTCTTTGTGCCTTTGTGTCTTTGCGGTTCAAATCCCTCGTGGACATGCGGCCGGTCAATTACACGGCTTGTACACGTCGATGATGGCTTCCGCAGTCTTCAGCCCGTCGATGGCGGCGCTGATGATGCCGCCGGCGTAGCCGGCGCCTTCGCCGACCGGGTAGAGGTTGGGGGTGGAGACGGATTGGCGGGTCCACGGGTCGCGCGGGATGCGCACCGGACCGCTGGCCCGGGTCTCGGGGGCGGTGACCAGGGCGTCAGGTCCGCCGAAGCCCGGCAATCGCCGATCGAACTGCTGGATGGCTTTGGCGACGGCGTCGGCGACCTCGGCTGGAAGAATCTGACGCAACTCCGCCCATTGCCCGCCGATCGGATAGCTCACATCGAGTGTACCATCCGAAGGGCAGCCGGCGATGAAGTCATTGGCCCGCTGGACGGGCACGCGGTACGTGCCGGCCGTCAGGTCGAAGGCCGATCGCTCGATCTGTTCCAGGAAGTCGAACGCGGCCAGCGGATCCTCCGCGGCGCGGGGGTTCGTTTTGCGAGGGTCGAGTGTGAGGACCAGCCCGGCGTTGGCCTTGGGGCCGTCGCGGCGCGATCGGCTGGCGCCATTGGTCGAAATGGCGCCGGGCGATTCGTTTGTCGGCAGGATCGCGCCGCCGGGGCACATGCAGAAACTGAACACGTCGCCGAGTTCACCGGCGGCGCCCTTGGCGACAAGCTGGTAGTCGGCCGGAGGCAGCCGATGGTGACCGGCCCATGAGCCATACTGCCACCGGTCGACGAGTTCCTGCGGGTGCTCGATGCGCACGCCGACCTGGAACGGCTTGCTCTCGAACCGTACCCCGTGGCGGGCGAGCATCCGCAGCGAGTCCCGGGCGGAGTGCCCGACCGCCAACACGACCGGCCCACAGGCAGTTCGCTCATTATTGATGATCAGATCGCCGAGCCGACCGTCGGCGATGACCAAGTCGTCGAGCCGTGCGTTGAATCGCACCTCACCGCCCAACGCTTCAATCCTCTGGCGGATGCGCCGGCAGATGCCGGGCAGCTTGTCCGAACCGACGTGCGGCTTGCCGTCGATGAGGATGCCGGGGTCAGCACCGTGGTGGTAGAGGATCTCGATGATCGTCCGGACGCGCGCGTCGTGCACACGCGTATAAAGTTTGCCGTCGGAGTACGTGCCCGCCCCGCCCTCGCCGAACAGCAGGTTGGACTCGGAGTGGAAGATGCCCTTGCGGTAGAAGTCGACCATGATATCCCGGTGTCGGGTGGAGACGTCGGCTCCGCGGTCGATGACCAGCGGCCTGTAGCCGAAGGTTGCCAGCATCAGGGCGGCAAACATGCCGGACGGCCCGAAGCCCACGACAACAGGTCGGCCGGTCAGCGGCTCGCGACCGGGCTCGATTTCCGGGAGTTCCTCCGGTGCCAGCACCTGGACGTCGGGACGATGTCGCCGGCGGACGACGCTCTGTTCCCGTTTCGTCGAGCAGGCCAGGGCCAACTCGATGTTGTAGCTGAACCGCGGCCCCTCGCGATGACGGGCGTCGACGGTTCGCCGGGTGATGGCCCAGGCGCGGATATCGGCCACGGGCACACGCAGGCGGGCAGCGGCCCGTTCAGGCAGCAGTTCCTCGGGCTCGTCGAGCCCCAACGTCAGTCCGCGAACGGCGATCGGCATGGTCAGACTGTATCCGCCCGCTGCCAGGCACGCCACGGCCCGCATAGCGAAGGGTTTCGGACGGGTATATAATCCGCCTTCAGCCACGCGCTAGTCGGCGAGGGATGGCAGTGGATGTTGAGCACATCAGGCGGTGGTTAAACTTAAACGGGTTGCTGCCCGGCGGTCAGCGCGCGGCAGCCGTGTTTACCTTGGCGGCCTTGGTCGGCTGCGCGGCCCCCAGGACCCCGTACCCGGAATCATTCAACTCGTTCCGACCGGAGGAACGCATTCTGGCGGCCAGGCACGCCGCGGAAATCAACGACCCCAATGCCATCCCGTTGCTGGTCGATCGCCTGGAGGATGACGATTCAGCCGTTCGGATGTTCGCGATTATTTCGCTGGAGAAGCTTACCGGGATACGCCTGGGCTACGACTACGCGGCGGACGACGTTGATCGGGCCCGGGCGGTGGAGCGATGGCGGCGGCAGGTGCGCGAAGGTGCGATGACACAGCCGGCGGCCGCCCCTGCGGGTCAACCGCGGGATGATCGGGCCGGAAGAGGCAACACATGAACCAGCCCCCCGGCGATGTCCGGTTTCCGGTGGTCCTGCGGGTCACCAGCGAGACCTGCAACCTGGTCACCGTTCGGTCTGCGGTGCTGGCCGTGACCCGGCAGATCGGGTTCGACGAGCCCGACGTGTCGGCCATCGCCCTGGCCATTGATGAGGCGGTGGCCAACGTGATCCGTCATGGCTACGAGGGCCGCCCCGGCCATCCGATCGAGATCATCTTCGACCGGTTGAACAACCGGGAAGGCCCCGGGCTCGAGGTCAGAATCTGCGATCGTGGCCGGCAGGTGGCCCCGGCCACGATCGTCGGGCGGGAACTCGACGACGTTCGCCCCGGCGGCCTGGGAACGCATATCATCCGTACCGTGATGGATGAGGTCGAGTACTCGCTTCGTCAGCCGGAAGGAATGCAGGTCCGTCTCGTCAAGCGACTGAAAAACTGCGACGATGTTTCGGAATCCAGTGAATCACCGTGTTCCAGAGGGGGCGGCTAGTCATGGCTGAGGGCAACAACTCGGTGAAGGAAATCCGTCAGAAAGACGGCGCCACTTTGGTGACGCTCATGGGCGAAGTCGATCTGCACCACACTCCCGAGGTGCACAAGGCCCTGGTCGCCGCGTGCCGGGAGCAGCCCCAAAAACTCGTCATCAACCTCGACGCGGTGACCTACCTGGATTCGTCCGGGATCGGAACCCTGGTGGAGGTCTTTCGCCGGATCAACGGCTACGGCGGCAAGCTCGTGTTGTGCGGTCTGAGCGATCGCGTACACAGCGTCTTTGAAATCACCAAGCTGGACCGGTTCTTCAGAATCTGCAAGACGGAAGCGGAGGCCCTGTCGACATGAGCGATATGGTGCCCGAGGTTCGCCACGGCCGGCTCACCGCCGGAATCGTCGCCGTCGGCCAGGCGACCCAGCGGGCGTATCATCGGGTGGCCCGGCTGGCCGGCTATGTCGGCGGCATCGGATACCTCCTCGGCGACACGATCCGCTGGATCGGACGCGGCTTCTACAATCCGCGGGCCCGCGTGTCGTCCTCCGTGCTGGCGGTCCAGATGGTCCGCGTCGGCGTACGAAGCATCCCCATCATCATCCTGGTCCAGACCTTCATCGGGATCATCCTGGCCCTCCAGATGGCCCCGACGATGCGGGACTACGGCTCGATCGAGAAAATCGCCGCGATCGTCGGCATCGCGATGTTCCGGGAGTTGGGGCCGTTGCTGTCGGCCGTGGTGTTGAGCGGGTTCGCGGGTGCCTCCATCGCCGCCGAGATCGGGGCCATGGTCGAGGCCGAGGAGATCAAGGCTCTTCGGGCCCACGCGCTCAACCCGATCCGGTTCCTGGTCGTGCCCCGGTGCGTGGCAACGGTGATCATGCTTGTGGGTCTGACCGTCGTGGCCGACGTCGTCGGGGTGCTGGGCGGCCTGTTCACCTCGTGGCTGGTGCTGGACGTTCCGCCGCGCATCTATCTGGACGAAACCTACGCGGCGGTGTTGTACAAGGATATCTTCACCGGCCTGATCAAGGCGGGCGTCTTCGGGCTGGAGATCGCGATGATCGGGTGCTACGAGGGGCTTAACGTCCGAGGCGGCGCCGAGGGCGTAGGCCGGGCGACCACCGCCACCGTGGTCAAGTCCATCGTCGCCCTGATCGCCACCGACTGTGTGTTCACGTCGGTGTTTTACCTGTTCAAGCTCTGACACGGGACGGGCATGGACGATTCGTCGCGCGATTTCGTGATCTCGATCCGCAACCTGGCCAAGATGTTCCCCGACCGGGAGGGAAACCCCGTTCGCGTGCTCGGCGGCATCCGGTTCGACGTGCTGCCCGGCGAAACGCTGGTGATCATGGGCGGCTCGGGTTGCGGCAAGAGCACGCTGCTGAACTGCCTGATCGGCGAATTGACGCCCGAGCAGGGCGAGATCCTGTACCAGACCCGGGCGATGGATGCCCCGGCCGACCTGCTCGCGATGAACGAGGACGAACTCAACGAGTTGCGCATGCGATTCGGCATCCTGTTCCAGAGCGGCGCGCTGTTCAACTCGATGACCGTCGCCGAGAACGTGGCTCTGCCGCTGAAGGAACACTCATACGTCGACCCGTCGATCATCGACATCGTGGTGACGCTCAAGCTCGAACAGGTCCACATGCGCCCGCACCGCGACAAGATGCCGTCGCAGCTCTCCGGCGGGCAGAAGAAGCGCGCCGGGCTGGCCCGGGCCACCGCCCTGGACCCCGAGATCCTGTTCTACGACGAGCCGTCGGCCGGCCTGGACCCGGTCACCTCCGCCGCCATCGACGAGCTGATCATGGACCTGTCCAGGAAACTCAAGGTGACCAGCGTGGTCGTGACCCACGAGATGGACTCGGCCTTCCGCATCGCCGATCGCATGGTGATGCTCGACCGGGGGCGGGTGGTGAGGATCGGTTCCCGCCGCGAGTTCGAGGTGCTCCGCGATACGCCCCCCGAACAACTGGCGAGCGACGAAGAGCGACTGATTCATCAGTTCCTGCGGGGCGACACCCACGGCCCGCTGACCGATGTCGAGGGAATGAGCGAGTACGAGAAGTGGATCCTGGCTGGCGAATAGGCCGGAGGTAGCAAAAAGAGGGATACCCGCATGCCCGCCGAACGGAATGCATTCAAGCTCGGCCTGACGATGATCCTGTTCCTCGGTCTTCTGATCGTGGTCCTGGCGTTTTTCGCGCCCCGCGGCGGGGGGAACGTGACCTACCGGGTGCGGTACCCGCACAACCGGCTGACCACGGTGCTCAAGCCGGGCGGCCTGGTCCGCTGCGGCGGAGAAACCGTGGGCACCATTGATGCCCTCGAATTGCAGGAGATGAAGGACCCGGCCTCCGATATGCCCACCCTGTACACGGTGATCACTTTCCGCGTGGATGAAAAAGTGGGCCTGCGCGAAGACTGCAGGATCACTCCTGTGGGACCGCTGCTCGGTGAGGGCGGGCAACTGGTGATCCAGGACCGCGGCGACGGCAAAGCCGTGGCCGAGGGGGATCTGATCGAGGGCAACCCCGGGGCGGACCTGACGTACCTGATGCAGGTCATGGCTGACCAACTCGACCCCAAGGATCCCACCAGCCTGCTGGCCATGCTCCGGGGGCAGCTCGACGGCGCCAACCCCAAGTCGATGATCGGCAAGATCCTTCAATCGCTCGACGACATCAACGCCGTCACCGCCTCGCTGAGCCGGGAATTCGATGCCCGCGAGAAGGCCGCGCTGATCGTCAAGCTGCACGGTATCGTCGACAACATGAACCAGGCGACCGCGATGCTTCGGGACCAGATGGACCGGACCCAGGACGCCGCCATGATGACCAAGCTCGGCCGGATGCTCGATACCCTGCAAGGCGGGCTGCAGACGGTGGTGGCGATGCTCGACGACAACCGCGAGCCCCTGACCCGGACGGTGGCCAGTATCCGCAACACGAGCGAGATTCTCGAAAAGCAGATCGCCGCCCGAATTGCCGAGCAGATCGACGTGAATAACCCGGCCGGCATGTTGGCCAAGGTGCACGTGGCGATCGATCGGCTTGGCCGCTCGCTGGCTGAAATGAACGCGATCACCGGATCGGTCCGCGAGGTGGTCGTGCTCAACAAAGACCATCTCAGCGGGATGATCTCCAACTTCAAGGAAACCAGCGAGCACCTTAAGGGGGCGGCCACCGAAATCCGCCGCAGCCCCTGGCGTCTCTTCTATCAGCCGACCATCGAGGAGTCGGCCCAGGCGAACGTGTTCGACGCCGCCCGGGCGTTCTCCGACGCCGCCTCCAAGCTCGATGACGCCGCGGCCCGGCTTCAGGCCGCCCAGGCCGCCGAGGTCCAGGCGCCGCTCAGCAACGAGGAACTGGCGAAAATCCGGGAACAGCTCCAGATCACATTCAGCAATTTCACCAAGGCGGAGACGGCCTTGTGGCAGCAGTTGAAGATCAAATGACCGGAAGACAAGCCATGAACACGATGAACCGCCGTCGAGCGGGCGCTCTTTTACTTCTTTATACCTTTTCCATGCCGGTTGCGGCGAGGGCGGCCGGCGAATCCGCCCCGGCCCCGGAGGTGCGGGAACGCCCGAACGTGATCTTTATCCTCGCCGATGACTGGGGCTGGGGCGACCTGGGCTGTTACGGCCATCGGCTGATCAGGACGCCCAACCTGGACCAGATGTCAAAAGAGGGCATACGTTTCTCGCAGTTCTACGTGTGCTCCGGCGTCTGTTCGCCCAGCCGGGCCGCGTTCATGACCGGCCATTTCCCCGCGCGGCACGCCATCCACGGTCATCTGGCGACGGACAAGCTGAACGCCGACCGGGCCATGCCGAACTGGCTGGACCCGAAAATCACGACTATCACCCGGCTGATGCAGCAGGCCGGCTACGTCACCGCTCATTTCGGCAAGTGGCATCTGGGTTCCGGACCGGATGCGCCGTTGCCGACTGCCTACGGCATCGACGTGGCCCGAACGGTCAATTCGAACGACCCTGACGGCTGGAACGAGGGCAAGGAACCGTATTTCCGGGCCCGGTCCACCCGGTACATCGTGGATGAGACGATCAATTTCATTGAAGAGCATCGCGATCGGCCGTTCTTCGTCCAGGCCTGGACGCTCCAGACTCACGCCACGCTGAATCCGACCGAGGAACAGATGAAACCGTTCCAGCGGTTCAGCGCGGCCAATGTGCCCTTCAAGTCCCCGGCGACGATTTACTATGCGTCGGCGGCCGACGCGGATCGCGAGTTTGGCCGGTTGCTGAAAAAGCTCGATGAGATGGGCCTCAGTGAGAACACGATCGTGATCTTTTCCTCGGATAACGGCCCGGAGGATATCTCGATCCTGAACGCCGCCCACAGCGGGGTCGGCAGCGCCGGCCCGTTCCGCGGCCGAAAACGCAGCCTCTACGAGGGCGGCGTGCGCGTGCCGTTCATCATCCGCTGGCCCGGCCATATCCCTGCCGGCAAGGTGGACGGGACCAGCGTGGTCGCCGGCGTGGACTTCCTGCCGACGATCTGCAAGCTCGCGGGCGTGCCGATGCCCGCGGACCTGGAAATCGATGGCGAGGACATGTCCGCCGCGTGGCTCGGAACGCCGCGGGAGCGCACCACGCCCCTGATGTGGGAGTGGCGCTTCGGCATCGCCGGACACACCATCAACAAGAGCCCGATCCTGTCCATCCGTGAGGGCAACTGGAAGCTGCTGATGAATCCGGACCGCAGCCGCGTCGAGCTGTACGATATTCCCAGAGACCCGAGCGAACTGAACAACCTGGCCGATAAACACAAGGACGTGGTCGAACGCATGACCCGTCGCGTGCTCGGCTGGCAAAAAACGCTGCCCAAGGGCCCCTTCGACGCCGACGCGGGTTCGAACGCGTACTCGTGGGCGTGGTGAAGCTCCGACCATCACAAGGAATCCCCATGCGTACGAGTCACTTCGTCCATGTGCTGATGTTGATGTGGTGGGCGATTCCGGCACGAGCCGAGGTCGTGCAAATCGATGTGGCTGACCGCCGGCCTTTCGCGGAAGGCCGGACCTTCGGTGAGGTCGGTTCTTACGAACGGATCCAGGGCGGGCTCTGGATCGAAGTCGATCCGGATCATCAAGCCAATCAGCAGGTGGTGGATCTGAAACTGGCACCGAGGACGCCGGCCGGCAAAGTGCGTTTCCGGACCGACTTTTTTCTGCTCAAGCCGACCGACGCTCTGCGCGGCAACGGCTGCCTGCTTTACGACGTCAACAACCGCGGCAACAAGCTCGCGATCCACGCTTTCAACAACGCCCGCAACAACGATCCGCTCTCGCCGGCCGATGCCGGCAACGGTTTCCTCATGGCACGCGGCTACTGTGTTCTCTGGACGGGGTGGAACGGCGACGTATTGCCCGGCGACGGACGAATGCAGATCGACCTGCCGATCGCCCGCGGTCCCGATGGCCCGGTCACCGGCCGGGTGTACTCCGAGATCTGCGTCGACAAGCCGAGCCACAGCGAACCGCTCTGCTGGGGTAATACCCGAGTGTATCCGTCGGTCAGCTTCGACAACACCTCGGCCGTGCTGACGATGCGTCCCAACCGGGCGGCTCAGCCGACCGAAGTGTCGCGCGATCGCTGGAGTTACGCACGACTTGAAGACGGCAAGGTCATCCCCGACCCGACTTTCATGTATCTCAAGGATGGCTTCCGCCCGGGATGGCTCTATGACCTGGCGTACGAAGCTCGCGATCCGCGCGTGTCGGGTCTCGGCACGGTGGCCGTCCGCGATGCCGTGTCATTTTTCAAGTATGCGGCTCGCGATTCGGAGAGCCCGGTCAACCCGCTGGCCGGTGCGGTGGATCGGGCCTGCGTCTTCGGAATCTCGCAGTCGGGGCGGTTCATTCACCATCTGCTTTTTGAGGATTTCAACGGCGACGAGCGCGGGCGGACGGTATTCGACACGGCTTTCGCGCACGTCCCCGGTTCCGGCAAGGCGATTTTCAACGCCCGGTTCACCCAGATTACCCGGCACGGCAGCCCGCACGAGGAGCACCTTTATCCCAGCGACGTTTTCCCGTTCACGACGGTTTCGCAGACCGATCCGGTGACCGGCCGCAAGGGTGACTGGCTGGAACGCTCGCGGCGATCCGGTCATTTGCCCAAACTGTTCATCACGGAGACTTCGACCGAGTACTGGGCCCGCGGCGGGTCGCTCCTGCACACGGACGTGGAGGGGTGCCGGGACGTGCCGCTTGATCCCAACGTGCGCCTGTATCACATCGCCGGCGGGCAGCATCTGTTCACCACGCCGCCGAACCGCGGCATCTGCCGATATGATCCAAACACCTTGAACTATCAGCCTTTGCTGCGGGCGCTGCTGGTCGCGCTGGACGGTTGGGTCAAGGCCGGCGCGGAACCGCCCGCGAGCAGGTATCCCAGGATTGCCGACCACACGCTGGTGGATGTGGAGAG
>DATIKE010000095.1:0-10547 GCA_035477895.1 Phycisphaerae bacterium
CGATGTGCCCGCGCTGGCTCAGGCCATCGGTCGCCTGTGCGACGACGCGCATCGCCGCACCTGCGCCGCCGCCGCCCCGGACGCGGTGGCCGGCATCACCATGCGCGAACACGCCCGCCAGGCCTGTCGGTTGTACGAGGAAGTCGCGCGTTCCGCCGAATGGGAAAAAGGAGGCTATCGCTGATGCATGCCGGGCCCGCCGTCGCCGCCGGTATTGTCGTCGCTGCTTACCTGTGCGGCGCGATTCCTTTCGGCCTGCTCGTCGGGCTGACCCGAGGCGTGGATGTGCGGACCCGGGGCAGCAACAACATCGGCGCGACCAACGTCGGGCGGGTGCTCGGTTGGCCGTGGGGTCTGCTGGCGTTCACTCTCGACCTGCTCAAGGGTTTCGCGCCCGTGTGGCTGGCCGGGCGATACCTCGCCGCCCAGGCCGGGCATGGGCCGTTGTCCGCCGGCGACTTCCTGGCCTGGATGGCCGTCGCCTTCGCCGCCATCCTCGGCCATGTGTTCCCGGTCTACCTCAGATTCAAGGGTGGCAAGGGCGTGGCCACGTCTTTGGGGGTGCTCCTGGGAATCTGGCCCTATTTCACCTTGCCCGGCCTGGTCGCGTTCGTATTCTGGATCGTCGTCACCGGCCTGACGCGCTATGTTTCCGTTGGCTCGATCGTGGCGGCGGGGAGCTTTCCATTCCTGTTTGCCGCGGCGGTTCATTGGGCCCGTGGACGGTGGGGCTCGGCCGATCAGCTTTGGCCCATGTACCTGTTTTCCATCGTCCTGGCCGCACTTGTGATCTACCGCCACCGTAGTAACCTCAAGCGGTTGCTGGCCGGGACGGAGTCCAGGATTGGAGCCTCACGTCCGCCGAGCGGTTGACCGAAAAAAACTCATGGGGATCGTCGGACGTGCGAGACCGTGAAAGGACCGAGGGTATGTGGAAGACGGATTTGCCAATCGGAAGGTTGTCCGCCGGCGTGATTTGCATCGCGCTGTGTACCCTCGCGGTCGCGCCTGGTTCATTTGCCGCCGATGAGCCCGCTTCCGCGCCTGCCGCCTCTCAGCCTGCCGACCAGATCGTTCTGGTGCGCCTCGGCGACCGGGCCACGGTCACCCAGGAGGACTTCGAGAACACCGTCAAGATCGATCCGGTCAAGGGGTATGCCATTCGCGACGAGGTCATGATGGATCTCGTTCACGATCGTCTGATATGGCTGTACGCCAAGGATCACCCCGACCTCGTGACCCCGCAGGAGGTCGAGCAGCGAACCGAGAATCACATCCGTCTGCGCGGTTTCGACTCTCTGGATAAGGCAAAAACGTTTTTTGAAGCCCACGGCCTGAAGTGGTCGGCCTTCGAGCGGTTCACCCTGACGGCGATGGCCAAGGCCAAGCTTGTTCAGCAGGGCCAGCAGCTGGGCGCGGATGAGAGCCGCCTCAAGGAGATCTTCCAGGCCCGCCGACGGGAGTTCGACGGAACATACGTCAAGGCCCGCCAGATTTTCTTCCGCCTGCCGGTCTACGCCGCGCCGGAGCAAAGGCAGGTGGCCCGGGATCGGCTGAGTCGCATGCGCCAGGACATCCTGGACGGCAAACGCACCTGGGAACAGTGCGTGGCCGAGTCCGACTCCGCCGTCCTCGACGGCGACATGGGGCGGATCACCCGGCACCTCATGGCCAATGAGACGCTGGCCGCCGAGGCATTCAAGCTCGATGCGGGGCAGATCAGCCAGGTCGTCGATACCATCCTCGGCCTGCATCTCGTCCAGGTGACCGAGGTCGCCACTCCGGAGATCTCCTGGGACTACATCAGGGAACGGATGAAGGAATGGATGCAAAACGAACCGACGGCCCTGGCGATCGCGGAGTCGATGCGCAAGTATCCGGTCGTCGGGGTGCGGCCGCCGCACCGGCCGCCGCCTGGGCCGACGAGTTTCCCGGCCATCCCGGCCAACAGGCCGACCTCGACGCGGGCGGCCGGCTCGAGGCCGGACAGAACCCCGGTCTTTGCCGGCGATGCCCGCCGCCCCGCGAGCCGGCCGGCATCGGCACCGGCCGTGGCTTCCAGCCGGGCGGCTCAAGATTGAGAAGATAAGTCTGGCAAAAAGAGTATCTGTCGAATGAGTGTAGGGGCCGGTGTCGGCCGTTCCCCGGTCGATACATATCGGTGTCCGGCAGGGGTGCCGGACGCTTCTGCCGCTTTACTTGAGCTGCTACAGCCCGGACCGTGTCCACCTGTGATGAGTTCTTAATAGATCTCGCGCCCGGAAAACGGGCGCGGAGGGCTTCGATTCCAGGCCTGCCGGCCGGGTGCGACCTGTCGGCGGTCAGTTGTCCTGGGTTTGGGAGCTCATGTCCAGGAAGCCATCGAGCTTCCGGGAACGAACCGGGTGCTGGAGTTTGCGGATCGCCTTGGCCTCGACCTGGCGCACACGCTCGCGGGTCACCTTGAAGATCTTGCCGACCTCCTCGAGCGTGTAGGTGTACCCGTCGCCGATGCCGTAACGCAGCTTGAGGATCTCGCGCTCGCGGTAGGTCAGCGTTTTAAGGACCTCCTCGATCCGCTCGCGGAGCATTTCATTCCCCGCCGACAGCACGGGCGACTCAGCCCCGTCGTCCTCGATGAAGTCCCCGAAGTACGAGTCCTCGCTTTCGCCGACCGGCCGATCCAGGGATATCGGGTGCCGGCTGATCTTCATGACCCGCCGGGCCTCGCTCACCGGCATCTTGGCTCGCTTGGCGATTTCCTCGATCGTCGGCTCGTGGCCGAGCTCCTGCAGTAACTGCTTGGAGATGTTCCGCAGCCGGCTCATGGTCTCGATCATGTGGACCGGGATGCGGATGGTCCGCGCGTGGTCCGCGATCGCCCGAGTGATCGCCTGCCGGATCCACCACGTCGCGTAGGTGCTGAACTTGTAGCCGCGTCGGTACTCGTACTTGTCCACCGCCCGCATCAGGCCTGTGTTGCCTTCCTGGATGATGTCCAGGAAGCTCAGCCCGCGGTTGCGGTACTTCTTGGCGATCGAGACGACCAGCCGGAGATTCCCGCCCGACAGCCGGCGCTTGGCGTCCTCGTACTCCGCGAAGACCCGCCTTATCCGGATCAGCCGCTGCTCGAGCTGGGCCGGTGCCTCCATCACCATCGACTCCAGGCCGGAAAGCTCGTCCACCATCGCCGCCAGGTCCTCTTCCTGCATCGTCGGGCGTTTTTGTTCCTTGTGAATCCGCCGCTCCACGTCGCGCATCTTCCGGTAGACGGCTTCGAGCTTACGCATCAGAGGGATGATCCGGCTCGTCCGTAGCGAAAGCTCCTCCAGCAACTTGGCCATCTTCCGGCGGCGCTGGTTCATCTGCCGCACCATGGCCGTTCTTGTCGCCCCCGCCATCCGCGGCGTGTCCACCAGTTGCTGGTGGTTCGCCTCATCCATCTCCATGAGCTTGCGGACCGTCGCCAGGTTTTCGGGGAGCAGCTTGGTGATCGTGTTCTTGGCCAGGGCTTCCGACGTCGAAATTTTCATCGTCCGGTCGAAGGGGAGTCGGCCGTCCGCGACCTGCTGCAGGATGTCCACAGCCTGGCCGATGCAGTAATCGCTCTCTAACACCATCTTGCGGAAGGCCATCCGCGTCAGCTCGATCTTCTTGGCCAGCGCGATCTCCTCCGCCCGTGTCAGCAGAGGGATTTCACCCATCTGGGTCAGGTACATGCGAACCGGGTCGTCGATGCGTCGGCTCCCGCTCTCGTCTCCCTCCGCCGCCGGGACGCCCTTTTCCCCTTCCAGGCCTTTGAGGATGTCGAGCGACCGGGTCGGGGCCTCGCCGGCCCGGTTCTTGGAGCGATTGGCGCCGTAGACGCCGCGCCGGTCGGCCTCGATCTCGTCGATCAGCTCCAGCCCGCTCTCCTCCAGACGCAGCATGATCGTTTCCAGATGCTCGGATTCGAGCGCTGCATCCGGGAGGATATCGTTCATCTCCTCCCAGGTGACGCAGCGGCGCTTCTTGCCGCGGTCCACCAGGGCTTGCACCGTGGACTCGATCACTTCGGTGATGGGTTTTATCGTTGTTTCCGCCATCCTCGTTATGTCTCCTGGATGAATCTGCGTCGGACGCGGGCCGGGGAGAAATGCCGCTGCCGGGCGCTGGATGCCAGGGCCCGAAGAAGCCCATCCTCCTGGCTCTGTCCGTCTTTTCCTTCCTCCGACGGCTGGGTGTCCCGCGGCTGCCGTAACGCATCGACCAGCGCCGATGACTCGCTCAGCCGATTGCACGCCTCGATGCATTCCCTTGCCGCCGCGATGACTTCGCCGTACTGGCCGCGCCGCTCGCCGCGTATTTGAAGATCCGTGATCAGCCGCCCGGACGCCTCCGACTCGAATCGGCCGAGGAACTCGTCCAGCCGGAATTCTCGCTCGCCTTCCAGGGTGGCCTTCAACTCCCGGCCCACCTCCGCCAACTCGGAATCCCGGATCTCACCCGGGTCGAACCAGGTGCCGACCGACGGGTATTGCCGCGGCTCGTTCAGCAGGACTTCGATCACCTGCTGCAAGGCCACCTGCCTGGGGCTGGTCGACCGGTCGCCGGGGCCGGCTTCGGGTTTCGAAGCCGCGAGCCGGGATCGGGTGGATCGGCGGGCCAAGCGATCGAGCTGCCGGTGGAGGTCTTCCGCCGGCAGACCGAGAACCTTGCTCAGTTGGTTAACCAGTAAACCCCTCTGAATCGGATCTATAACCCCGTGGCCGGCCCAGACGGTCAACTGTTCCAGGAAGGCGTCGACCGCCCGTTTACGGGCCGGGGAGGTCGCCGAGTCCGCGTACTCCCGTGCGACCTGCCGCCATTTGAATTCTAACGCCCCGACGCCCGCCCGTAAAACCGCCTCGAAGGCCTCGGCCCCGGCGGCCAGGATGTAGTCGCAGGGGTCCTTGCCCTCGGGGACGCGGGCCATCCAGACGTCCAGCCCGCTGGATAATGTCACCGAGACGGCCCGTTCGGCCGCCCGCTGCCCCGCCTCATCCGAGTCGAAGACCAGGATCACCCGGTCCGCGTACCGCCGCAGCAGGGCGGCGTGGGCGTCGGTCATGGCGGTGCCGAGCGTGGCCACCGTCTCGGTAAAACCCGCTTGGTGGGCCATGATGCAGTCAGTGTAGCCTTCCACGACCACGGTTCGCCCGGTTTTGCCGGCCGCGTGCTTGGCCCGATCCACACCGAACAAATTGCTGCTCTTGTCAAAAATCGTAGTGGCCGGCGTGTTGAGGTACTTGGCCGGGTCTTCGCCGAGCGTCCGCCCGCCGAAGCCGATGATACGACCGTTGATGTCGGGGATCGGAAACATGAGCCGATGGCGGAACGTGTCGTAGTGGCCCCCGCGTTCGCTCTGCTTGACCAGTCCGGCCGCCAGCAGTTTGGCCACGTCAATCCGGGCTTTGCGCGCTTCCTCGATGAGTCCGTCCATCCGATCCAGGGCCAGTCCGATCCCGAACTGCTCGACGCTCTCGGCCGAGATGCCGCGTTGGGTCACGTAATTGCGGGCATCGGCGCCGGCGACCCCGATGAACTGCCGGCGAAAGACCTGCTGGGCCCAGTCGTTGACGCCGACCAAGTCGCTCTTGGTCGGCCCGCGAACCCCGCCGCGTTTCTCGTCTTCCAGGGAAATGCCGGCCAGGTCGGCCAGCATCCGGCGGGCCTCCAGAAAATCCACCTTCTCGCGAAGCTGAATGAATTTGAAAATATCGCCACCCGCACCACATCCGAAGCACTTGAACGTCTGCCGCCCGGGATGGACGTGGAAAGAGGGGGTCTTTTCCTGGTGAAATGGGCACAGGCCCTTGAAGTTGGCTCCAGCTCGCTTCAAGGGCAAATACCGGCCGATGACCCCGACGACGTCGAGGTTGTCGCGTATCTGCCGCGTCAGGATTTCACGATCCACACCCGCCAAACCTCGTCCTCACAGGGTTTCTGGACCGACGCCGAAGGACTGATGAACGCCACACGGCCCGCCTTGCAGAACCAGAAAACCTAAGTACATATCTGGCATGAGGTTAAGACAGGCTACCGGGACCCCTGCCATCCGCCTCGCCAACAGGTAGGACCGAGAAATATAGCACGAGTTTTGAGGCCGTGCAAATGAACTTAGGGTTTTGCCTCAAAAAGAGTTGCGATCATCGCTGACTTGCAACCGGCGTGCCAGGAAGAATGGGTTGGCGGAAAACTGCTCTGTGAATTGACCGGACAGGATGTCATTCAATGTGCCGTGGCGGCCGCTGGCCGATCAGAACAGGTCGTGGTCGTCATTGAAGTCGCGGAGAGCGGCACGGATGGCGTCCTGGCCGATGTCCGCCCGGAGCCGGTCGATGGCCTGGGTGGCGAGCCGGTCGCACCGCTCGTTTTCCGGGTTGTCTGAGTGGCCACGGACCCAGTGCCACGTGATCTTGTGTCGCGAGGCCTCGGTGTCGAGTGTCTGCCAGAGATCGAGATTCTTGACCGGCTTCTTGCCGCGCCGCCAGCCGCTGGCCTTCCACTTCGGCAGCCAGTCGCGCATCCCAAGCTGCACGTACTGCGAGTCGGTGTAGAAATCAACTTGGCAGGGTTCCTTGATCGCCTTGAGGGCTTCGATGGCCGCGGTCAGTTCCATGCGGTTGTTGGTGGTGGCCGGACAGGCGCCGGAGATTTCCCGCCGGGCCTTGCCGTAGAGAAGCACTGCTCCCCAACCGCCCGGCCCCGGGTTGCCTTGACATGCGCCGTCGCTGTAGACCGTGATCTTCTTCATGAGAAGTCAAAACGTCATAAGCCGGGATGATGAGCCCCCGCGGTCAGTCCTTATAGCGTCCGAATTCGTGGGCGGCCTGGTACATGCTCTTGATGTTGGCCAGGACGTTGTCGGGCAGGGGGATCGAGAAGGGTGCGGAGGTCGGCAGCAGCACGAAGCCGCCTCCGGGCGCGCCGGCTTCGATGGCCTCGCGGATCTCCTGCCGCACCCGCTCGGGCGTGCCCTGCTCGAGCGTCAGGGACTGTACCGCCCCCATCAGGCACATTCTGTGGCCGATTCGCCGCTTGACGTCGGCCAGGGTGACGTCGGCCGTGGACATCGGCAGCGTTTCGATCGGTTCCAGCGCGTCGGCGCCGATGTCTGCGATCAACTCCAGGATTGCGTCGAGTCGACCGTGGCAGTGGATGACGCTGAAGTTGCCGGTCGCATGGATCAGATCCGTGGCCGGCTTATCCAGATCGAGCACGTACTTCGGGAAATAGACTTGCGGACTCATCAGCGGCGCGCCGCAGTACTCCGGTCCCCACAGCCGGATCGCGGTGTCCTTGACGACCGAGCCGATCGCCTGGATTGCCCGCATTACCTGGGTCTGTGCCTTGGCCAGCAAGGCGCGGATGGGCCCGTCGTCGGTGTAGGCCCGCATGATGAAGTCCTCGAAGTCGAACAGGCCGACCACGTGCCCTATCGCGTCACCCAGGCTGAACAGCAGGATGCCGTCCTCGCCGACCTTCTGTTCGAGCGTTTTGAGCTTGTCCGCGTCGACGGTATTCGGCCCGTCGGGCATGGATAACACACGTTCGATATCCTCGTCGCTCTTGATGAGCGGCTCGATCTGCCACCAGGTCATTTGGCTCGGATCTCGGCGCGTGACCCAGCGGAGTTGCCCCTTGGGCGTGTCGATGATATTGGTTTTGACCAGGCTGCCGTCGGCGGAGGTTTCGTCCTGACCGCGTACCGAGTTTGGGTCGCCCAGCAGTACGGGCACATCGATCGGTGCCCGCACGAAGCTGTCACCGTATTGCCGTTCCAGGTCGAGCATCGGAGCGTAGCTCGGCTCGACGTTGGCCCAGCCGTCGCCCAGCGGGGCGTGTTCGTAGATCGTCACCGGCACGCGGTCGGGCGTGCCGCGGCGCAAGGCGGTCAACAGTCGTTCGCGAGAAGTCATTCATGCCTCCTTGAGTCGTCAATAATAAGCGGCAACAGGCATTTGAGAAAGATGCGGTCCCAGGCGGGGGCCATGTGCGTTTGTCTTGGTTGACGCCGCGATTGCCCGATTCCTGTGCCGGCGGTAGATTGAGGTGACCATTTCATGGGGGAGACGAGATGCACAGGGCCCTGCTGATTGGCTTGGTATGCCTGCCGGCGGCCGCGATGGTTTCAGCGGGTGAATCTAAACCCCAGTCGCCCAACGTGTTGATCGTCATGTGCGACCAGCTCACCGCGGGTGTGATGAGCACTTACGGCGGGCCGGTGCCGACGCCGCATGTCGATCGGCTGGCGCGTGAGGGAGTCCGGTTCACCCAGGCGATTTGCCCGACGCCGTTCTGTTCTCCGACGCGGGCGTCCATGATTACCGGCATGTACCCGCACGCGCATGGTATCGTTGTCAACTGCCGGCAGGGGGCCGTCTCCACCGGCCCGCCCGGCATCATGGCGAAGGACGTGACCACCGAGAAGCTGCTGAGCGAGGCGGGTTATGCGACGCACCATTACGGCAAGTGGCACCTGTCCGGCGATCGCCTGCCGTATTACCCCGATATGTACCCGGTCGAGGGAAAGTACCTCGATGAAATGAAGGACACGTTCGACAAGGTCCGCCGGACCCCGCGGTCGGACTGGATGGACTGGTACGTCTGGCCTCTGCCGGTCGAGATCGCGCCGGCGATCCGGGAGGCGCAGTCTGCGGTGGGCGAGGCGTGGAAGGAGAAGCGTTTCGCGGACTTCATTCTGAAGATCGGCCGGCTCAAGTTGCCATTGGAGCAGGTCTACGATGTCCGCGTCGCCCAGTTGACCGCCGACCGGGTCCGGAGCCTCGCCGGGCAGCGCGAACCGTTCATGATCACCTGCTCGTTCAACGGCCCGCACGACCCGAATGTGGTGCCGAATCCCTACTACGACCAGGTGGACCCGGCCGGGATTCGGCTGCCCGACAACCATGGTATTCGGGAGGAACGCTTCGAGAAGGACTGGTCGCGAAAGATCGTCGAGGGCATCAAGGAGCCCGGCCTGCGCGAGTTCCTGCGAATCTACTATGCCAACGTCCGAATGCTGGACGACCAGGTGGGCCGCGTGCTGGCAGCGCTGGATGCGGCCGGGGTGGCAGACGATACGATCGTCGTGTTCACGGCCGACCACGGCGACATGGCCGGTGGGCACGGCATGGTCTGGAAGAGCACCAGCGCGTTTTATGACGAGATCGCCCGGGTGCCGCTGATCATCCGCTACCCGCGCAAGCTCAAGCCGCAATCCAGCGACCTGACGACCGACCTGACCGACCTGATGCCGACGCTGCTGGAACTGCTCGATCGGCCGATTCCATCCCATGTCCAGGGCCAGAGCATGGTTCCGTTCCTGACCGGCCGGCGCGATCCCGCTCAAGGACGGCGCTACGCGTTCTCGGAACGGGTGAAGGCCTCTCCCGAAGGCACCCGTCGGCTGGAAAAGGGCACCACCGGCTCGTTCATGATTCGCGGCCAAGGCTGGAAATTCATCCGCTACAGCCACGGCCCCGATAAACAGTACCTTTATCACCTTACCGATGACCCCGGCGAAGTGCGGAATCTCGCGAACGATCCGGCCTACGCCGGCAAGGTCAAGGAACTCTCCGGCGAGATCGACGCTTGGCTGGAACGTACGGGTTGGCCGAAATAGGGCAGATATCGAGCCGTCTCTTTCGCTACCCTTTCCTGCTGATGACGAAGATGGCCTCGGCGGCGCGGAGGCTGGGCAGGAAGCGGATCGGCTGCCGGCGACCCTCGACCAGCGGGATCTTGTGGTGGATGCGCACGCGGCTCTGTCGGCAGAAGGCCTCGAAGTCGCGGATGGTCACGCAGCGCACGTTCGGCGAATCGTACCACCAGAACGGCAGGTTGTCGGTCACCGGCAAACGCCCGGTCAGCAGCATCTGAACGACCGGCTTCCAGTAGACGAAGTTCGGAAAACTGACGATGCCGTAACGCCCGACCCGCACCATCTCGCGGAGCACGATGTCCGGTCGGCGGAGCGTCTGCAGCGTTTCCGAAAGGACGACGTAGTCGTAGGACTGGTCGGGGAAGCTCTTGAGCTCGACTTCGACGTCCAGGTCGACCACGCTGATTCCACGATCGACGCACTCGCAGATCGCCTGTTGTTCGACCTCGATGCCGAGCACGCGGGTATTCTTGCGCCGGCGAAGCCTCGACAACAGGACGCCGCGCCCGCAGCCCAGGTCAAGGACGCTCGATCCCGGCGGGATGAGCGACTCGATCCGATCGTAATCGATGCGTTGACGCGACCAGGCGCTTTCGACCGCGGGCCGATGTCGCGGGTGGGCGGGCACGTCCGTGCTGGTGATCTTCGGCTCGCCGTGGGCGTTCGCCAGGAAGCCGCTGATGAGTCGGCCGATGATCTCCGGCTCGATCAGGAATGCGTCGTGGCCGTAGGGCGAGTTCACCTCGGAGTAGGACACGCGTTTCCGGTTGGCCAGCAGGGCATCGACGATGAGCCGATTTTGCACCGGCGGGAACAGCCAGTCGCCGGACAGGCTGATCACCAGGCAGTCGGCCTGGACGTTCTCGAGCGCGCGGTTGAGATG
>DATIKE010000096.1:0-8609 GCA_035477895.1 Phycisphaerae bacterium
TCGAGCCGACTTGCAGGCGGGTGGTGGAGGCCTTCCGACGGGGGACGCTGTTCGATATCCGCATGGACGGCGACGGCCTGATCGCCTGCGGCAACCCCGGCACGCAGATCACCTGGATGGACGCCAAGTGGGGCGACACGATCTTCACGCCGCGCCACGGCAAGCCGGTCGAGATCAATGCCTTGTGGTATCACGCATTGAGGATTCTGGCTGCCCGCACCGTGCGAACCGATGAGGCGGGCGGCAGGGAGCTCGAGGAACTCGCGGACCGGGTGCAGCGGTCGTTTGCCGCGGTGTTCTGGAATGACTCGCAATCATGTCTGTACGACGTGGTGCGCGAGGACTTCCGGGACCCGGCGGTCCGGCCGAACCAGATCTTCGCCGTATCGCTGCCGCACTCGCCGTTGAGTCGGGACCAGCAGTGGGCGGTCGTGACCTGCGTGGAGCGGGAGCTATCGACGCCGTACGGCCTGCGGTCGCTGTCGCCCCGAAGTCCGGGTTATCGAGGGCGATACGAGGGCAATTCGTACGAGCGCGACGGCGCCTATCACCAGGGCACGGTCTGGGCGTGGCTGATCGGCCCCTATGTCGAGGCGTACCTTCGGGTGAGGAACTTTTCGCCGCGGGCCAAACAGGAGATGCGTGACACATTGCTGCCGCTGGTCGAGCACCTGGACGAGGCCGGGCTGGGATCGGTGAGCGAGGTATTCGACGGTGATCCGCCGCATCGGCCGGGCGGCTGCTTCGCCCAGGCCTGGAGCGTGGCGGAACTGCTGAGAGCATGGCGGCTGGCTTCCCCGGGCGATGATCCGCCGGACGGACAGGATGCGTGACAGCTCGTGGAGGCCGGGGCGGGACGATAACTCAGGTGGGGTTGGTGTCGTGGATGGCATGATGGTGAACAGGATTCGGGGACGCTCGATCTGGCTGGCTCTGTCTCTGGCTGCCGCGACGGCATGGGCCCAACCGTTGTCGCCGGGCAAGTGGCTGGTGGATCTTGCCCGCGATTACCCCCTGACCCCGCAGGCCGGCATCTCGTCGGTCGATGCCGAGATCACGCTGTTGCTGATGGAGGCCGCCGCCCGGGTCGAGCCGGACCTGGCCGAGGCCTATCGGTGGCAGGTGGATCTGCTCCGCGTGCTGGGCCGCCAGGAGCAGATGCGGGTCGCGCTGGAATCCTATCTCCAGCGGGCGCCGCAAGACCTCCCCGCGAGTTTCGCGTGGATGCAGTCCGCTTTTGATTTCCTGCATACGGCGGACGAGCACGCGGAGTTCTGCCGGGCCCAACTGGCCAAAGAGGGGCTCCCGGCGGCGGTGTCGAGCCTGCTGAACGCCCGACTGGCGGACTATCACTGGAATCGCGGCGAGGAGTCGCAGGCCGGATCGCTCGCCGAAACCGCGGTTCGTGAGGACCCGCACAATATTGCCGCGAGGCAGGTATTGCTGCGGATGGCGCCTCCTCAGGATCGTGTTCCGCACAACATCGGCATCCTGCTGGCTCAGCTCGAGGTCAACCCCGCGGACGTCGATGCGGCCAGACAGTTGGGTGACGAATGCACTCTTTACGGTCTGTCGGCCCATGCCGAGATCTGGTACCAGCACGCACAAAGACTGGTCGAGCGGCTTTCGCCTCCACAGTCCGTGGCCGGCCTCCTGCTGGGGCGAGCTGCGGCTTTGGTGGAACTCAACCGGCTCGATGAGGCCGAGGAACTGGTCAAACGGGCAATAGAACTGGAATCCGAGGTCATCGACACGATCATCATGCGGGCCCAGGTGGCCCTGCTGAAGGGCGATCTCACAGCCGCCGAGGCCCATTTCAAACATGCGGCCCGGCTTTGCAAGTCGACAATCGCCAATGCCGCAAAAGCGCGCCAGGGACTGGACCGGACGGTTGTGATACAGATCGGCTGGATACTCGCTCATTATGTGGACGCGCTGGGCGAGGCGGAGAGACTGACCCAACTGGTTCTCCAAAGCCAGCCCGACGAAATGATCGCCAATCGCACCGTCGGAGCGGTTCAACTGCGGAGAGAACAGTTCCAGGATGCCCGGCGGACGCTGGCCCCGCTGGCGGACCAGGATCTGTGGTCGGCCATCATGCTGGCTGAAACTCTGAAAGGATTGGGAAAGGATGACGAGGCGGCCTCCCGGTTGCGGGCGGCGACGACTCAGCCGGCCAACTTCGAGCAGCGATATCGGATCCGCAGTCTGGGCAAGCAGTGGAAGGTGGATTTCCCCGCCACGCAGCCGGCTTTGAAAACGGCCGACCAGTTGCTGACCTCGTTCAATCCGGAGATCCGTGAGTATCCCTTCGAGCCCGGGCGATTCCTGTCGCTTTCACTGGAGGTGAAGCACGGCGATGTGCTGCCCGGGCAGCCGTGGTGGTGTGAGGTGCGGTTGCGGAACTCGGGGTCGTTCCCAATCAGCATCGGCCCGGCGATGATGATCGAGCCGGGGCTGTTAACCGTGATCGACGCGAGAGGCGACCGGTCGCGGTCTTCGGGCGGGTCGATTCGACTCATGCTCGATCGGCGGTTTCAACTCATGCCCGGGGAGTCGATGGAGGTTGCCCAGACACTCGACGTGGGCGCGATACGCTCCGGCATGATCGGCACGCCCCAAACCTCTCAAGACGTCCACATCACGACGATTCTCAATCCGCAGCCGGTCATCCTCGCCGACGGTAGCCAGGGCTGGCAGCCGGGCTTCGGCGGTATCCAGTTGAAGCCCGTCTTCTTCCGGCGGCTGCCTCTTCGCGTGGAAGGCGAGCTGCTGAGGCGTTTGTTCGGCCGACTCCAGGCGGAAAAGCCCGACGAGCGTATCGAGGCCATGGAGCAGTTGGCCATGTTGCTGGCCGAGCATCAGCATCTGGCCGCCGGCCGACTGCGTTACGGTGCCCGGCAGATCGATGCCGCCGTGTTGCAGGCAGCCGTGCTTTCGCGGGTGGACGACCCTGACTGGCGGGTGCGGGCCCGGCTGGCCGAGTGCATGCGATGGTTCGTCCTGGATGATTCGACCATGCCGACGGCCATGAGGCTGGTCAATGATTCTCACTGGCTCGTGCGGAGCCTGGCTCGGCGCCTGCTGGCCGACCAGCATGGCGACAGGTTCAGCAAGGTGCTGGAGGCGACTTCCCGATCCGATCCCGACGATTGGGCCCGCAGGTTCGCACGGACTTTGCTGGATCGCGAGCGGATACCCGAGACCGCGCCGGGACCCTGACGCCCTGCCCGCGCGCGATGTTGCAGGCGGGTGCGGTTAACGTTTTGCTTTTGTTGCGATCTTTTTCCTGTCGGCGGCCGGTCGGGTTCGCTCCGACGAAGTTTCTTCCTCCTCGTCATCGTCCTTGCGAGCTTTGGCCGATGAAGGCTTGTCCGCCCCTTCTTCGGCGGCGGGCATGCGTTTGGCGACGACCGCCTTGCGGATCTCATCGAGCAGGTCGGCATTGTCCCGCAGGAACTGCCGGGTGTTCTCGCGGCCCTGACCGAGGCGGACCTGGCCGTAACTGAACCATGCCCCGGTCTTGTCGACGATGCCGTCGGCGATGGCCAGGTCGAGAATGTCGCCTTCCGTGCTGATCCCGCCGGAGAACATGATGTCGAATTCCGCGGATTTGAACGGGGCGGCCACTTTGTTCTTGACCACCTTGGCCCGCACGTGGTTGCCGGTCGCCAGATCGCCTTCCTTGATGGTGGTGACACGCCGGATGTCGATGCGGATCGAGCTGTAGAACTTGAGGGCTCGTCCTCCGGGCGTCGTCTCCGGGTTGCCGAACATGACGCCGATCTTCTCGCGGATCTGATTGATGAAGATGACGACGCACCGGCTCTTGCCGATAAGTCCGGTGAGCCTGCGCAGGGACTGGCTCATCAGCCGGGCCTGGGCGCCGACCGACGGCTGGCCGACTTCTCCCTCCAGTTCGGACCTGGGCACCAGAGCGGCGACCGAATCGACCACGATACAGTCGACGGCATCGGAGCGAACGAGCATTTCGACGATCTCCATCGCCTGCTCGCCGGTGTCCGGCTGGCTGACCAGCAGTTCATCGAGCGTGACGCCGCACTTGCGGGCCCAGGTGGGGTCCAGGGCGTGTTCGGCATCAATGAATGCGGCGACGCCGCCGGCGCGCTGCGCCGAGGCCACCACGTGCAGCGCCAGCGTGGTCTTGCCGCCGGATTCCGGACCGAAGAACTCCACAACCCGCCCGTGGGGAATACCACGGCCACCCAGGGCCAGATCCAGTGACAGCGAGCCGGTGCTCGTGCCCTCCCGCACCATGCAGGCCGCGCTGTCGAGCTGCATGATGGCGCCCTTGCCGAAGCTCTTCTCGATCTGCTGCAGAGCACGATCCAGGGCCTGTTTGCGTTTGGTTGAGAAATCCTCGCTCATGTTCTCGATTCCTTGTGTGAGGCTGATTTGTCCGAATCCGCCGTCAGTATACTCCTGATCGGAAGTTTGGCAACTGTTCGGTTATTGTTTTATGGGGTATCCCCATGACTCAACCGCGCCCTGAATCCTCCCGGAAAACGCATGGGGTCGCAGGCCCCGCACACCCGCAGTGCACCGAAAACGACATGTGGTTGAGCAAAGAAGACACCCCATATTGTTTTTTTACCCGAAATTGATGGTCGTCTTGTAACTATCTGCAATATAATGGCTTATGATAGCGTCGGTCCTGTGGGCCGCACCGGCTCGGAAACGGAACTCTCTCTCGAAACGAGCCTGCCCGGTGGGCCCCCGAGCACCCCGGGCAGGTGGTTGAATACCGATGCCGATCGTCCGGGCCGAGGCGCATCGGTCACTTGGCCGGGGTCAGCACGATATTGCGATACTCGATCTTGCCGTGGTCGCCCTGGAAGTAGATCGGACCGGGCTCGTGCTCGTTGCTGTCTATGGCTCCGCCGGTGATCCCCTCGAGTTCCTGGTTTTCGATGGTGGTCTTGCCGTTGTGGACCACGGTCAGGTACTGACCCACCAGGGTGATATCGAATGTCTGCCATTCGCCGGCGGGTTTGGCGGGGTTGGTCGAGGGGGCGATTCGGCTGTACACCGCGCCGCAGGAACCCTTCGAGGGCTCCTTGCCCGCGCTGTCGTGGATCTGGACCTCGTATCGCCCGCGGAGGTACACGCCGCTGTTGCCCTTGGGCGGGACGCGGAATTCGAGGTGGAGCTTGAAGTCGCCGAACTTCTGCCTGGTTCTGATGTTCTTGCCCCCCCCGGTGTTGGTCAGCACGCCGTCCACGGCCGTCCATTTGTTCTCCGCCTTTTCGCCCGGCGGGTCCATGGTTTCCCATCCGTCGAGGTCCTTGCCGTTGAAGAGTTTGACAGGCTCGCCCCACTGACGCTCGCGCTTCGCGGTGAACTTCTCGGCCTTGCCCTCGACGGGTTCCAGCGAGCCCTCCATGATATCGCCCTTGATTCGGGCTTCGATTCTGAAAGTTTTCTCTCCGTTCTTGAGCGAGATGGAGAGGTTTTCCCCCTTGAGTGACGCTATGCCGACTTCCCCGGAAGTCCTGCCGTGCAACTTGCCGGCCAGTTCCTTCTTGTCGTATCTCAGCGACAGCGTGGCTTCGCCCTCGCCGATTTTCATCCTCCACTCGCCGGTCGGGTCCACGGATGGAATGAACTTGATTCCGATCAGCGGGTATTCGGTGCCTTTCTTCTCGCCCTTGTTGACGAGGCACGTTCCATTGATCAAATCGTTCTTGATCCTGCCTTTGTAGATGTATTCGGGGACATCGTTGTCGACCTTGGCCTGGAACTGGATGGTGTCTCCTTCGACCGTGACTTCGCCTATGTTAATGACGCCGGAGACCTCCCCGCAGAAGCGCCCCATGAACTTATCGCCTTCCTGGCGGATCTCCAGCCATGCCGGCGGCTTGTAGGTGGCCGACACCATGACGCTCAAGTCCCACCGGCCCACGGCCGGGTTATCCGCACCGTGGCTCGCACCGATCGCCGTCAGTGTGCTCAATACGAATCCCACAGTCAGGCCCAGGCGTTGCATGGTTGTTACTCCCTTCGGCAGTTACCATCTGGTGTGGACAGGGCGCCGTTTCACGGAGGGAGGGCGCCGGATGGCGGACCATTGTCCGCTCGCCCGGCGAAAGCCGCAAGCGTGGTCGGCGTGCGGCCGAAGAAATGGGGCCATGACAACAACGGCGGGCACCAAAAACCCGGGGCAGGTCGTTCCTTCGCTGTAGGCGAAGGGTTGACCTGCCGTCCGCGGGGCGCCAGGTGAACCCCCCGGTGATTCCCGGAGAACCCTGCCTGCGGCAGGCAGGCACCTACATCCGGGCCGCCTGTCTTGTCATACCCCCAGCAACAGGGCCGACCTTCCCCGCCATCCCTTTCTTCCTGTCCACTCGGCAGATTCGAGCAGACCTTTCTTTGCGGCCTGGACAGCCCTCCCGGCACATTTGCGTGGCCGCTTCGCCGTTGTACAACCTGTGCCCAATAAGGGGCTATATTGCGCAATAAGAATTTTCTGGAAAAGTCGTTTTTGTGTCCCTGCAGGCAACTTCAGATGCCGCCAACACTTGCGGGAGAGTCACTCTTTCGCCCATGTTTTTATTGCTATAAACCATTGTATTTAATAATCTTGCGACATTAACGATTTACTGAGGATTGGCCGATGGATTGATTGACACCGGGTCATTGAGCGTGTTATAGTCCAGCGGGAGATGGAAGTTGCCGGGTTGCTCCGGATTGATCGAGAGAGGATGGTTCAACGGGTTCTGTTGATGAGGTTTCACCACGATACGAGCTGCTCACATTCATGTGGGCTTCGAACTTCGGCTGTCTTAGCCGTGGCGCACTTCCGGGAAAGGACTCGTTCCTGCCCGGAAGTTTTTTTGTGCCCCCCGTCCAGTTGCTAACGCCCCCTCGGTCTCATCGAGTGTTTTCTCCGGGCTCGACGTCTTGTTCCTTCGGCCAGGCGGCGAGTGACCTGTCCGGCTTTGTGAATCCGAGCGACTTGCCTTCCGAATAGCCCTCTCGGGTCGCGTGCGTTGTCTTTCGTCAGGTGAACCGGTGTCCGACGGGACGGCTGCTCGCTGCTCTTGCGGGCCTGTTGTCGTGCGAGGGCCGGGCAGGGATACTGTTCACCCATGAAAGTACCTCTGCTTGATCTGGCGGCGCAATATCGCGCGGTGGAATCGGAGATTCGCGAGGCCATCCACCGCGTTCTGGAATCCCAGGCGTATGTCCTCGGCCCGGAGGTGGCGGCTCTGGAGCAGGAAGTCGCCGCCCTGTGCGGTGTGCAGCATGGCATCGCCACCAGCAGCGGCACCGACGCGATCCTGGCATCGCTGATGGCCCTGGGGGTCGGCCCGGGCGACGAAGCGATCGTTCCGACGTTCACCTTCTTTGCCACAGCCGGCTGTGTGACCCGTGTCGGCGCCACGCCGGTGTTCGTGGACGTCCTGTCTGATACCTTCAACATCGACCCGGCGGCCATCGAGGCGGCCGTCACGCCGCGGACCAAGGCGATCATCCCGGTGCATCTGTACGGCCAATGCGTGGACATGGACCGGATCGCGGCCATCGCCCGGTGTCATGGGCTGGAGGTAATCGAGGATGCCGCCCAGGCGATCGGTGCGAGTTTCAACGGTCGGCCGGTCGGCAGCCTGAGCAAAGCCTGTGCGCTGTCCTTCTATCCCACGAAGAATCTGTCGGCCATGGGTGACGCCGGGATGATCGTGACGCCCGATGCCGAGCTGGCCGGGAAGCTGCGATTCACCCGCGATCACGGCCAGAACCCGCGGTACTACTATCACTTCATCGGCGGAAACTTCCGGATGGACGGTTTTCAGGGCGCGGTTCTTCGCGTCAAGCTGCGGCGTCTGGCGGAATGGACCGCCGCCCGGCAGGTGCGGGCGGCCCGGTACGACAAGGAATTGAAGGGGTCGGCGGTCGTCGTCCCGCCCGTCGATCCGCGCTGCGAACACGTGTATCACCAGTACACCGTGCGCTGCGAGCGGCGGGACGAGCTGCAGAAGCACCTGGCGGACGCCGGCATCGGGGCAGCCATCTACTACCCGCTGCCGCTGCACCTGCAGCCGTGCTTTGCCGACCTCGGCTACAAGCAGGGCGCCTTCCCGGTGGCCGAGCAGGCCGCCAAGGAAGTTCTCTCCCTGCCGATCTCGCCCGAAATGAGCGAACAGCAGCAGGAATACGTCATACAGACGATCCGCAAGTTCTGAGACGGCTCAACGGAGGACCACCTACAAGGCACCCACCGCGCCAGAAGTGCGAGCGAAGCACCCGCGTCCTTTTAGTCAGGTCGATATGGCTGCAGAATTGCCCCATGAAGTGTCGTCTCATCCTGGAGAGCGGCATCACGGAAGTGGCCGTTTCAGGACTTGGTAGTGGCCTGCCGAATCTCAACTCGTACCAAACAGGGCGATCTGAAGCATCAGGGAGCTGAGACTTACGAATTCCGGGCGCGTGTAGTCCGCCCGGCATTCGATGGTATCCGCTGGCGGACTATTCCCCGGTTGCGGGTCGTGTTATCTTGTTGCTGCTATGGCCCGAGTTGTCCGCCAAGAGAGTGAGATCGTTGAGTTCAAGGAACGCTGGGCCGACAGTGCCCTTGAAGCTCTCGCTGC
>DATIKE010000097.1:0-8017 GCA_035477895.1 Phycisphaerae bacterium
CGTCGAGGATGTACTTGCGCTTGAGCCTGACGCCGCCGATCTCCTCCGCCATGTTGACCAGCTCATTGATGGAAACGAGTTCGCTCGAACCGAGGTTGATCGGCGTCGCGATGAGCTGCTCGGTGTGTGTGATGGTGTCGATTCCGCGGGTGCAGTCGTCGATGAACATGAAGCTGCGGGTCTGTGTTCCGTCGCCCCAGATTTCGATGGTGTCGGCCCCCTTGTCCTTGGCTTCGATGACCTTCCGGCAGATCGCGGCCGGCGCCTTCTCGCGCCCGCCGTCCCACGTGCCGAGAGGCCCGTAGACGTTATGAAAGCGGGCGATGAAGGTCATTAGCCCGCGCTCGGCCCAGTACTCCTGGCAGAAAATCCCGGACATGAGCTTCTCCCAGCCGTAGCCGCGTTCGGCCATGGCCGGGTAGGCGTCGGTTTCCTTGAGGGCTCGGCAGCCCGGGTCCTTCTGCAGATCGGTGTTGTAGGCGCAGGCGGAGGACGAGAAGAAGTACCTCCTGGCGCCGGCCCGGCAGGCGGACTCGATCATGTGCGTGTTGATCAGGATGCTGCGGAGACACTGGACGCGGAACCGCTCGATGAACCCCATGCCGCCCATGTCGGCTGCGAGATTGTAGACCTCGGCGGCGCCTTCGCAGGACCGCCGGCAGTTCATTTCCTCGCTCAGATCCAGGCACAGGCATTCCACGCCGGGTACGCGCTGATACCACTCCGTCAGCGGCTTGCGGTCGACCGCCCTGATGCGCGTGAAACCCTTGTCGTGAAAGTAGCGGACCAGCGCGCCGGCGATGAAGCCGCCGGCTCCGGTCACGACAATCAGATCGTTTTTGCCACAAGCCGCGCCGCCGGTGTCCTGCCGCTCGGTTGTCATTCGAGATATCTCCTCCCGGGGACCTTGCGGGTCCGCCGATACCCGATTGTTCATGGCTACCGGCGGAAAAGATACCACTCGTGTCGTCTGATGACAACAACAGGGCGCGGGTGTCGTCGGCCAAGGCAGTCAGTTCGCGCAATTCGGATCGGCCGGGATGTGCGCGCCGCGCAGGCATCTCAGGAAGATGTTCATGTCGGCGGCATCGACATCGTCGTCGGGGTCCATTCTGGCGTCCAGGCATGGGAGCGTTGCCTGGGGGTTTTGCGGCGTCGTGAGGCAGGCCTGGAAGTGGGCGAAATCGTTCATATCCACGTCGTTGTCGCCATCGAAGTCGCCGGGGGGGGCAATCATCAATGAGGCGGCGTTTGAGGTCGCGCTGCCGCACCCGCCGGCGACCACACAACGATAGCTGGCCGCATCGTTGCTGTCGGCATTCGAGATTGTCAATGTCGCGGTCGTGCAGCCCGAGTAATGCCCGCCGTTGGTGAGGTTCGAGCCGTTTTTCTGCCACTGGTAACCGAGCGTTCCGTCACCCGTGGCCGCGACCGTGAATGTGGCCGTCTTGCCCTGGGCGACCGATGTGCTGGATGGATGCTGCGAGATCGTGGTGGTCGCCTTGAGCGTCAGGGCCGCCTGGTTGGAGGTGTTGGTGCCGTTGATGTCGGAGACGGCGCAGCGGTAATTGGCTGCAGCGTTGCCATCGGCGTTTGATACCGTCAGCGTTGCGGTGGTGCAGCCGGAGTAGTGCCCGCCGTCGGTGATGTTCGAGCTGTTCTTCTGCCACTGGTAGCTGAGGGTGCCGGAGCCGGAGGCCGCCGCGGTGAATGTCGTGGTCGCGCCGGGGCAGATGTTCCGGGCCACCGGGTGCTGGGTGATGGTCGGACCGACCGCCACGCACACCTCGGGGGCGAAGCCGCAGACTTTCGCCCTGACCTGCTGTTCGTAGCGTTCCTCGATGGAGCTCCTCAGCAGCGTGTTTGAGGTGACGACGATCATCCGGGTCAGGTTCAGGGTCCCGAGATTGATCTGCAACTGGCCGCCGGCGATCTGCGTGGCGACGTTGCGGATGCCGCCGGCCGCGATCTCGAACGCGGTGGGAGACTGGAGCCAGCCCGGCAGGGTCACGGACAGGCTCGCGTTGGCGACGGGCGCGTACTGGCAGCCCTGCTGGTTATTGTAGTAGTTGTCGTTCACGACCAGCAGTACGAAGGTGTCGGCGCCGACGAGCAGCGACCTTGCCCACACTCCCGAGCCGGCCTGCATGGTCAGGGCGGCGGGGCAACTGGTGACCAGGAGGGGGGCGGCGGTGCGGATCTCGGCCCCGAGCAGGCCCGTCTCCTTCCAGAGCGCCAGTGCCGCCGAGGTGCGAGCACCAAGCCCGTTGGAGGGATATCCCGGCTTATACCACCAGTAGGAGATCCCCTTGGCCCCGGCGGCCAGGGCGTAGTAGACCTCGATCCGCTTGGACTGGGTCGTCGGGAACGGCCATATCTGGCCGGTCGTCGCGTCCCGGTATTCACACGAGTACAGAATAATATGCATCGGATTGGGCTCGGCCGCGGATTGGGCCAATTGGGAGACCGCGTACACGAACGTGGCCTTCTGGTAGAGCGGAATCCTCCCGGGATTGGACCAGTACGCCTCCCGGAGCCGCACCTGGTAATAGGGATCCGACATCATCACGTCCGGGACTTGCCCGTAGTTGTACCAGTTGAACGGCTTGTAGGTCATGTCCAGGTTGATCGTGGTGGGGGCGGTCGGGTAGTTGGCCCGGAGTTCCTCGCCGGTCTGCACGGCCATCTGAGCGAGGGATCCGACCTTCTTGTTTTCCGGAATGCCGGTGACGCGGGAGTCGGCGGCATCCGGCTCGTCCCGGATGAACCACATCAGCGGGTTCGTACAAGACCACTTGCCGACTTCGTCGATGACAAAACCATAGCCGCGGTCGGCCGCGTACTGCCTTCCCGAAGCGGTCTTGAAGTAATCATTGAGTCCGGGTTCCCCCTGGACGACCTGGGCGTTGATGAAGCGGTTCGTGGCATCATCGATCACCGCCCGGGCGGCGGCGGCGTCGCCCTCGGGGCAGGGCATCGCGCTCCAGGTGCCGTATATGAAATTGTTGACCCACGGACGCACGCCCGCCGACGCCGTCTTGCCGTCGGCGTAGACACCCTGAAAAACATGGAACGAGCCCGAGACCACGGGAGAACCCAACTGGACGACCGAGGCCGCGTAAGGAAGCGTCGAATCGCTCACCGTGGTGGTGTTGGCGGTCACGTTGTTGCCGTTGAACAGAATGGTGGTCGGGGCGGCCGTTCCCGCGACCCGGCGCCAATACAGGTAGGCCTTGGTCAGGTCGGACGAGAAGCTCGCGCCGGCGATCGTCGGCTGATCGAGCTGTACCGGAACGGCCGTCGATGTCGTGCCCGCGCTGTGAACGACATCGATGCCGATACTCGGCACGGCGGGCGTCTGCCGCAGCCTCACCACGACCTGGCCGGTTCCGCCGGGGGCGATCGTGGCCGGGTCGATCTTGTACCACACCGGCTCACCCGCATCGAGCAGCATTTGAAGTTCCTGGGAGGTGAGAGCGGCGAGCCAGACGCTGGCCGGCTGGCGCTTGACGACCTGAAAATGCAGAGACAGGACCTCGGCAAGACTCATGCCGGAAAAGACCACGTCCTGCACGGTCACCGAGGTCGATCCGTTGTTGCGAAGGAATACATGGATCGATCCGCCCAGCGGGTCGGTCGGCGGACACGACGAAGGGTAGTTGGCGGCGTCCCAGAAACAATCGTGCTCCGGGAACGCCTGATCCGCTTTGTATTGGACGCCCAGCACTGTCACCTCCGCGATCGCCAGGGTGGCGGCGGCGGTGAAGGCCAATATCACGACCAGGATCTGCAAACGGCTTGGCAGGTGGCTCGGCATGTTCCTCGATCCTCCCCTGGGCAACTCCCGCCCGCGGGCCGCGAATCGGCCCGGTGGTCGCGGTGATTCTGACCTGAAGCGGGATTCCCCGGACAGCGTGCCCCAATGGTATTATACAGCCCCGCCCGGCATACACATAATACTTTTCTCGCGGCGATTCCGTGAAAGAGCCGTGAAAGCCTGGGTGGGCGGCGGATCATTTGGCCGGAGCGGTGGCGGCGTTGCGTTGGGCGATGGCCCAGTCGAGGAAGTCCTCGGTAGCCAGACCCGCCGGCGGGGTTTCACCGCGCGGGGGAACTCGCTTGTAGAAATCAGCCATTCGGGCCAGCAGGTCCTTGACGACCGCGGCGTTGGCCGGGTCGGCTGCCACGTTGTGCATTTCCTCCGGGTCGTTGAGCTGATCGTAGAGGCGGATGGAACGGCCTTTGAGCGTCTCGACGGGCTCGTACCAGTCAACCACCGCCCGACTGCTGCGGTAAATCAACTTCCAGCGGTCTGTCCGGGCCATGATCTCTTCCGTGTGGCGGTACTCGCTAAAGACCGTGTCGCGGATGTGCTGCCGGGTACCATCGAGAATCAACCTCAGTGAATGGCCGTGGAGGTCGCGCGGCGGCGATGCGTTGCGGTCGGCCGGCAGCCCGAGGTAGTCCAGCACCGTCGGCACGAGATCGACCAGCTCGGCAAGGGCCGCCGTTTCCGTCCCGGGCTTGATCTTTCCCGGCAGGCGGATGATCAACGGCACGCGCACCGCCCGCTCGAAGAAGGAATGTTTCTCGAACCGGCCGTGCTGCCCGAGGTGATAGCCGTTGTCGCCGATGTAAATCACGAGCGTGTCGTCCGCCAACCCGAGCGAATCGACGGCATCGAGCACGCGGCCGATGTTCTTGTCGAGATAGGCCACGGAGGTGTAGGCGCTCGCGATGATGCCGCGTTTGTCGTCATCGGTCAGGTCGGCGAAGACCTTGGGGATCTGGCCGGCGTCTTCGGGGCCGGGTTTCGGCACCGGCATGTCTTCGGGCCGGAAGCAATCATTGAAGTCCACGGGGAACCAGAAGGGGGAGTGCGGCTCGTGAAAACCGATCTGCACGAAGAACGGCCTGTCGCGGTTCTCTTTCATGAACGCGACGGCTTCCCGTGCATACCAGGTGCCGGCCATCTCGTCGTCGTAGAGGCCCTGCGGCCGATTGATCCCGTTCAGCCAGATCCGGGCCGGGTCCCTGAACGGCTTCCACTCCGGGAAGACCTCTATTCCCTCGGGCAGCGTGCGGCGAGGTTGTGATTGCCTCCACGCGTACCATGCGGGTTCGGGCTTGAAGACCTCGAAGCCGTGACTCTTTGGTGAGTTGAAATGCATCTTGCCGAACGCGGCGGTGCGGTATCCGGCGCCGCGCAATCGTTCGGCCAGCGTGATCTGATCGTCGTCGAGGGCCTGGGTCAGCGAGGTCACGCCGACGGCCTGGGGGTATCGTCCGCAGAGGAATGACTGCCGCGACGGCGTGCAGATCGGGGTGTTGCAATACGCGCGGTCGAAGCGGGCACCCTGTGCCGCAAGGCGGTCGAGGCTCGGCGTGCGGGCGAGCTTGTTGCCGTAGCAGCCGACGACGTCGTTCTGGTGGTCGTCGCCGACGATCATCAGAACATTCAAAGGGCGGGCCTGGACGAGCGGTGAAGCGAAGAGCAGGACGACGGGCAGCCAGAGCTTCGCTGGTCGTCGCATGGTTTGGTCTCCGTGACGGCGGCCTGTCGTGGAGTTTAAGCGGGAGCGGCGGGGACGGCAATCGGCCGGGGCGGCCGCAGCGATCATCGCCCGGCCGGCGGCGAGGGAGAGGGCGTTTGCCCGCCCGCAACGGCCTCGGCCTCCTCGCGAAGAGCCTGGTTTTGCGGGTCCGCCTGGAGAATCTGCTGGTACTGGGCGAGTGCTTCGTCCCGGCGGTCCATGGACGCCAGCGCGCGAGCTAACTCCACGCGAACGGGAAGCAGGCCGGGCTCAGCATTCAGCATTTCATGGAAGAGCCGGACGGCTTCATCATAACGACGCCGTTGGACCAGCGAACGGCCGAGGTTGTATCGGGCCTGTAGGAAGGACGGTTGCAGATCGATCGCCTGCCGGAAGTAGCCGATGGCCTCGTCGGACCTGCCGACCCGCAGCAGAGCGTTGCCCAGGTTGTTCAGGGCGTCGGGAAACTGAGGCTGAATTGCCAGCGCGCGGGTGTAGTGCTCGATCGCGTCGTTGACCCGGCCCAGTCGAAAGAGGGCGATGCCGAAGTTGTTCTCGGCCTCGGCGTAATGCGGCCGCAATCGGATCGCTTCCCGGTAGTGCTGGACCGCCTCGTCGAGCCGGCCGATCTGGGCCAACGCGTTGGCGAGGTTGTAATGCGCGTCCGGCGAGTTCGGCGAGCTTTCCACGGCTTCGGTCAGGTACTTCAGGGCTTCTGCGGGTCTGCCGTCCTCCATGCGCGCGGAACCGAGGTTGCTTAACGCGATCGGGTGGTTGGGTTTGATTTCGACGGCCCGCTCGAAGCAGGCCAGGGCTTCGTCTCGTTGCCCCTTGTTTTTCAGGGCGGTCCCCAGGTTGCAGTAGGCCACAGCGTTTTGGGGCCGCTTTGCGACCGCGTCGGTCCAGATGCCGACGGCTGATGCATAATCCCGGTTGCGGTCGACGGTCGCCCATCCCAGGCACAGGGCGACGGCGATGACCGCGACGGCCGGCAACGCGAAGCGGACGATGCCGCCGAGGGCATGGCGTCGTGCCGTAAGCTCCATAAAGAGGCATCGGACAGCCAGTACTATCACCAGCACCACCGGCAGCAGTGGCAGGTACATCCGGCGTTCGGCGGCGGGCTCGGTGACGATGGGAATGAAGCTCGAACTGGGTGCGAGGATCATGAAGAACAGGGCGGCGGGAACGGCCAGCGGGTGGCTCCGCCACAAGGCCCACGCCGTCACCGCCAGCATGGCCAGGACCAGGAAACCCTGGGGGATCACCTCGGCGAAGGTCCGGGCCGGCGGCCAGTCGTTGTAGCAGATGGTCAGCGGATCAGGCCAGAAACACAGGCGCAGATACCAGGTGATGACGGCTGCCTGGGTGCGCAGGTAATCCAGCGAGCTGACGCCGAGGCCGAAACCGGCGCTTTCACTCCGCGGGCTGGGGATGTTCAGCCAGGCCAGCAACACCCAGGTCGACGCCAGCCCCGCGTACAGCCACGCGTGCCTGCGCAGACTGGCGCGGAAGGTTCCCGAGACGAAGGTCCGGTCGTACAGCAACACCAAGAGCGGGGCTGACACCATCACCTCCTTGGTGCCCATGCCGAGCGCACAGAAAAGCATGGCGGTGATGAACCACATCGTCCGGCGCGGGGACTGCCCGCCCCGAATAAAGCAGTAGAGGGTGAGCAGGTAGAACATGCTGACCAGCAATTCCGTACGCTGGATGATGTAGGTGACGGCTTCGGTCTGCAGCGGATGGATCGCCCAGAGCAGCGCGCATGTGCCGGCGATGTACGGGGCGGATGGGCCGAATCGACCGGAGAGCCTCTCGTTGCACAGGGTCCGGCGGATGATGCCCAGCAGGAGCAGGGCCACGAGGCAGTGAACGGTGATGTTGAACAGGTGGTAGCCGCGGACGTTCAGACCGCTCAGTGCGTGGTTAAGGGCCAGCGACAGGATGACCACCGGCCGGCCCGCGACCGTGCTCTGGGGCGGGGCGGTGAGCGTGTCGGACAGCGGCCAGAGCCGGCGGATGTGCGGGTTCTCGGGGATGCTGTCGATGTCGTCGTAGATGAACGGCACGGACAGGGTGTTGGCGAACGACGCGGCGATGGCCGCGACGATCAGACCGCCAAGCCAGATCGCGGTCCACCTCGATGGTCTGTCCGCCGGGATCGGCGACGCAGCACCAGGGACATCGTTTTGTCGAACGACCTGCGGTTTTCTGGACATCTTCAGGGCCTGTTCTCGCGGAAAAGGTGCGAGTTATTGTACTTGCTCCTGCATCGGTCGTCAGCCGCAATCGGAAACGAAGACCAACACCGTCGATTCCGGGTCATAATGGGGCGGAAGGGGGCTTCAGCGAATGGATTGCGGCGGCGATGGCAATGGCGGCCGTCTCGATGCGGAGGATATTTGGGCCGAGTGAGACCGGCAGGGCCCCGGCGGCGAGGGCTTGCGCTACCTCCTCGTCGGTCCAGCCGCCTTCGGGGC
>DATIKE010000098.1:0-12094 GCA_035477895.1 Phycisphaerae bacterium
GACTCCGCCTGGCGGCCACGACGTCCGATGCCAACGAGCATCGACAGCACGTCGAAAAGGCTCTGGCCGACATCCGTATCGCCCTGGCCAACACCAGCCCCACAGGCCAGCTTCCCGAATTGATCCCCAAGATCAACTCCGACTACTGGGCGGCCCCCCACGCCTGGGCCTGCTCGCTGCTCATCGAAGCCGTCCTGACCCTCAACACGCTCGGCGAGACCGCTCCCGCCACCCCGTTCGAGGCCGAACGCGCCCGCGTCCGCCGCCGGGCCCCGTCCCGTTGAATCGCCCGTCGCGACTGACCATTCATAACCACTATTTACCCTATCAGCCCGCCGCGAATACACGGCGGGACTGTTGGTCTGCCCACCCAACCTCGCTGCGGCGGCCGGAAGATGTGATCGGCGAGGTTCGCCCGGAACCTCGCGTACCCCCGGTTCCCCGGTCCCCACCCGCCGGCGCCCCCTCTTGCCAGCCGGCCCGAATATCGGACAATGACAGCCTTTACATGTCCGGCCGCGCCTCGGCGACGCATCCAGGCCAGTCGCGGCCGGACGCGGGAGCACGCACCTCCATGACCATGATTCGATACTCCATCGGCCTTTTGCCGACCCGGCGGACCACACAACTTTCATGCACCCTTTTAACCCTTTTGCACTTTCTCGGTACAGGCTGCGCCCCGGGGGCCCGCGAGGCATGGATCGGCATCGATCTCCGGCCAGGCCACGCCGTCGCCGGCTCGCAGCCGGCCTCGGCGCCCGCCCCGCCGGCCGACCGACGCGTCGACTTTCAGCTCGTCCGGCAACTGGGCGCGTCCCTCGTCCGGGCGAACATCATGAACTGGGCGGCGGCCCAGCCTGTCGCCGGCGGGGCCTATGACTTCTCGATGCCTGACCGGTTCGTCCGCATGGCCCAGCAGAACAACATCGACTTGCTGGCCGTCTGCGGCGGCATCCCCGTCTGGGCCACCGCCGATCCGCCGGCCGCCGTGCCCGCCCGCGACAAGAGCGAGGCCTTCGCAGCCTTCGTTCAGGCCTTCGTCGATCGCTACGACGGCGACGGCCGACGCGACATGCCCGGCCTGCGCAAGCCCATCCGAGACTTCGAGTGCCTCCAGGAAATGGAGGATGTCCCCCCTGCCGAGTATGCCGCATGGCTGCGGCTGTTCCATGACATCGTCCGGAAAACCGATCCGAAGGCCCGCGTGGTGCTCGGGAGCCTGCGGACGCCCGGCCTGAATACGCCCGACCAGGCGAAGGACTACAGCACGTACTTTGAACGCCTGCTTGCTGACCCCGCCCTGCAAGGGCCGGCGTATCCCTGCTTTGATGTCGTCGCCTTCCACAATTTCCCCCGCCGATACCCCGGTCGGCCGGCCTTCGAACACGCTGTCGCTTATCTCCGCCAGGCGATGGCCGCCCATCATTTCGACCGCCCCATCTGGCTCACCGCCTTCGGGGCCGACAGCAACGCACCGAACGCCCGTGGCGACGACCGCCAGGCCGCCGATCTGGTCTGCTGGACCATCCACGCCCGGACCCTGGGCATCGAGCGGATGTACATCCATACCCTGCGCGACGAGCCCCCCGGAACGGATGCCGGGGCCGCCGGGTGTTTCGGACTGGTCCGCGACGTCCCCGGCGGTGGTCAGCCGCCGACCAAGCCGGCCTTCGAAGCCGTCACCATGCTCCTGTCCACCCTCGGGGACTACAGCCAGATCACCCGCCGGGCCGCAGGCATCTACATGCTCTCCGGCCACAAGGAGCCCACGTACGTCCTCTGGCGCGTGGCCCGCTACGATCCCTCCTCCTTCCTCATTCCAGGCTGGTGGGAGGTCCGCACGCTGAGCGGTCAGCGTTTTATCCGCCAGGGCAGCGACATCAAACTGACCGACCAGCCGATCTTCCTCAAGCCGACCACCAGCCCGTTTATCCGCTGACCCGGATTGCGTATAATGGATCGTTGAAGGGCTTCGCGGGGAAGGGGTAAAACCGCCGGATACCGCGTTCGGACGATGCGAGCGACGCAGAACTCCATCCTGGAATGTCTGGTCATTGCCGCGGTGGGCGTCATCGCCGGCCTGCTGGCCAACGGCCTCAGCGCCCGCGGTCTGACCCTGGGCAAGGATTACTTCCCCCGCCTGCCGGCGGCCGGCCGGCCGGCGGATACAAAACCGGCGACGACCGGACGACCCGCGTCCGCGCCGAACGCGGATGCCGAGGATGCCCTCATCGAATCCCTCACGAAAGAGGGATTTCACTACATGCGGCACGATGAAGTCGTGGCCCTGTTCAACGACCCCCTCTACCAGGCCGAGGCCTGCCTCATCATCGACGTCCGGGACGAGGAGGACTACGCGCCCGGTCACATCCCCGGCGCCCTGCTGCTCGACCATTATCGGATCGAGCGGTACATCGACGCCGTCCTGCCCCTTTGCCGGCAGGCCCTCAAGATCGTCCTGTACTGCAACGGCGGCGACTGCGAGGACAGCAAGTTCGCCGCCGTCGACCTGATCCACCGCGGGATCGATCCGAGCCGCATCTTCGTCTATCCCGGCGGGTTCACCCGATGGCAACAGAGCGGCCTGCCGGTCGAACGCGGCCACCGAAACAGCGGCGATATCGTTACCGGCGGCCAAACCGGAGGCCATCCATGAGCACCGCTCCGAACCTCCTGCAACACATCGACCGCACCGGAGTTCCCCTGCTGATCGCCCGGATCGCCCTGGGCGCACTCTTCATCTACATGGGCATCGAGAAAGCCCTCAACCCCGTCGACTTCCTGAGAATGGTCCGCGAGTATCACATGGTGCCGGAGCATCCGCCGATCCTGCTGAACCTGATCGCCGGCGTGCTGCCGTGGCTGGAGGTGTTCTGCGGGCTGCTGCTGATCGTCGGGATGGCCCTGCGCGGCACCGGCCTGCTGCTGCTGGCGATGCTGGTCGGCTTCACCGCCGCCGTCGCCCTGCGGGCAATCGACATCCACCAGAGCCAGGACATCGCCTTCTGCATGATCAAGTTCGACTGCGGCTGCGGCGCCGGCGAGGAATGGATCTGCGAGAAGATCCCCAAGAACCTCGGCCTCTGCCTGCTCACCCTGCTGGTCATCCTCTCCCGCTCCCGCCGCTTTTGCGTCCGCGGAGACCTCTTCACCGCGCCCGCCAAGGTCGGCATTTCATGAATCTGCTGTTGCCGTCCGGCACGGGGGCCGGACGCTACACGGTTTCATCGTTTCGACGTTTCGGTTTTCGGCGTTTACCGGGCGCAGTTGCACGGCGCGGGGATCAGGCAGATGAACTCGCAGGGTTCCTGGCCGGTGTTGCAGAACTGGTGCATCTCGTTGGACGGGACGAAAATCACGTCGCCGGGCTTGAACGGGCGGTCGCCCTGCTCGCTCCTGGCCAGGCCGGCCCCCTTGAGCACCAGGATTTCATGTTCGTAGTCGTGCTGGTGGTGCGGGGTGCAGCCGCCCGGCTCGACCTCGAAGTGCCGCATGTGGAACTTCTCCGCTCCGTCCTCCGGGCCGACCAGAATGCGAATCCGCGCGCCCTTGGCGCCGGGCATGGCCACCGGCTCCTGACGATGGGCCTTGATGGACTGAATCTTCATCGTTCAACCTCGTGTGGAGTGCATCCTGAAACCCGTGTGCCACAGGCGTCCCTGCCTGCGGCCTGTCTGCGTGTACGCACAGGCAGGCAGGTCGTCCGTGTGATTCCAGGGTTTCAGGGTGCACTCTTAACCGAACTCTCCCGGCGGCAGGCCGGCGGCCACGTCCTGCAGCGCGGCCCGGTTGGCGATCCGCAGTCGCCGCGGATCCAGCATAGCAATGAGCCCGGCATCCTCCAAGCGCCGCAGCGTCCGCGACAGCGTCTCGCTGGTCAGGTTCAGATGGCTGGCCAGGTCCTTCTTGAGCATCGGCAGCTCGAAGGCCACGCCATCGATGCCGCCGCCAACATGCAGAAGGTGCCGGGCGACCCGCCCGATCGCATCCCGCAGCACGATGTCCTCCAGCAGGCCGACCAGATGCCGAACCCACCCCGCGAAGCTCTTGAGCAACTGAAGGCACAGTTCATGGTCCGAGCCGAGCAGCCGTATCAGGCGATCCTGGATGATCAGCGCGCAAACCGCGTCCTCGGTCGCTTGGGCGGAGGCCGGGCAGGCGAACTGGCCGATCGCCGCCACCTCCGCGAACGCCATACCGGGATAAACCAGGTGCAGCACGTGTTCCTTGCCGCCCGGCCCGGATCGGACCACGCGGACCGCGCCGTCGCCGACCACGAAAATCCCCGGGCACGGGTCGTCCTGGCGGAAAATCATCGTGCCCTTGGCGTAGCGCCTGGTAATCGAGATACCCGCCAGCTTGGCCAGCGAGGCCTCGCTCAGGTTCCGCAGGAGGTCACACCGTCGCAGAATGTCCAACGCCGCGTATTCCAAACCATTGCCCTACAAGGAGTTAAGATAATATTCGGCGGCTTGACCCAGATCAAGGCCGATTCGGCTCTTCCGGTCCATAATTAGGTGCTCTGACAGACGATTGGGTAAAACCAAAGACCCTTGGGACGACGACACCGGGCCGGCAGCGCCCCGCCCCGGCTGGAGACAAGACCATGTTACGCGAGATCGTGGTGATAGACGAGGCCAAGTGCGACGGCTGCGGGCTGTGCGAGAAGGCCTGCGCCGAGGGCGCGATCAAGATCATCAACGGCAAGGCCCGGCTGCTGGCCGACTTCCTCTGCGACGGCATGGGCATGTGCCTGGGGCACTGCCCGCGAGGCGCGATCACCATCGAGAAGCGCGAGGCGATGGCATTCGACGAAGTCGCGGTCGAGACTCATCTTGGCAAGAATAACGGGCACGCGTCCGCTCATGCTCAACCCGCCGGCTGTCCGTCGAGTCGGATGCAGGGGTCCGAAGCCGGTCATGCTCACGCGGGCGGCGGATGCCCGGGCACGCGGTTCGCGCGGTTCGATCGTCCGTTGATCGCCGATACGGATGACTCGGGCACCGGCGAACCGCATTCCGAACTCACGCATTGGCCTGTGCAGCTTCGGCTGCTGAACCCGATGGCCCCGGTCCTGCGGGGCGCGGAGTTGCTGGTCGCGGCCGACTGCGTCCCGATCGCCTACCCCGACTTCCATCGCAAGATGCTCCGCGGCAAGGCGGTGGTCATCGCCTGCCCCAAGCTCGACGAGACCAGCACCTACGTCGACAAACTCGCCGAGATATTCCGCCACAATCGGCCCGTCTCGGTCACCGTCGCCCACATGGAGGTGCCCTGCTGCACCGGAATTCTCAGGATGGTCCTTGAAGCCCGCCAACGCAGCGGGGTCGGCGTGCCGGTCATCGATGTCGTCGTGTCCATTCGCGGAGACCTTCTCCGCCAGCAGGAGCTTCCCGCCGAAGCGGTGGCTTGAGGAAACCAAAGACTTTCCGGGATCGTCACGGTTTCGATCCCGTTGAAACAGTAAACAAATAAGGAGTAATAACAAGTGTTCTGCAATCAATGTGAACAGACTGCTCACGGAACAGGATGCGTCATCACCGGTGTCTGCGGCAAGGACCCGGACATTCAGTCGCTCCAGGAAACGCTGCTGTACGGCCTGAAGGGCATGGCCGCCTACGCGCACCACGCCCGCCGACTCGGCATGGTCGACGAGGAAGTCGACGCGTTCATGGAGGAGGGCCTGTTCGCGACGGTGACCAACGTCAATTTCGACATGGACAGCCACATCGAGCTGCTCATGGAATGCGGCAAAATGAACCTGCGGGTCATGCAGATGCTCGACGAGGGACACATAAAAATGTACGGCAGGCCGTCGCCGACGACGGTATACGAGGGCACCAGGGCCGGCCCGGGCATCCTGGTCACCGGCCACGACATGGTCGACCTGGCCGACCTGCTCGACCAGACCAGGGGCACCGGTGTTAACGTCTACACGCACGGCGAGATGCTGCCGGCACACATGTACCCAGAGCTGCGCAAGTACCCGCACCTGGCGGGCCACTTCGGCGGCGCGTGGCAGAAGCAGAAGCGCGAGTTCAAGGAATTCACCGGCGCGATCCTGGCCACGACGAACTGCATTCTCCATCCGGAGCCGGAGTACCGCGATCGGCTCTTCACCACACGGGTAACAGCCGTCCCCGGCGGCAAGCGGCTCAAGACGAACGACTTCTCCGAGGTCATCGCCTGCGCGAAGAAATGCAGGCCACTGCCGGACAACAAGGTCCGCGAGTCGACCACCGGCTTCCACCAATCGGTGCTGCTCGACCTGGCCGGCCCTATCGTCGAGGCGGTCAAGGCAGGCAGGCTGAAGCACTTCTTCGTGATCGGCGGATGCGACGGGGCCGAGCCAGGAAGGAACTATTTCTCCGAGTTCGCCCGCATGACGCCCAGGGACTCGGTCATACTGACGCTCGGCTGCGGCAAGTTCCGCATCCGGGACCACGATTACGGCACAATTCAGATAAACGGGACGGCCGTCCCACGCCTGCTGGACATGGGCCAGTGCAACAACGCCTACGGGGCAATCCAGGTCGCGGTCGCGCTGGCCGGCGCGTTCAAATGCTCGGTGAACGACCTGCCGCTGAGCATTGTCCTGTCGTGGTTCGAGCAGAAGGCGGTGGCGGTGCTGCTGACGCTGTTGTCGCTGGGCGTGAAGGGAATACGTGTGGGCCCGGCCGCGCCGGCCTTCTTTACACCGAACGTGCTAAAGGTGCTTCAGGACCAGTTCGACCTGCGGAAGATCGGAACCGACCCGGCGGCGGACCTCAAGGCAGCCCTTGCCGGCAAGGCGTAAACGACCCGACCCGACTGACCGTCACAAGTCGATATCACCACCATAAGAACGCCCGGGGCACGAGAAAGCCCCGGGCTTGTTCTTGCGCGGGACACGGCAGCGGCTGGCGGGCAAAGCCCGCCCTACGGGTGTTCTCGCAGGTGGTGCTGCCGTTCAGGCGTCGAGGCGATCGGCCGCGGTGCGCGCATGGTCGCGCAGCGGGCCAGGGCATGGTCGGTGGCGGCGCGCGGCGGGCAGGGGTTCGGCCCGATGCGGCGGTTGCGCCGCCGGCCGGTGCCCGGGTCCCGCTGCCCGACCACACGGGCCGGGATGCCGGCGACGAACACGTCCGGCCGAACGTCCTCGGTGACCACCGCATTGGCACCGACGGCCACATTGTCGCCGATGGTGATTCCGCCAAGAACCTTGGCGCCGGCGTAGATGATGACGTTGCTGCCGATCCGCGGCTGCAGCGGCACGCCGGTGTGCTTCACACCCAGCACGACACCGGTGTACAGCTTTAAGCGCTCACCCGCCTCGACGTTCCGCCCCACGACCACGCCGCGCGGGTGGGCGATCTCGAAATGGTTTCCGATGCGGGCCATGTAGTGAATCTCGCAACCGTGCAGCCAGCCGTTGAGCATCTGGATCAGGTACGGCACGATCGGGATGCGAGCCTTGTATGCGGCGTGCGAGAGCCGATAGAGCCACACCGCCCATCGGCCCGCGAGCATCGCCCGCTCGAACCGGCTGTTGAGAACGCCGACGAAGCCGTCATCACAATGATGAAGAGAGACATCCTTGGTCGCCGTCACTGAGGCTTCTCCTGGCGTCGGATACGCACACTCCGCGACACGGCAACCGTGACGCGGCCGGCCAATGAATCAAGCGTATGTTTGTTCAACAGATCCTCGACCAGATTCCGAAACTCAACGATACTCTCACGGTCGGGTCGAAGTAGGATAATCCCTGCATGAGTACCTGGAGGATAGGCCCGAAGGTCTCCAGAACCCTTATCCGCGGCGTAGTACAACGCCGCCTGAAAATCTTCACGGCTTAGCTGTGGGTCCTGCTTCAGGAGCTCGTCGTGGGATACGTCGGCCAGGCTGGCCACCACCACGGCCACGGGAATCCGCGTGTCGCGGATGCAGGGCTCCCCGCCGTGGAGACCGGCATCACAAACAATACGATCACGCCATGCCTCGCTGGCCATCGCATTCCTCCCGCAAGAAGCTGCCAGAAATCACAGGAAAGGCCGCCTCTCCCGGTCTTACTCTTTATTCTAGCAATTGTGGCCACCTCGGGACAAATGGCGCCCTCACCTGCCCTCCGAGCATATTGTTCACTACAGAATAACCGGCTTCACTCTCGATCTGTCCTGAACGGCGACGCGGGCAGGCCCTCCGTGTTGATCAGGTTGGGCTGGGCAAGCTGGCTCCAGCCGAAACGCACCGCCTTGGGCTCCGACACCTTGTCGCTGCGGATGACGACCGTGTCGCCGTCGATCGTGGCGTCGGCCTTGACAAACTTCCGGTCCTCACCGGCAATCGTGAAGGCATTCAGCGGCTTGCCGTCGCGCGAGGCGAGCCCGCTTCCCACGTAATCGAACAACAAGCGGATCGCGCCATCCTCGATCTTCATCGACTTGTAGAGCGGGCCGGAGCAGACCAGATCCTTGCGGCCATACGTTTTGGCGAGCGCCCACAACGCCAGCCGCTTGCCCACGTCCTGCTTGTTCTTGGGATGGATGTCCTCCAGATCGGCGATGTCCGTGGTCACGATCATCCCGGTGTTCGGGATGGACATGGCGGCCACCTGGGCCTCCCAGAGCTTTGGCAACTGGTCTCGGCTGTAGAGACGTTCGTACGGCGCGATCTGCACGTAGTAAAATGGAAAGTCGCCCTGGCCCCAGACCTTTCGCCAGCCGGTCACCAGGGCCTTCATCATGGCGGCGTATTTCATCCCGTCGGGGTGGTTGGCTTCGCCCTGATACCAGATCGCACCGCGGATGGCGAACGGTACGAGCGGATGGATCATGCCGTTGTACAGGCCGGTCGGGCTGCCCTCCGAGTTAAGCGCGTGCCTCGGCCAGCCGGGGGGCGGGGGCACCGGCTTGCCCTCATCCAGCGCCTGGCGGGCTGTCGGCAGCCATTGCTCGTGCCGGAGGACGGCGGCGGCGACGGCCTGGTCGTGGTTCGGCGTCGCCTCGGCGATCTGCTTGAGGATTTCGTCGAAGCCGGTAACGCCTGCGAAACCCTCCGGGGGAGTCCAGGGCTCGATGCGCGTGCCGCCCCACGACGAGTCGATCAGCCCGATCGGCACATTCAGTTCCTTGTGCAGTTCCCGCCCGAAGAAGTACAGCGCCGCGGAGAAGCCCATCCCCCCGTTCGCCACGATATTATTCGGGCTGCATGGCAGCCAGTCCGTGTTGACGTCGAGGGCCGGCTCGCCCGCGGAAACCTTCGGCACGTCGAACAGGCGGATACGCGGGTAGTCCGCCGAGGCAATCTCCTGTTCACCATTGACCGCCGCCCGAATACCCCATTCCATATTTGATTGCCCGCTGCCAACCCACACTTCGCCCACCAGAATATTGGTGAGTTGCAACGTATTCCGGCCGGCAACGGCCATCTCGTGCGGACCGCCCGCGGGCATCGCCTTCAGGCGCACCATCCATTTACCCTTGTCGTCCGCCTTGGCCCGGGCTTCCTGGCCGGCGATCCTTACCGTCACTTCCTCGCCGGGGTCCGCCCAGCCCCAGATCGGGACCGGCTTCTCCCGCTGCAGGACCATGTTGCAGCCGATGACGTGCGGCAAACGCACGTCGGCCACGGCCGCCGGCGGCGATAGACCTGCCGCCAGGGCGGCCAACATCAGACTCACGGTTGTCCCACGACCCACCAACAGATTCATGACTCACCTCAAGGCAGAACGAACGTCACACCCTCGTTATGGTTTCGGAAATCCGCGTCACGAGCCAGCTCGGGACACGTATCGAGCAGGGTCCGCACGGACTTGTCCAGGCTGTCCCACCTCTCGGCCGCGACGAACGCCCGGATCTTACCCTCCTTGCACCGGCGGCGCAGGGAAGAGCGAATCGCGTCCCTGAGCACTCCGCCCACGCCGGTCGAGCCGTAGCCGTGAATCAGCTTCAACACGCGATCGCCGTGCCGGCGGGCTTGCTCGAGTTCCTCCTTCAGCCGCCGCCGGGCCTCCTCGACGGTCGGCATGCCTTCCTTCAGCATGATCTCGCGGATGCGAACACTCATTCGGCCACCCCGCGTTCAATAGCCCGGCAGACCGGGGACGAAAGGCAGCAGGATCGAGATCGCGATCAGGATGATGATGATCCACTCGAGCACTTCCATGCGCCGGTTGGCCTGCCAATCGGTCATTTTCTCGTAGATGCTCTCCAGCGTCTGCAGTTTGCGGATGATGCTCGCATCCCACTCATTCAGATGCAGGCGCTGGGAAACCGCCCGGTATACGCGGGCGAGGTACTGATCGCCGAGCAGCTTGATCGCGTTGTTCACGCCTTCGAAAAGCACGGCGCTGTCCACCTGGAGCTGAGCCACCCGGCGCAGGTCGCGGGCCCTGGTACCCCATCGTGTCGCATCACTCCATGTTCGCCGTGTCAACGTCTCGTAGGACTCATCCAGCGCGCCATCCAGGCGGTTGTCAAGAAAACGCATCTCGAGCATCTCGACGTTGGCGAACTCGAGCACCGACCGGACGTCCTCCGACTCGCTGTCGAACAGAATCGTCGCGTTCCAGTCGACAATCAGCAGGTCGCCGCGCCCGTAGGAGATCCGGCACGCCAGGGCGTCCTTCACCTCGTCTTCCGAGAGCGGCTCGGACTCCGCGCGAAGGATCTGGGCGAGCAACTGGCCGAAATCGGCCACCGCCTGACGGGTACCAATAGGCGGTTGGCAGGACTCGATCTGATAGATGGCGTAATCCTCCACGATCTCGGACACGCAGGGTCTGTTGACCGCCGGCCGGATGGCCTCCAGAAGCTGCTCGACCCGTCGGCGAGCGTCGGCGGCCAGCAACTCGTTGTCATACAGCGTGTTCGCCAATCCCTGCAGACCGGAGATCGAGCCCGACAGGGGAATCGAGTAACTCACCGATACCGTGCCGAAATCGAAGATCATGAGGTCCACGGAGGCCGCGGTCTGCCATTCCCCCAGCGGAAACTGCTCGACGACCTGGGTCACCCGCAACGGCGGCGGATCGTACTCGAAGTACTGCGGCGCGGGCCGCTTGCGGCGGATTGTTTCGCGGTGCTTGTCGTCGGTGATTCTCCGTTCCGCCTCGTTCAGATCGATCGACATGCCGATGTCATGGGCGAACAACATCCAGCATGTACCGCGCTCGATCCGCACCAGTGGCGCCGCGGTCGACTCGGCAGCGCCTGGAGCACCCTCATTTCCCGACAGATTCGTCTGCATCGTCATGAAATCGTGTCTCCTGGCCAGGACCACCGCGGTCATGCCGGCTGAGGTTAGGACTATACTACTGCCGGCGGCATCGGTTGGACACTCCCACAGGCGAGGAGCTGTGGAGAACCAGCTTGCCCTACACTTGCTCCGCGGCTACGCTCACGCCACTTGACCGACACCGAAAACCGCCTGGATGAACGAAGACCTGAAAAACGATGGCCAAAGTGACAAGCACCATTCTCAAACCCTCCGGCCCGGCGTTGGCTGCCGCGGTGATCGTCGCCCGCCCGGGTGACGAGACCCGCTGGGCCGGCGGAACCATTCTGACCTGCGCGAAGTGGAACTGGTTTGTCCTGAGTCTGTGCGGCGGGGACGACGCGGAGCGGTCAACACGATTCTGGCGGGCCCTGGATTACTACGACGCGCTCGGCAGCATGGCCGACCTCGACGACAGCCCCAGCCCCGAACCGCTGGACGGCCTCGACGTGCGGAAAACGATCCTCGCCCAGGTGCCGACCACCGATTTCGATGTGATCTTCACATACGCGCCGCGCGGACCAGCCGCGCGCGACCTCCGGTGTAATGAGGTGGCGCAGGCGGTCATCGATCTCTGGCGGGACCGGGAACTCACCGCACATCATCTGATGCTGTTCGCGGACGACCCCCCCCACCTCTTGTCCGACACCATGGAGCGCCTGAACTTCACCGATCGGGTACGGCAGACCAGGCAGCGGCTCCTTACGGAAACGTACGGCCTTCCGCCGGATACGGCGCGATCCAACCCTGCCTTCCGTGAAGAAGTCCACTATCATTTTCAGTCGCCCGAAGCGTTGGCGGCGTGGCTGGCCGGCGCGCGTCGGAACTCCTGAACCATCAG
>DATIKE010000099.1:0-13219 GCA_035477895.1 Phycisphaerae bacterium
CCAGGGGAAAAAGACCGGCCCAAGCGTACGCGCAAGTTGAAATCGATTACAGCCATTGGCGGACTCAAGTTGTTGTTCTATAATGCGTTACGAGAATCTCGGAACGAAACAACCGGACAGCAGTGAGCATGATTATGGAAAGATGCCGCATGTCTTTTCCTCCCTTGACGCCGACCGCTGGGGGCCGGCCCAGTATCAGGCCACTCGATGCCTCCGTCGTCTCATCGACATTAACCCGCCCAGGGCCAGCAGTGCTACGGAGCCGGGCTCGGGAGTCGCCTCGAATGTGAGCGTAGGTGCAAACGACGATTCGCGACACCCCCAAGAGAGTTCAGGATCGTCGTAATTGGGCGGGTCGAGCATCAGCCCGAAGTTTGAGCTAGGGGCGTCAATCCAAGATTGCACGACACTCGCGGGGACGGTCCAGGATATCCATGTATTGAGTTGCGAAATGCTCACGGTTTGTGACGCCAAGACTGCCCCATATTCGTCGGATTGCACGCCAGGTTCTCCACCGAAGTTGTTGTGCGTCGCTGTCGCCTCGCTCCAGCCCACCGTAACAGGTCGCAAATACACGAGTTGAGTGGTTGGCGATCCGTAGTTCTTGCTAGAGTAATAATCCACAAGGCGAAAACTAAGAGTGGCGTTGCTCAAGATGGTTTGCCCGTCGAGACTGGATAGGTCAAACCTGACCAGCGAACGGGCCAGTTGGAGATCACCCCATCCGGTATACCTCGCAATTGTAAACATTCTCCAGCTACCACCCTGCGGGGAACTACCAGAACCCAGATTGGGATGGGTGGTGATGGTGGTGTCCGCGATCGATTGGAATTGGAAGGGAGTACCGTGGGCGGTTGCAGATACGATGCCGAGGCATAACGTTGCGACGATTCCAGGATAACAGCGAGCAGAAAAGGGGTCAGAATCCATTGTCTATGCCTCCTGCATCTTCTTCGGCCAGCCGACCGACCTGAGCGTGCTCTCCGGTCCCAGTTTCGCCGCCGTCAGGCTCACCCAAGTCTCATCCCCGTACGATCGTCCTCGACGCGCGCTGTCCCGTACCCGCCAGCACACCGCCGGTGGCGCACATCCCCCAAAGATAAAATGGTGCAGCCACCGATAATATACATCGTGTTTGGGGGAAGGGAAGCGGGGATGAATTTTCCTGTCGTGTCGCCGGAAACCCCGGCCGTGGTGGCCACATGTGTTCGCTTGCGGCCGGAGGAAGGCTCCCCACTTGCGGAATCGCCGGGGGTCAAGTTTGCTTCGGCTTGGGGAGCCTGTCATAATGGGCCGCGACATCCATCCGGTCAAGTGACTTTTCAAAGGAGCCCCACATGTTGCCCAGACTGCTATCGACGATTGTTCTCAGCACACTCGCGTTTACGCTGCTGGCCGGATGCCAGGCTGGCGGGCCGGCCATCGACGGCACGTTCGCGCACGGACAAGACCTGCCGGTCATTCCGGCCGGGGTCGTCAGCCGGGCGATTACGCAGGAAAACATCACGGGCGAGCCCGGCCAAGGCGGCAAGGCGGTCCACGAAGTCCTCGGCGCCGGCCGCAAGGGCAAGCCCTGCTTCCATGGCATCGAAAACGGCAAGACGGTCACGCTCATGGACATCGACGGCTGCGGGGTGATCCGGCACATCTGGGTCACGGTCTCCGAACGCGATCCGGCCGGCATGCGGAACATGATCCTCCGCATGTACTGGGACAACTCGCCCACGCCGAGCGTCGAGGTGCCGCTGGGCGACTTTTTCGGCACCGCCCACGGCCGGACGGTCGATCTCGCGTCGGCCTACGTCTCGACACCCCAAGGCAAGGGGTTCAACTGCTGGTTCCCGATGCCGTTCCATACCCACGCGAAGATCACCGTGCAGAACGACCTGCCGGACGGTCGCAAGATCGGCCAGCTTTTCTACCAGGTTGATTATGAGTTGCGGCCGTCGCTGCCGGCCAACGTCGGCCTGTTCCACGCCCAGTTCCGCCGACAGAATCCCACGGTCATGAAGCAGGACTACGTGGTCCTCGACGGGGCCGAGGGTCCGGGCATGTTCGTCGGAACGGTCATCGGCGTGCGGGCCCTGGGGCCGGACTGGTGGGGCGAGGGCGAAATGAAGTTCTACCTCGACGACGACAAGGACTTCCCGACGATCTGCGGCACCGGCAGCGAGGATTACTTCCTGGCCGCCTACGGGATGTACGAGTTCCAGGCCCCGTATCACGGCTGCACGCTGAACCTCACGAACGACTTCTTCAAGCACCCGCTGGTGAGCATGTACCGCTGGCACGGGCCGGACCCGATCTACTTCAACAAGACGATCAAGGCGGCGATCCAGCAAATCGGCTGGCGCAAGGAGGGTCTGTTCGAGCGCAGCGACGACTGGTGCAGCGCGGCCTTCTGGTATCAGATGAAACCGATCACGAAGATGCCCGCGTTCCCGGACCGCGAGGCCCGGACGGCGGGCATCCTCGAGCCGCCCAAGGCCGAAAAGAAGAACTGAGCAACCTGCCGCTCAACATCGGACTCCCGGACCACGCGATCATAGAGCCCCCGCCAAGTTCGGCGGGGGCTTTGCTTTCGGGGCACTCCGACCGTAGCCGGTATTGCGGATATGAACCCGATAGAACCCCGAACGGTATACTGATGTCCGACCATGCGCGAACTGTCCATCCAGTTCGAGCCGACTTCCGCGGCCATCTGGCTCTGGTCCGCCGTCGCCGTGCTTGTCGCTCTTGAAATGATACGTTTTTCGTGGCTTGGCCGGCGGCCGCCGTCGCGGGGACTTCGTATCACGATCTGCGGCGGCCTGGCCTTCGTGGCGGGCGTTGCCCTGCAAAGGCGCGGCCTTCGGTTCGACGAATCGACACATGTCCATGCGTGTCTGACGCTTGCAGTCCTGTCAGGCGTGTGGCTCACCAGGGCCTATCGGCGGACCACCCGCGACATCTCCGGCGGAAACCGCGCGGTACTGCTCCTGCTGCGGATCGCCGCCGCGGTCGTTGTCTTGCTGATACTGGCCGGGCCGGTTCTTCAGATCACACGGACCAGTCGGGAGAAACCGGTCCTCGGCATCGCGGTCGACGATTCCCGGTCCATGAGTATCCGGGACGCGAAGCGGCGCGATTCAAGAACGGCCCCCGTTTCGCGAAGCGCGGCGGTGCAACAGGCGCTGGATGGATCCAAACCGACGGTGCGTGAACTCGGCGACCGCATCGACATCCGGTGGTTCACGTTTGGTTCCGAGGCCCGGCCGAGCGGCTGGCCGGCCCTCAAGGCCGACGGCGATGCGACCGCGCTGGCTGATGCGGTTCAACAGGTACGAGCGGCCCTGACCCGCGATCAACGCCCGATCGCCGCGGTCATTCTGATCTCCGACGGCCGGGACACCGCCTCGGGCGAGGCTCGGCCGGAGTCGGCGGCCGCGGAACTGGGCGCCGCGGGCATTCCTCTATACACGGTCGGCGCGGGCAGCGAGATGCCCCTCGAACAGACCCGCAGCCTGCTGCTCCGGCGGCTGGACACCCCCGAACAGGCGGCGGTCCTCAACCAATTGCCCGTGCACGCCGAAATCCTGGCCACGGGCCTGGCCGATCAATCCGTCACCGTGAAACTGCTCCTCGACGACGAAACCGTGCAAACACGAGAGGTGCGACCCGCTGGTTCGCGCGATCTGCTGCGCGTCGACCTGACCTGCGTGCCGAAGGAACCCGGCCTGCACCGGGTAACGGCCCGGGCTCACGCACCCGGATTACCCGATGGCGCCGAGACATCCCGTTTCGTGAGGGTGGTCGACGACCGGATCCCGGTGCTGTATATCGATCGGCCGCGTTACGAACGGGCGGCCATCATCCGCGCTCTGACGAGCGCCGGCGAATTGCGAGTCACCGCTGTCGACCCGAGTTCGGCCTCGGGCACGTCCGATCGCCCGGGGCTGCCGCGCACGCCGGAGCAGTGGCGCGAGATGCGTGTGATTCTCCTGGGAGACGTGGGACCGGGCGCACTGGGGGCCGACAGGATCGCGGCCATGGCCGAGGCGGTTCGGCAGGGATCGGCTTTGGCGCTTCTGGGCGGCGTGCACTCGTTCGGGTCCGACGGCTATGCGCGGACCCCGCTGCAGGCGGCGTTGCCGGTCGATCTGGGCCGGATGGACGAGGTGTCTTTGTCCTCGAGCTTTGAACTCACGCCGGCCGGCCGTTCCCATCCCATCTGCCGGCTCGACGCTGACGCGAAGGCCAACGAACAACGGTGGATGCAATTCCCTCTGTCGGATCGCGTCACCGTGCCCGCGGGCGCCGCCCCGGCCTCGGAGGTCCTGCTCCAGGCGCCCGGCGGCCGGCCGCTGCTGGCGGTGCGTGAGACCGGCGGCGGCCGGACCGCGGCGGTCGCGTTCGACTGCACCTGGCGGTGGTCATTCACCGACGAGCAGGGCGCCGAATCGCTGCGCCGGTTCTGGCGGCAACTCGTGCTCTGGCTGGCCGACCGCCGGCCCGAGGCCTGGGTGCGGACCGATCGCCAGCAATATGAACTGGCGGAGATAGGGGCAGGCAGGCAGGCCGTCCGGATTACCGCGGGCCTCCGCGACCCCGTCGGCCGGCCGATCGCCACGATCCCCCTGACCGCCGTTCTTCACGACCCGGCGGGCAAGGAATTGCCCGTTCGGCTGAGCGTGCGAGACGACGCGCATCACGCGGAGGCCAAACCGCTTTCAGCCGGCGATTATCGGATCACCGTTTCCGCAGACTCCGCGGACCACGCGATCAGCCCGTCGCAAACCGCGTTCGTGGTCACGCAGGCGGATCGTGAGCTGGCCGACCCCCTGCCGGATCTCCAGATGCTGCGACGGATGGCGGCTGAAACCCGGACCCTCGGCGGAGAATACACTTCGCTGGACGGCTTTCAGGCGATGCTGGATCGCATCGCCGGGAACGCCTGCCCGGTCGAGATTCGCCACAGCCGGCGCTGGCACCTCGTGCGCGAGGCTCCCTGGGCATGGTACGCGGTTTTCATCGGGCTGCTGAGTCTGGAGTGGGTGTTGCGCCGGCTCAGGGGCTTGATCTGAGTCATCCCGCAAGCGGGGGGCCGTCTCACAACTCGCCTGAAGCCTCCGAGTTGCAAGGTTTGCCTGTAAACGATCGACCGACACAATGCCCCGAGAACGGTCGGGCTGACCGACGACGCGGGCGTGTTCCGCCGCCCCGACGGGTGTTGAAACCCATGTTGCGAGCCCGTATACTTCCTGGGGTTCCGGTGATAATTCAGACACCACAGGAGTCAGTGCGATGGGTGCGCCATTTGAAGGCAAGAAGATTCTCATCGTCGACGATGACACCGACATCCTTGCCGCCATCCAGGCGGCCTTGCAGGACACGGGGGCCACGATCCTGACGGCCACCGACGGTGCCACCGCGACCACCATGGCCCAGGAAGAAACCCCGGATCTGATCATCCTGGATGCGATGTTGCCTCAGCGCAGCGGTTTCCTGGTCCTCGAGAAGATCAAGGGCAAGAAGCCCCGGGGCAGCAAGCCCTACGTGATCATGATCACGGGCAACACAGGGAAGCGACACCAGGCCTGGGCCGAAAGCCTCGGCGCCGACGGCTACATCAACAAGCCGTTCCGCATGGATCGTCTGATCGAGTCGACCACGGCCCTGCTGTCAAGAGGTTGATCCCACTCGAATCCCGATCCCACCACACAGAATCGGAAGAGGGATTTCCTGCCCCGATGATGATGCGTAAAACCATCCGTTTGCCGGCGACAGGGGCGGGTTGTTGCGCGGGGAACGACTCTCTAGAATAGGCATATGAGTTCATCCACCGTCGCGATTCTTCGCACCCGGCCGGCGACCGTGCTGGCGGATTATCACCGGCTCATGAACCTGGCCGGCTACCGCGAGGTCATCGACCCGCGGGCCGACACCGCCTTGAAGGTGAACATTTCCTGGCATTTCTTCTACCCCGGCTCGAGCACCACCCCCTGGCAACTGGAAGGCGTCATCCGGGCGATGAAGCGGGACCGCTTCGACCCCGAACTGATCCACGCCTGCCACAACCGGACGGTGGTCATCGACGCGCACTTCGGCGAGCGCCAGAACAAGCAGCTCAACGTGGTCGAGGCCCACGGCCTGCGCAACGTGCACCTGTACGAAGGCGAGGAATGGATCAACATCCGCGACGCGGTGGGCGACCTGACGAAGCAATTCCTCTGCCTCAACAAAGTCTACCCCAAGGGTTTCTCGATCCCCAGGCGGTTCATCGGTGAGAACATCATCCACCTTCCGACGGTCAAGACGCACGTGTTCACGACCACGACCGGGGCGATGAAGAACGCCTTCGGCGGGCTGCTCAACGAGCACCGGCACTGGACCCACCCGGTTATTCACGAGACGCTTGTCGATCTGCTGATGATTCAGAAGAAGATTCATCGCGGACTGTTCGCGGTGATGGACGGCACGTTCGCGGGCGACGGCCCGGGGCCGCGGTGCATGATCCCGCACGTGAAGAACGTCCTGCTGGCCTCGGCTGACCAGGTCGCGATCGACGCGGCGGCGGCCAGGCTGATGGGCTTCGATCCGATGAAGGACTGCAAGTTCATCCGCATGGCTCACGATCTGGGCCTGGGCTGCGGGGACGTGCGAAACATCAAGCTGGTCGGCGACGTGGACGCCGCCGAGGAGAACTGGCATTTCGAGGGGCCGTTCAAGCACATGACCTTCGCCAGCTCGATGCAGCACAAGATCTACTGGGGCGGCCTCAAAAACTTCGTCGAATGGTCGCTCAAGACCTGGCTGGCCCCCTGGGCCTACATAGCCAGCGTGATCTACCACGACATGTACTGGTATCCGCGCTTCGGCCAGGACCGGATGCACGAGATTCTGCACAGCGAGTGGGGTCGGCTCTTCCACAACTGGGAGCAGGTGGCGCCGAACGCCGACGGCTGGCCCGACGTGGGCCGCGACCCGGCCAGGCTCGACCGCGACACCCTGCGACTGATTCGCCAGGCAATGAGAATCCTCGGCACCTGCATTACCGAAGCCCCGGAGGCCTCGCGGCTGCGGCGTCGAAAACAATTCGTGCCCGCCAACACTTGAAATCCCATGTGGCAGCAGACGCCGGTCCATCCGCTCATCGGCCGGGTCGGCGATATTCAGGCCCCGGCGGACGCCGATGAATTGTCGGTGACTTTCGCGAGGGCATGTTTTGCCAGCGTCCCGATGATCGCGACCACGACGACCAAGGCGACGATGCCGCTGACGAAGAACCACGTCTGGCGGGCGCTCTTCAGGTCCAACTCGGCCAGTTGTGAGCCGATCCACACCGCGGCGGCGGTCCGCGGGGCGATGCCCGCCACCGTGCCGATCGCATACGGCAGCCAGCGGACCCGCGTGGCCGCCAGAACAAGGTTGGTGATGGCGAACGGCGAATTCGGAGGAATGCGAACCAGCGTCACGATCCCCAGCGTCTTCCAGAAGCCTCCACCCAGCAGGGCGTCGTGGACCGCCTTCCACTTGGGCTGTTCGGCGATCAGGCCGGTCACCCGTTGGCCTGAGACCCGACGTGCGATGACATACGCGATTGACACTGCTCCCAGAATGCCGGCCAAGGCCGCCCCCACTCCGTGCCAGAGCCCGAAAACCAGCCCGCCGAGCAATGCCTGGATGTGCGTCGGCAGCAGGCCCAGGCCCGCGGTCAGGGCGAAGCCGGCCACGTACAGGCCGACCGCCCAGGCCCCCTGTTCGCGCAACCAGTGGCTGACCGGCTTCATCGAACCGGCCAGCCAGATGAACCCGATGAGCGTGCAGACGCTGACGATGACAACCAGCGGCACCACCGGCCCGAGACGCCGGAGAACAGCCTGGACATCCATGGTCGCAGGTGTGTCATCTGAAACGCCCGAAGCGCATGAGGCGCGGTTTTCCGACGAAGTCTCATCGTGCGAACTCAATACCTGATACCCTCCAGGTATGACCCGTCAATGGTCGCGCGGGCCTGCTCCAGCGGCCGGCACACCCGCCGCAGCATCAGGGCCGTGTTTCCGTCCTTCCGCGGACTGCCGTTCACTGTCAGCACCCGCATATCAGCCTCCCTGACCGGCCGATGTGTCGGCCAACCACCTTGGGCACCCGCCCCGACCGGGCGCGAACGACGCCAATAACTCATTCCCGAAGGCCCCACACTAGGGCAGCTACACGCCCCCTTCAAGCTGGGCTGAAGCAAAAGGCTGATTCAACTTCCCCGGAACCAACTCAACCCGATAACGACAGGTGACGATAAAGCGTAACGAGAGACGTAGTCGAGGAGCAGGACCTGCCCCCACCGAGGGCGGCTCTTGCACCTAACATATTGTGGGGAAAAGATTTACAAAGGGAGAGCGGGCATGAAACTCGGCTCCATTTGGCGAAAAGGTCTTCGGGGGAAGGTGTGTGCCCTGGTGAGCGCGGGCTCCTTGTGGGCCGTGGTCGCCGGCTGCGACCCGCAGGTTCAGAATGCGCTGGTTCAGGGCTTGGGCGCGGCGGCAGTGGCAACTCTGGAAGCCATGTTCACCCGCGACGAGACGCCGTCACAGCCGGGCGTCCCGACTGTGCCCACGGTGATGAACAAAACGGGGTTTGACTGGATGTCGGCCTGAGACCAGGGCGCAGTGGCTTCAAAGCCCTGCCCCGCAGGTCCGGTCAACCGCCCCGGGTATATAGATGTTGAGCCCCTGGCGATGCCGGGGGCTCATTTCGCGCGCTGCACCGGTTCAAACACTTCCGCTTTTCCGATTCTCTCTGACATCATGAGAGGACGGCATAATCCCTTGTGCGCCTGCTGCGCGAATCCGGCAGCGTACGCAGTCCCGAGCCTCCTCCAGCTACTTTCATTCAAAGAGGCGATTCAACGATCGGCCAAAGCGCTACCAGCCAGCAGGAATGCGCCTGTGCCCCAAGTATACGTGCCGAGGGGAATCTTCAGGTATGTCGCGTAGTCCGTCGGTCCGGTGCCGGCGGACACGTCGATGACGCGGCCGTCACCGTCGACCTTTGAGGCAACACCGCGCCAGCCGCGAACGATGAGCCGTGTGTCCGGCAGGTCGATCCACCGATGACGATATCCCTCGACCAGGCTGTAGAGAATCATCGCACTGGCGGACGTTTCCAGGTAGGAGCCCGGGCGATTCGCCACCGTGTGCCACAGGCCGGTGTCGGCGTCTTGGGTTGCGATCAGGCCGTCGGCTTGATTGCGGAAGCCAACCAACAGGCTTGCGAATTCCGACGAGCAGCGGTCGAGGTTGCGCAGCGTCTCGACATACGCCATCGCGGTCCAGCCATTGCCGCGAGCCCAGCACTCCGGCGAGTGTTTGCCGCCCGGCTCGTCGTACATGTGGTAAAACAGGCCGGTGCAATCGTCCTGGAGGTGTGTGCGTGATACATGGAGTTGCCGGGCGGCCTCGCGGATCAGGTCGGGTTGGCCGGTGATGCGGCCGAAGTTCGCGTACACCGGGCAGCTCATGTACAGCGTATCCACCCAGAGTTGATGGTTATCGCGCCAATGCCCGAGACCGCCGTCGGCCGTCCGTGTCGCGCGGGTCTGCATGAAGCCGACGATCGTCCGGGCCGCGTCGAGATAGCGATTGTCGCCCGTTCGCGAATGGAGCATCAGCAACGCAAAGCCCGGCCCCCAGTGGCCGCAATACCCCCGCTCATCCAGGATTGGCTCGATTCCATGTTGAAGCCAGTGATCCGCCCACCGGCGAACGAAGTCGACGTACCGCGCGTCACCGGTGACCTCGCCCGCCCGCATCATACCGGCCATCAGCACACCCTCGCCCCAGTCGAACGGCGGCGGCTGCGGGAAGTCGCTGAGCACAAAATCGGCGGCTCGGCGGAGCACCGGCTGCGGTTCGGGCTGCAACACAGGCAGCGCCCGCGGCGACGTACACCCGTACAGCGAGATCACACCAGCCACCAAGGGAACGGCACAGAAGCGATCAGACATCATACGCTCCAGGGGCAACAGAGGAGCCGGGAAAAGAGCGGGGGAGCGTCAAGGCCCGAAACCTCAATCATTTCCGCCCATGTCCTGCGAAAAGGCCTGCAACACGAGCCTGTCCTCCGTGGTTTCGTGCTCCTTGAGGATGCCAAGCAGATTCCGAATCCGGGCGCAGGAGTCGAGCAGATGCAGAGGCGTACCCACCTCCAGGTGGTTCACCTCCTCGAAGATGGAAGTCATGAGCGGGCCCGCCTCAGCATGCTGATCCCTCAGCCGCTGGACATCGTCATGAAACCCCGGGCGGTCCTGCAGCACGGCGGCCAGATAGCCGCCTTCCTCCTCCAGGGCAAAATGCTTCTGCATGTGAGCCCGGAAACGCTCGAACTCGTCCTTGAGATCCTTCAGCCAGGCATCCACCTTCACGCGCGGAGAGTTGTCCACGCGCTCAGTCAGGCTGGCGGCCAATTCCTCGATCTTGTCGTGCTGCTCCCGCAACCAGCGTGCAACTTCGGATGGACTGGGCATGGGTCTTCTCTCCGGTGAACGAGTTGTCGGAATCGCGGACGCCACTCATACTGAGGCCGACGATTGACGGATTATAGACCAACTCACGCCGGTGAGAAAAGTCGGCTTGGAAGAGGCAGACGCTTGCCGCGACACGACGCAGTGGACGAAGGCAGCCCAGGCATGATAGATTCAAGGTGGGGCACCGACATCCGGAGACAGAGCCATGAGCTGCTTCTGTCACCTGAGATGCATTTGTGCCGCGGCTCTCGCCGCGGGCTGGGCAGCCACGATCGGCTGCGAGCGCACGGAGCCGCCGGCGCCCCGACCCGCTGAATCCACCGGCCTCGCACCGCAATGGGCCGCCACGACACCGGCCGCTTCACCGGCAACCATCGGACCCGGCGAGCAAGGGGGTAAATCCATGTCGTCCACCACAATCACAAGCACCGCCTTTGGCCATAACCAGCCGATCCCGCGCAAGTACGGCGGCGAGGGGCAGGACATCTCTCCGCCACTCGCGTGGACCGGCGTGCCGGAAGGCACCAGGGAACTGGCCCTGATCATGGATGATCCCGACGCTCCGACGCCGAAGCCGTGGGTCCACTGGGTGGTCTACCGTATCCCGCCGGAGACGATGAGCCTGCCGGAGGGTATCGCGCCGTCGCTTCGCGGGCCGGGCAGCCTGCTGCAAGGCAGGAACTCGTGGAATCGCGTGGGTTACGGCGGGCCGATGCCGCCGCCGGGCCACGGGGTGCACCATTACCGCTTCCGGCTCTACGCCCTCGATGGGCCGTTGGCGCTCGAGCCCGGGCTGACCAAGGATGAGGTGCTCATGGCGATGAAGGGGCACATCCTGGCCGAGGGCGTGCTCACGGGTACCTATAAGAGGTAGCGTCACTTCGAGGTGTTCCGTGCCCGACAAGCGCAGGCATCGCGGCCCGCATCCCGAGGACGCGGTGGCCTTTTCGCCCCGGAATCAGCCGACGTTGCGGACCGCGGTCGCGGAGTTGTCCTGGCTGCTGAGCCGCGGCTACGCCGAGAAGTCCACGATCAAGCTCGTGGGAGACCACTACAGCCTGACCGAGCGGCAGCGGATGGCCATGATGCGGTGCGCGTGTTCGGACGTTGCCCTCGCCCGGCGGACGGCCCACGAGATGAACGCCGAGGCCATTCGCGGCCGGCCGCTGGCCCTGGACGGCTACAACGTGCTCACGACCATCGAGGCCTCGCTGGCCGGTGGCATCATTCTTCAGGGACGGGACGGGTGTTACCGTGACCTGGCGAGCATGCACGGTTCGTTCCGCAAGGTCGAGGAGACGGGTCCTGCCATCGAGCTGGTCGGAATGCAGATTGCGGACCTCCACGTTCCCTCGTGCGTCTGGTATCTCGACCGCCCGGTCTCCAACAGCGGCCGACTCAAGACGCTGATCGCCCAAACAGCAGAGCAACACCAATGGGACTGGTCCGTCGAGCTGGTCCCCAGCCCCGACAAGGTGCTCATCGAGAGCCCGCAGGTCGCCGCCACGGCCGACAGTGTCATCCTCGACCGCTGCGAACGCTGGTTCAATCTTTCCCGAGTCGTGGTGCAGTCGAAGCTGCCGCGGACGCACATCGTGTGCCTGGGATAAAGCAACACGGCGACGAGACTTTCATCTCGATACGTTCGGGTTTGACGGGTCCTGGAGCGCCCCTATACTTCGCCCGCATGGGTCTTGGCCGTCTGATTCTGCGTTGCCTGCCGACGCCGACGAATCGGTTGTGCCGCCGCGCGATGCACTTCGCCGAAAGAACACTCGGCGATGGGACAATTCACCAGATCGAGCGGATTCCGGGCTGCCTCAGCCGGGAGCAGGGCGCGCTGCTGTGCTATCTGGCTGACCAGTCCCCGGAAACCGGCTGCATCGTGGAGATCGGCAGCTTCATGGGTCGCAGCACATTGTGGCTGGCGGGCAGCGTGAAACGATCGCGGCGACACAAGCTTTACAGCATCGACCCGCACGAAGGTCATGAACGGCCGGACATCGAGACCGGTGTCGATTCCTACAAGGCGTTCCTGGCCAACATCCGTGACGCCGGCGTGGCCGACCTGGTGACTGTACTGCGGGCCAAGTCGCAGGCCGTCGCCGGCGCGTGGTCCGAGCCGATCGGCCTGCTGTGGATCGACGGTTCGCATGCCTACGAGGACGTGCTGGCCGACCTGGAGGGTTTCGCCCGGCACGTGGTGCCGGGCGGCTTTGTGACCTTGCACGACACCCGCGGCCACAGGTTCCCCGGCGTCCGCCGGGCGATGTTCGAATACTTCGCCCGCCATGCCGAGTTCACCCCTATCGCCCGCCTGCGCAACATGTCGATCCACCAAAGAACGGGCGGCGGCGCCATCTCCTGAGGGGAAAAAAGCGCCGGGAATGAACGGCATGAAGCCAAAACGAGTGCCCGCCGTTACGTTCGCGCCCAGATCGAATCCGTCGTCGCGTACATGACCGCCGACCGCGGCTTTCCGTACGACTCCTTTCCGTTGTGGGCGCTGTTCACGCCGTTGTAGAAGAGGTGGTGCTTGCCCTTGTGGTGCACGATATCGTGCGGGCCGTACAGGCCGTAGGAGTCGACCTGGCTCCTGTCGCCGCGTGGAATCCAGGGCGTGCGCACCGGCCGGTCCCATTTGACCCCGTCGGTCGAGAAACACCACTGCAAGTCCATGGTCTGGGCCCGGCAGGGGTAGTCGCCGAGCATCCCGAC
>DATIKE010000100.1:0-4146 GCA_035477895.1 Phycisphaerae bacterium
CGGACAGGAACAGCAGCGGCACGAAGACCAGCATGATGATGAACGTGGCGAACACGATCGACGCCCGCACCTCGACGCTGGCTCGAAACACCACCTCGATCGCCGATCGTTGTCGGGTTGCCGGCAACACCGCGTTCTCACGCAACCGGCGAATAATGTTCTCCACGTCGATGATGGCGTCATCGACCAGCGCACCGATGGCGATGGCCATGCCGCCGAGTGTCATGGTGTTGATGCTCGCGCCGAACATGCGGAGCGCCAGGACGGCGGCCACGAGCGAGACGGGAATCGCCAGCAAGGTGATGAAACTGGCCCGGAGGCTGGCCAGGAACAACACGACAACCAGGATGACCATGATGCCGCCGTCGCGCAGGGCATGGATGGTATTGGTTACCGAAGCCTCGATGAAGTCGGCCTGGCGGAACAATCGTTTGTTGATGAGCATGCCGTCGGGCAGCGTTTCCTGGATATCGTCGAGGGCCTTGTCGAGCAGCCGGGTCACTTCGAGCGTATTGGCGTGCGGCTGGCGCAGAATGGCCATCACCACGCCGGGCTCAACGATCGGTTCCCAGTCCGGCCCGCGCCGCGAGGCGGAGCCCGTGCCGCGGCGAATCGCCGCGCCGATCATGACCGTGCCCAGGTCGGACACTTTGACGGGCCGACCGTTGCGCACCTCCACAACCGTTTGGCGGATGTCCTCCTCCGACCGGATGCGGCCGATGCCTTGCAGGATCGACTCCTCACCACTCTGCACCAGGAAGCCGGCCGCCACGTTCTCGTTGGACTTGCTCAGGGCCTCGGTGACCTTGCGGATGCTGATCTGGTGAGCCTGCAGCCGCGGCGGCGAGAGCACCACCTGGTATTGCTTGATGTCGCCGCCGAACAACGCGACCTCGGCCACGCCCGGCACGGAGAGGATGCGCCGGCGGAGATTGGTGCTGGCCGTGGTGCGCAGGTCGAGCTGGGTGTGCTTGGGTGAGGTGACGGACGCAAAAAAGATTTCGCCCATGACCGACGACATCGGGGCCATGATCGGCGGATCAGCCTGCTCGGGCAGCTTGTCGGCGATGCCGGCCAGGCGTTCGCTCACCGTCTGGCGGGCACGGTGGATGTCCGTGCCCCATTCGAACTCCACCCAGATGGTGGAGAACCCCACCGCGGTGGATGACCGGACCCGCCGCACGTCGGCGGCGCCGTTGACGGCGGTTTCAATGGGGAACGTGACGAGCGTTTCCATCTCCTCGGGGGCCATGCCGTGACCCTCGACGAGGATGGTCACCGTCGGCGCGGTCAGGTCGGGGAACACATCCACCGGCACGGTGAGCGCCGAGTAGGCGCCGCCCAGCAGGAGAGCGATCGAAGCGATGACGACGGCCAGGCGATTGGCGAGCGACCAGCGAATGAGTGCGTTGAGCATGACGTGTGCCCTCCGATCAGTGGCCGTGCCCGGCGCCAAACGACGCACCGGACAATGACGATAGTTTGACGGCGTACGCACCCTTGGTCGCGACGCGCTCGCCGTCCCGGATACCACTTATTACCTCCACATACCCGTTGTCGCGGATGCCGATCTCAAGATCGCGACGCTGGAAGCTCTCGCCCCCGACCAGCACAAACGCGATGGGCCGGCCGTTGTCCAGCACGACCGCCTCCTCCGGCACGGCCACCGCGTTCACGGCGGTTCGGGTCTCCAGGTGCACATCCGCGAACATGCCCACGCGCAGGAGGCTCTGCGGGTTGGGCAACTCGTAGATGATCGGGACGCTGCGTGTCTCCATATCGACCACGCTGCCCAGGTGCACCAGCCTGCTCCCGGCTTCGCCGGGCACCTGGATCCGCCTGTCGGGCAATGAGGCCATCGCGATGCTCGCGCCCGGCCGGTCGGGCAGGCCGGGAAGATCCACTTCCGGGATCTGGGCCTGAATCCAGACCCGCTCCGTGTTGACGATTCGAAAAACCGCATCCGTGGCCGCCTCGATATGTTCGCCTTCGCTTCGCCCGACACTCACGATCTGACCGGCGATCGGCGCCCGTAGCGGCAGTTGGAGCGAACCGGCCGCGGGCACGTCGGCGGGACCGGAGGCGGTTTCTGAGCGCAGCCGGTTCAGCCGTTCTCGGGAGGTCGTGCAGGCTTTCTGCATGGCCTGGGCGGCGGCGGCTTCGGCCTCGGCCAGCTTGAAGTCCTGCTCGGCCTCGTCGTACTGCTGCTGAGAACCCGCGCCCTTGGCATGGATTTCCTTGGCCCGTTTCATGTCCCGCCGGGTGTACTCCAGCCGGGCCTTCGACTGGATCATCGACCGCTCGACTTCCAGCGCCTTCATGTCCAAGTCCAGTTCTCGCAGGGCCAGTTCCATATCCAGGGTCTGCACCTGGGCCCGGTTCGCGTTGAGCTGATACAGATCCGTCGCCGGTAACGGCGGTTCGACCAGGGCCAGCACCTGTCCAGCCTCGACCCGATCACCGATCCAAGGCAACCTCCCGCCGGCGGGGGGCAGGAGTCTCCCGGAGACCGGCGCACTGACGATGGCCGACGCGCCCTGGGGAGCCGCGACCTGGCCGGGGATGACCAGGCGCCGCGTGAGCGTTCGTTCCCGGGCCTGCCCGAGCAACATGCCGATCTTCCACTGTTGTTCCATCAGAAACGGCACCAGGTTGGGAGGTTCCGGTGATTCAGACTTGGCCGCCGCCAGTTCGGCCGCCGCGGCGTCCGGGTGCACTTGCAGCTCGCCCACGTCCATTGTCTCTTGCACCTGCGGACTGTTGATGACGAGCCGCAGCTTGTACGTGCCGGTTGCGTCGAACGTGGGCGTCGGCACGAATAGACCGTCGCGCTTGGGCGCATCAAGCCTCTGCGAGACGATCTTTCCGTCCGGACTGGTTGCCTCGAAGGTCAGTGAACCGGATCGCACCGGTTCGCCGGTCGCCAGCACACTGAAGTGAGCCAGGAACTCCGCCTCCCGGCCCTTGACCAGTTGCGGATACTCCATGAACAACTCGACCTTCGGCGTGAACAGGGTGACGACCACCGGCTCAGGGCCTTCGGCGTCTCCGTGGGCATGTCCATCGCCGTGGGCGTCGTGGGCAGGAGGTCCATGTCCATGTTCGTCCGAGGAAACTGGAGTCTTGCGATTGCAGCCGGCGATGACGCACATGGTCAAAGCGGCGGGGAAGATCAAGATAAATGCGAGGTATTTCATGGTAAGACCCTGGGTTCAGTTGGAGTAACCGGATGAACGCAACACGCGCAGGCCGCGCAATAATGCGGCCGGTGACATCGCAAGGATGGAGTCACGATGAAGGGGAAGATCAGAGCAGGAGGGAATGACCGCCAAGCAGCAGGCAAGTCATCGTGTCATGTGCGCGCAATGGTGCTACGGGCCGGTCCCGAACCCCGAGGGCGGCAGCGGAGGAAACCGTGTCGCAAGCAGGGACGCTCGTGAAGACGACGGGGGGTGGGCAGGATTTCATCCGGAGTACGGATGAGGTCGCCGGCAAGGACAATCGGGGCAGTTCGGGGAGCGTCAGGAAGAAATGCGCGCCCTCAAGACCATCGAGCGTTCCCGCCGGATGGTCATGTCCCGACCCGGGTCGCGTCGTGCCATGCCCCTCGGCCGTGTAGCTTACCTTATGGGTGTGATAATCCTCTTCACAGTGGTCATGGATCAGAGTTGTTCCAGGCCCCAGGACCAGCATCGGAAGCAGGCTTGCCGTCGCAACGAGACAGCCGACTCCGCGCAGGAGCAACCCGCAGAAGCTTCGCGTCATGCCGTCCCTGCGTTTCGACTTCAGCTGCTCCATGGTGTCTATTCTAGCCGGGGGTCCTGCTCTTAACAAGCGCTTTGCCCCTGCCGCCCGGGGCTCCGATATCCCCGTCTGATCTGTCGCGCACTCCTCTGGCGGCCGCCGGCCAAGCACGAAAGCGGGTTGCGTAAAGCCACCGGCAGGATTCAAACCCGCGACCTGCGTTTATAAAAGTGCTGAACAGGGCATAACACGCATCCCCTGAAACCGTCTCTGTTGATGCCGGGCACCCCTTGGCGGGGCCTGCCGGCCCTGAATCCCGTCCCGGGGAGGCGGAAATGTCGAACTTATCTGCCCACAACGCCGAAGGCGTCGTCCACCTGATTGACGACCTGATGACCCGGG
>DATIKE010000101.1:0-5453 GCA_035477895.1 Phycisphaerae bacterium
AACAAAAAACCGCCTGCGAAGAAAAAAACTTTCAATTTCGGTCGGGATGCTCTCTCCCCCTGATTCTCCTCTCCCTCATCGGCCTTCGAGCCCCTCAGCCAGCCCCCGAGGTGCGAAGAATCCCCTATTCATCAGGGCTGATCGCAGAAGGCCTTGCGTGGATCCATGCTCATTCCGTGGCCGGGAGGGTGATAGTGAAGGTAGTGCCGACGCCGACCTGGCTGGTGACCTCGATCCGGCCGTCCAAGTCCTCGATGATGTCCCGGCTGATGGCCAGGCCGAGCCCGAGGCCGCGCTGGTCCGGCCGGGCGGCGCTGCCCTTGGTGGTGAAGAATGGTTCGAATACGGCGTCCAGGTGTTCGGCGGAAATGCCGCAACCCGTGTCGCGGACGTGAATCTCCGCCCGGCCGTCGTCCAACCGGGCAGACTCCACCGTGAGTTTTCCCCGCCGTCCGAGCATCGCCTGGCGGGCGTTGGTGATCAGGTTGAACAGCACCTGCAGGAGCAGATTCTCATTCGCGCGACAGGCCAGTTGCGGGTCGACCTGGAGGTGGACGGAAAGGTTGTCTTTCTCCAGGTCGCGGCCGAGACAGGCGATCGCCTCCTCGACGACCGGGCGGATCGGGACGGCCTTGATGACCGTGTCCCCCTGGCGGGCCAGGCCGACCACGCGGTCGATCATGTTTCGCATGGCCGTCGCTCGATCCAGAGTTTTGCCGAGGGCGGTCCGCATCAACTCGACATCGTTGTGGTTCAGGGCCTCCCTGCAGTACGCGACCACCGGAGTCAGCAGGTTGTTCAGCTCATGGGCGATCATCGCCGCCGTCGTGCCCAGGGCCGCCATTTTCTGCGACTGGCGCAACTGGGACTTGATCCAGTCGAATTGCCGCGCCAGGTCGTCGATGCGATCTTGTAGAAATTGGGCGTCAATGGTTACATTAGGGGACGGCGTGCCGAGATCGGGCGGCCCCTGGGGTGCCGATGTCCCAAGGCCGTCGGTCGGCGAAGTCAGGGGCGCGTGCGTCGGCGGGATGCGCCGGGGAGTTCTGCCGGGGAAAGACGACATCGGTTCTCCTGTCAGCGGGTCCGACGCGCGCATATCGGCACGTCAGGCCCGAAAGCTTGAGGGATGCCCCGGAGATGGACCTGTCGACACGGCTGGAATCGCTGCTGACTCTGGCGGAGCAGATCGGCATTGATGTTCGCGCCGAACCCATGGGGGGCGGTGGCGGCGGACTGTGCAGGCTGCGCGGCCGGGAAGTCCTGTTCGTCGACACGGCCGCGGACCTCGAAACCCGCTACGAAAAGACCCTGGCCGCCCTGGCCCCCCTGCGCGGCCTCGATGACCGCTTCATTCTCCCGGAAATCCGCCGGGACTTGGAGCAGTGTCGCAACGCCCTTGATATACGGGGACACGGGCCTTGAGCGACGCGGGTATGGTCGGGGGCCGGAAAGCCCGCATGGAGAGCGGAGAATCGCGAAAGACCGCACCGCCTCCAGAAACACCTCCGCCGGGCGAGAAACCCGCCTAAGATCCTGATACCTCTTTCTGGATTCAAGTCCCGGCAGTGCATCTCGCCCGGTCGAGTCGCCGTGGCGACCTAGGTCGTATGCAGGGCCTTGATGATGTTGCTTCGGGCGGCGCGGGTCGCGGGGATCACCCCGGCCAGCAGGCACACCAGCAGCGTGAAACCGATGCTCAGCGCGACCCACGGATAGGGGATCGTCCAGACCGGCTGATAACCCCAGATCACCTCGACCATCCAGTTGATGCTCCGGGCACCGTGCAGGCCCAGGGCGACGCCGACCGCGCACCCCAGGGTCCCCAGGACCAGCGCTTCTCCGGTGACCAGGCGCATGATCTGCCAGCGCGTCGCACCGACCGCCCGCAGAGTGGCGATTTGCCGGCTTCGGCTGGCGACGTTGGCCATCATCAGGTTTCCGACGCCCAGGGCGGCCACGATCAGGGCGACCATCGGGATCGCCGCGAACAATCGCGTCGCCCGGCGCAGGTCGCGGTCGATCCGCTGTTTCAGCTCGCGGACCGATCCGTGCTGTTCCCAGTTGGCGCCCGAGCGGCGGACGACGAGACCCATGGCCAGCTCTTCCCGGAATGCCTGCCACCGCTGCTCGGGCGATCGCCCCGACCATTCGCCGGCCACCGCCGCCAGTCTTTCTCGAAACAGGCGAAGCATCGAGGCCTGTAGCCAGTGCAGCCGTCCGTTTGGGGCTGACGCGGCCTCGGCACGGATCTGTTCCAGCTCCACCGCTCGTTCGGGCAGCAGCGGACTCCATCGGTTAAGCATCTCCGCGAAGTCGGCCGCCTTGCTCAGATCGGGCGGGGACTCGCCGGCGAACTCAGGCGGCACCGCGGTCTCGGCCAGATCGAAGTTGAATAGGAACAGGCTCGCCTCGTCCCGGACCCCGAACGCCTTGCGGGCATCCGAGAACGTGCCCAGGACCACGTGCACCGACTGGGAAATCAGCATGTCGCCGGCGTTGAAGTAGTTCGCCGCGATGTCCAGCGCGGGCGAGGTCACGACACCGGCGATTTCGAACTGGCGGGCACCCGCGAATAGGGCCGCCGGGCGGATCGTCACCTTCTGCCCGTACCCGAGGTTCTTGGACCGCACAAACTCGGGCGTCACCAGCACGTGGCCGCCCTTGCGCAGCTTGGCGATGGCCTCCTCCGCGTTGCCCTCCACGAATTCCAGGTTGGCGATCCGGAAGAACTCGTCCGGGTCGCCGGCGATGAACAGTGAAAAGGGGAAATTGAACAACCCCTTGCCGTAAATCGTGCACCGGATGTTCGGGTTGACCAGGCAGCTCGGGCCGATGCCGCCCACGCGCCGGGCCTTGTCGGCCACCGACTTCTCCACCGGCGGGCTGATGTAGACGAAAGCCTCGCAGAATTGTTTCGGGAAGTTCCAGCCGGCCGCGATCGACTCGCTGTGCACCACGAGGGTGACGATCAAGGAGAGCCCCACCATCAGTCCGCAACAGATCGCCGACGACCGCCACACCGCCTTGCCGACCTGGTCGGCCAGCAGTTGAGGCCGCAGGCGCAACGCGCCGGCGGCGAGCCGAACCGCCAGCGCCCCGACGACGCGGATCGCCGCCGGCACCACGAAAGCGTAACCGCAGTACAGCAAGGCAACCGCGGACACCACCAGCTCCGGATTGACGTACAGCCTGTTTGCCGGGATATGCGTGATCATCCAGACGTGTCCAGCGATCATGCCCACTCCCAACATGCCGCAGATCCAGGCGAGGACACCCGGCGTGGGCTGCGACTGGGGCCTGGAGGCCGCCAGCGGCGAGACGCGCATGGTCTGGAGCATCGGCAGCAGCGCCCCAGCCAGCGTGGTCAGAGCTCCGCCCGCCACCGCCAGCACCAGGCCGGGCCGGCTGATCGCGAAGTAGCCGATGTACTCCCGGGCGAAGTGGACGGTGAGCTGGCCCAGGCCCAGGCCGACCGGAATGCCCAGGATGATGCCCGTCGCCCCCAGGGCGACGGCCTCGCCCAGCATCAGAGCCGCAACCTGCGCGCGTGTCATCCCCAGGCACCGCAAGGTGCCCAGTTGTCCGAGGCGCTCGACCATGCCCATGCTGAGCGTGGAGAGAATGATGAAGAACGCGGTGAACAGCGCCACCGTGGAAATGAGCAGCATGATGAACTGCGTCTGGCGCTCGGCGGCCTCGACCTGTTTGAGCTTGGTGGCCGCGCTGTTGACGACGAAGCCCTCTGCGTATCGGCCGACGAGGCGATGAAGTTCCAACTCGGTCGCCGTCAGGGCCTTGGGCGTTGTGTCCTTGAGGATGAGATCGATCTTGGTGACCTGCCGGGGCTCGCCATCGCACCCGGCCAGCGCCTGAACGCGATCCAGCGATGCCAGGACCGCCGGGCTTTGTTGCTTTGCGATCCGTCGGTGTTCGAGCAGGCCCACGACCGTGAAGGTCGCGGATGTTTCGATCCGCCGGTTGGCTTCATCAAGCTGGGCCGCCCGCAGCCTGAATTGATCGCCGATCTTCAGGCCGATCTCGGTTGCCAGGGTGCGGTCGACCACCGCCGCGTCGTTCTCGCCCGGTTCGATCATGCGACCCGCCACCCGCTCCGGGTCGTATTGCCGAAAAATGCTCTCCAGTTCCGGCCGAATCCCGATTGCCTGAACCTCGACGCCGCCTTCGAGATCCTCCAAGGGGTCCGACGGTGGTAGTTCGCTTTGGGGTCTCGGGGTGCTTGCCGGAGTGGACGTTGCCTGGGGCAGCCGCTCGAGCGTCATTGGGTATTTGAGTCGGTAGGTGACGTGGGCGACGTTTTTCAGACCGGCGGCCTCGTCGGCGATGCTCTGAAAGACCGTCCCCTGCTCGCCGTAGACCGAGTCCACCGACAGGTGGCTGCGCCCGATCCAGAACCAGACTTGGTCGCTCAGGGCCAGCCGGACCGACTCATAGGCGCAGGTTACCCAGACGACCACACCCACGCCGAGCGCGATGGCGCCGACGGCGCCCGCAGTCCGGCCGGGCTTAGCCCGCCAGTTCCGTGTACCGAGTTGCCACCAATGCCGCATCCCCGGGTTCCGCCGGTTGAATGGTGCCGATGATCCGCCCGTCCTTCAGCACGTGAGCTTCGTGGGCGAACGAGGCCGCCGTCGCGTCGTGCGTCACCATCAGCACGGTCTTGTTCAGCTCGCGCGTCAGCCGGCGGAGCAGCGTCCAGATCTCGTGGGCGTTGACCGAGTCGAGGTTGCCCGTCGGTTCGTCGGCCAGGACCAGGGCTGGATCGTTGAGCAGGGCCCGGGCGATCGCCACCCGCTGCTGTTCTCCGCCGGACATGGCCTGAGGTCGATGGTCCGCCCGGCTTTCCAGGTGGACCATCCGCATCATCTCGTCCACCCGCGCGTCGATCCGCTCGCTGTTTACGCTGTCCACCAGCAAGGGGACGGCCACGTTTTCGCGGGCGGTGAGCGTGGGCAACAGGTTGAAGGTCTGGAAGATGATCCCGATTCGCCGTCGGCGGAAAATGGTTCGCCGCCGGTCGGACATTCGGGTCAGGTCCTGGCCCTCGACGCGGACCGTGCCGCCGTCCGGCAGATCAAGGCCCCCCGCCAAATGCAGCAGGGTGCTCTTGCCCGACCCGCTGGCCCCCATGATCACGACGAATCGCCCCGCCTCCACCGTCATTGAGACCCCGTCCAGCGCGTGGATCACCTGGTCGCCCAGGCGGAATCGCTTCGACAGGTTTTCGATTTCCAGCACCACGCTCATTAAAACCGCCCGATCAAGGAACCTCGCCACTCGCCGAAGGCCCGCCGTGCGGCTACGCTACTATGCCGCGAGGACGACAGACAGATGCGAATCATCGCCACCGCCGACCTGCACTATGACATCACCCGAAGCCGCCAGCCGGCGATCGAGATCGCCGCCGACATCTGCCGGCAACAGGCCGACGC
>DATIKE010000102.1:0-12025 GCA_035477895.1 Phycisphaerae bacterium
CTCGCTGCCGACGATCGGGACGTACCACAGGCTGGGGATGCCGCCGGGGTTCTCGTGGATCGGTACCTCGCGTTCGAGTTCGCCGAGGAGCTGTTTGAGCTCGGGGTCGCCGGCCGCCCGCTGCCTGAGCCTGGCCAGGGCGGGAAACCCGACCGGCGGGCTGACAAACAGCACGGGCTTATGCTGCTGGGTGGCGACGATGATCTCGTGCGGCGTGCCGACGCTGTAGATGTTGGTCGGGCAGTACGCGATGACGAAATCGCTGATATCGACCATGCGCAGGTCGATGTGAACGGTCTTGCCATAGCCGGCGGACACCTGGGCCCGGGCCTGGGCGCCGTCGGGATCCGGTTTGAAGGTCCAGATCCGCTTGAGTTCCGCGTTGCGCTGGTCTTCCTCGCCGTACTCCCCGAGGCCGCGAACCAAGGGCTTGTGCCAGGGGTTGAAGACGGTGACGCCGTAGTGCGTGAGGAACTGCCTCATGCGGTTGCGCCAGCCGTACGCCTTTTCATGCGTTCGCGAGGCGACGAAATCCATCGGCCCGGACAGATAGGCCCGGGCGCCCTTGAGGAGGTTCCGGTTGGAACTTGGATCAGCCATGTTTGTTGTGCTCCGGGCACCTGGCCTGGAAAACGGTCCCGTTACCGGGAATTGTCAACCCATATTAGGCTTTTGAAAGTTCGCTGTCATCCCGCGGCCGGTTCACGTTTCAACACATATCGGCTAGAATCACGGTCTTTCACGCGGGGGCGGGCTGCCTGTCGTCGCAACCCGGTCCGAGGAATGAAAGCAGTCCTGCCATGACTTCAACCCTGGTTTCCGCTGAAGCGCCGGCCTCGGCACGGTCTCCAATTACCCTTGGGTTCCTCATCCGGTTCAGCGGCCCGCTGGTGGCGACGTTTCTGATGATGGCGGCGGCGGCGCCGATCATCGTCCACGGCATCTCCTGGATCAAGGACGCCGAGGGGGAGCGGGTCCACCTGTCGGCGTTCCTGCTGGTGGGCGCGGTGGCGGTGTTCATCTACAGCCCGATGTTCGTGTCGCGGGATGTGGCGAACCGGACGGTGACCGACCGGGCGTCCTTCGTGCGGTCCACCTGGTTTTTCATGTTCTGGTCGGCGGTGGCGGCGGTCATCCTCCTTTGGGTCGGCCAAGTCGATGCGGTGCGGCATTTTGTGTTCGGCAAGGTGCTTCACGGAACAGCCGAGACGGAGCATCTGGCGATCAACGGTTTGCGTTTGTTTGCGGTGATGCCTTTCCTGGCGGCTTTGCGAGGCCTGGGGCAGGGTTGTCACATCAATAACGGTGAGACCTGGCACGTCGGGATCGGCACGGCCCTGCGCCTGGTGGCGATCGCCGTGTTTGTGTACGGGTTTGCGGTGTGGCACGACATGAGCGGGCCGGTGCTCGGCGCCCTGACCTACCTGATCGGCATGACCGTGGAGACGGCCTACGTGTTGTTCACGCTGCGGGGCAAGCCCCAACTGACCCGGATCGAATCCGGTCCGACGCTGACGTTCCGGCAGTTCACGCGGTATGCGGGGCCGTTGATGCTCGGCAGCTTCCTTCTGCAGTTCTGCCCGCCGATGCTGATCTACATCATCAACCGGGCCGGCCTGCCTGCCGAGAACGCGGCGGCGTTCAGCGTGACCCGGGACTGTTTCTGGTTTGTGGTCAGCGTGCTGCTGATCGTGCCGCCGCTGGTGGTGACTCATGCCACGTCGCTCCGTAACCTCCGCCTGCTGTTGGGACTGTGCGTGGCCGTAACCGCGGTGTTGACGGCGCTGACCGGGCTTCTGGCGATGCCGGCCGTGCGGGACGAGGTGTTCGTCCGCGTTTTCAGGGTGAACAACGAGACCATTTTGTCTCTGATCTCCGTGGGGCTGTTGTGGGTTCTCCCGACGCCGGCGCTGATGTTCCTGAATTACCTGGTGGCGGCGTTGCACACGCGCTCGGGTCGCACGGGGTGGGTGACGGCCGGCAACCTGGCAGGCCTGCTGTTCCTGCTGGCGGTGGCCGTCGGGCCGGATCTGTCGGACAATCGCGGGATCGTGCTGGCGGTCGTCTGTAATGCGGTTTTTTTGCTGGTGTCCACGCTGGTGCAGGCCATCGGGCTGTTCGGCGGCGGATTCGCCGCGGCGATCGATCCGAGTTCGCTGGCGGAACGGTTGCAGAACCGTCACCGCCCCGCCGCGGCAACGGCCGAGTCAGTGACTCGATCTGCTGAGATCGATCGGCAGAGAGTCTGAGAGTCCGCGGCAGGAAGCCGCCGGCCGACGCGATCTTCGAGACTCTTCAGTCAGCGTTGACCAAGGCGGCTTGGGCCTCCCCCCGGCCCGTTGGCCGGGGACATTGGTCATGTACGATCCTGGTTGACAGAGACGGCAGCGGGGCGGAAGATGGGCCGAGCCTGCCGGGAGCGAACAAGGGCAATGGTTCAACAGGATCGGCAAGTTTATCTGGATTTACTCGCTCGATGTGAACAGGCGTTCAGGCCGTTCGCACCAATCAATCTGCCTGACTTCTTCCAGGGCCGAAAGACACAGATCGATCTTCTGACAGCCGAACTGGCCATGGCCGGCCGACAGGTTGCCATCTATGGCGAACGGGGAACGGGCAAGACGTCCTTGGCGCTGCTGGCCGGCTACTTTGCCGGGTACGATCAAGAAGAGGTTCGTATCGTTCGATGCGAGCGAGAGAGCAGTTACGTCACCATTTTCGGACAGCTACTCGCACAGTCCGGCGTGGCGTATCTCCCTAATGGTGTGGAAACCGAAGCCACGGGAGGGGGAGGGATCGGTATCGGGAGCACCTCGGTTTCCGGCAGAAAGTCAAGTCGGACGAGGCAAACTGCCATCGAGTCCTTGAGGACCGTGGGGCCGGGATTGCTACTGAAACATTTTGGCGGCCTAAAAGGCCTGCTCATTATTGACGAGTATGATCGCGTGCAGGATGACGGCACGCATTCAAGGCTGGCGGAGACACTGAAGCATTTCTCGGATGCGGACAGCCAAACCAAGATATTGGTCGTCGGAGTTGCCGCCACGCTCTCGGATCTGATTGGTGAACACCAGTCGATCACCCGGTGCCTCGCGCAGATTAAGCTCGACCGGATGAAGCCCGAGGAACTCGAAAAGATTATTGTTGCAGGAGAGAAACGGGTCGGCGTTCACTTCGAGGACGCGGTGTGCCGGAGAATCGTCGCCTTATCCGACGGATTCCCATTTTTCACGCACCTGTTTTGCAGGTATTGCGTTGAAGATGCGGGAAAAACGCTGCTGGCCAACCCAAGTGTCCGGGCGATCGTCCGAGAAGCCGAGTTTCGTCGGGCGTTGCGGCGTGCCATTGAGTCCGGCGAGGCAAGCCTGCGCGAGGACTATCAGGCAGCGGTCATTACGGTCAGGCGCAAAACCGAGATGTTCAAGCGTGTTCTATGGGCAACGGCATACTCGGACGGCCAGGAAGTGCAAGTCCAGGAGATTTCCCAAAACATCGCTTTGTTGACCGGCGATAAACCCAAGGTCGAGAGCCTGAGCAGCTATCTGGGAGCATTGACCAAGCCGGGAAAAGGACAGGTACTGTTGCGTGTTCGCCAGGGTTACTACAAGTTCGCCAATCCTCTCATGCGAGCTTATGTGCGTCTTGTCCTCGAAGATCACAATCTCGTCGAAAAAGACGGACAGTTGAGATTCCCCTGGATGTGAGTTATCCAAGGGCCTGTTGCCACTCCACGGCGCCGTGCACTCATGCAATCGCAGAGGGCACCGCATGAATCTTTCGATGGCGGCATGACAGCCTGCACCTGCAAGGCGGGCAGGATCCGACACATGGACGAGGCGCGACACATACGGATTCGGGGTGCCCGGCAGCACAACCTGCGGAACATCTCGCTGGACATTCCGCGCGACAGGCTGGTGGTCATCACCGGGCTGAGCGGCTCGGGCAAGAGTTCGCTGGCGTTCGACACGATTCACGCCGAGGGGCGTCGCAAGTACGTGGAGACGCTCAGCGCGTATGCCCGGCAGTTCATCGAACAGATGCGGAAGCCGGACGTCGACCACATCGACGGGCTGCCGCCGACGATCGCGATCGAGCAGCGGGCCGGCGGCGGCGGCCCGCGTTCGACGGTCGCCACGACCACGGAGGTCTACGATTACCTGCGGCTTCTGTTTGCCCGCGTGGGCGAGCCGCACTGTCCGGCGTGCGGTCGGCCCATCGGCCGGCAGGACCCGACGCAGATCGTCGACGCGATCGTGGCGTTCAAGCCGGGCACGCGGGCGCTGGTGCTGGCCCCGCTGGTTCGCGGTCAACGAGGGGAACACAAGGAGGTTTTCAGGAACATCCAGAAGCAGGGTTTCGTGCGCGTGCGCGTGGACGGGTCGCTGCTCGAACTGCGCGACGTGCCCGGCCTGAACAAGCGGAGTAAACACACGATCGACGTGGTGGTGGATCGGCTGGCCATCAAGCCGGAGGCGCGGACCCGGCTGGCCGAGAGCGTGGCCCTGGCGTTGTCGCTGGGTGACGAGACGGTGTACGTGGCAGAGGAGCGATCCGGGGGTAAATGGAAGGATCACCTCTTCAGCGCCCGCCTGGCGTGTCCCGAGCACCTGGAGACGCACATGCCGGAGCCGGGGCCGGGGTTGTTCAGCTTCAACTCGCCGCAGGGCGCGTGCCCGACCTGCGGCGGGCTGGGCAACATCCTGGAGTTCGACGCCGACCTGGTGGTGCCGGACCCGACGCGTTCGCTGTCCGACGGGGCAATCGGCGCATGGCGCCACGGTGGCCCGCGTCTCAGCGCGTTCCACCAGAACCTGCTGAACGAGTTCTGCCTGCGGTTCAGCGTCTCGCCGGACGTGCCATTCAACAGGCTGCCCGATCCGATCCGATCTATTCTCATGAACGGCACGACTCCGGACAGTGAGGCGAGGCACGGGGCGTCATTCGAGGGTGTGCTGCCTCACCTGAAGCGGCGGTGGGAGACGACCGAGAGCGAGGCGGTCAAGCAGCGTCTGCACCGCTACCTGAGCGAGCGGCCCTGCGAGGCCTGCGGCGGCGCGCGGCTTCAGCCGGCGCCGCTGGCGGTGCGGATCGCGGGCCGCAACATCCACGAGCTGTGTCGGATGACGGTCGATCATCTGAATGCGTTCCTGGAGAGATTGGAGTTGGTTGGCGAGCGGGCGGCGATCGCCGGGCCGATTCTGCGCGAGATCCGCCAGCGACTGGGCTTCATGAACGACGTGGGCGTCGGCTACCTGACGCTGGACCGGGCCGGCGCGACGCTTTCGGGCGGCGAGGCTCAGCGGATTCGTCTGGCGACACAGGTCGGCAGCGGCATGGTGGGCGTATGTTACGTGCTCGACGAACCGACGATCGGGCTGCACCCGCGGGACGGCGCACAGCTTGTCGGCGCGCTTCGACGACTCGCGGACGCCGGCAACACGGTGCTGGTCGTCGAGCACGACGAGGACACCATCCGATCGGCCGACTGGCTGATCGACATGGGGCCCGGCGCGGGCGCCCACGGCGGGCAGGTGGTGGCCGCCGGGACGATCGACGAGGTGCTCGGGCATCCCGAATCGCTGACCGCCAGGTATTTGCGCGGCGAGGTCGCGATCCCGGTGCCGAAGGCGCGGCGAAAGGTGGTGCTCTCCTCCCAGTCGATCGAAATCAAGGGGGCGGCGGAGAACAACCTCAAGACAATCGACGTGCGGATTCCCCTGGGCTGCATGGTCGCGGTCACGGGGGTGTCGGGCAGCGGGAAAAGCACCCTGGTCAACGATGTGTTCCTCAAGGCGGTGCGGCGCAAGCTCTACCAGTCGCGCGAACGGCCTGGAAAGCACGACCGGATCATCGGCCTGTCGCGGGTGGACAAGGTGGTGCAGATCGATCAGTCGCCGATCGGGCGAACGCCCCGAAGCAACCCGGCCACCTATACGGGTGCGTTCGATCTGGTTCGGCAGCTTTTCGCCAAGACCCGGGAGTCGAAGATCCGCGGCTACAGCCCCAGCCGCTTCAGTTTCAACGTCAAGGGCGGCCGATGCGAGGCCTGCCGGGGCCAGGGCACCAAACGCATCGAGATGCATTTCCTGCCGGACGTGTACGTGGATTGCGACGTGTGCAAGGGCACGCGGTACAACCGTGAGACGCTGGAGGTGTGTTATCGCGGGCGGAACATCGCCGACGTGTTGAACCTTCGCGTCGATGAGGCGATCGGCTTCTTCGACAACTTCGCGGCGATCAGGCAGATCCTGCTGGCCCTGGACGACGTGGGCCTGTCGTACATGACGCTGGGTCAGCCGTCGACGACGCTGTCGGGCGGCGAGGCCCAGCGTGTCAAGCTCGCGGCCGAGTTGTCCCGGCCGGCCACGGGACACACGCTTTACGTACTCGACGAGCCGACCACCGGCCTGCACTTCGCGGATGTACACAATCTGCTGCGGGTGCTCAATCGGCTGGCGGACAAGGGCAACACGATCCTGGTGATCGAGCACAACCTGGAAGTGATCAAGTCGGCCGACTGGATCATCGACCTGGGGCCGGAGGGCGGCGATCGCGGCGGCCAGGTCGTCGCGACCGGTCGGCCTGAGGAAATCGCGGGGAACCCGAACAGCCATACCGGCCGGTTCCTCAAGGGCCGACTGGTATCGTGAGCCGGCGGTTCTATGTGCCCGCCTCCTCCGGGGGCGTCAAGGTTTTGTCGATGGCTTTGATGGTCTTGGTGAGTTCTTCGGCGGACATGTAGCCGACGTACCGGAATAGCTCCTTGCCGTCACTGTCCAGCATGACCAGCGTCGGGACTACATCCACGTTGTAACGGTCGAGGACCTTGGGGTGCTCGTCGCCGTCGATGCTGACGTTGATCCAGCTTTTCAGGGTGTCGCCCACGTCCTTGCGGGAGTAGACCTCGCGTTCCATCTCCCGGCAGGGGCCGCACCACGTGGCGTGGAACTTGAGCAGCACCGGCCGGCGGGCCTGGCGGGCTTTGGCCAGGGCGGCCTCGATATCCGTGTCCCAGGCCACGGCTGACGGGACGGAGGAAGCCCGGCTGCTGTTGAAGTATACCAGGGCCGCGATAATCAAGAGCAGCCACAGAACCCAGGATCGGCTGCCGCAGCCGGGCAGCGGGCAGGAACCGCCCCGGGCGGGCTCGGCAGACGGCGGTACGGATACCGGGGCTTCGCGGTCCTGTCGGGGGGAAGTGGGCATCAGCGGGCCTCCCAAGTTGCGTCTACTACATCATCGGTATCTGGTTAGCGGTGAAAACTGCGTTTTCGGGGCCGAGAATTCGGTTTTGAGGCCTGCCGGACCACTAAACAGATACCCCCATTGTAGTTGCACGGAATGGGTTCGGACACCCCCTGCGGAACCCGCCGCTACCGGTCCCGCAACCGTCAATTTATCACCCCCTCTTGTCGCCGAACACCTTTTGGCTGTTGACTACGTTCGCCATTTTGGTAATATGTGTTGACACAGTTCTGTAAGTGTACGGGCCTTGCTGGCGGGACTTATTGAAATCCATGTGGAGGGTAGAGAGATGAGGCAAGCCATCATTTCGGCGATTGTTTTGGTCTGCGCGGGCAGCACCTGGGCGGAGCGATGCATCGGTCCGAAGGACAACGATCCGATCGTCACCGGCTACGGCATCAGCCCGATTTCCCAGGCGGGTCTGCTCTGGTGCGACGACTTCGATACTTACTGCGACACGAACTGCGGGGATGCCTGTTGCCCGGCGGTGACCGGGACCGACTGCACGAAGTGTCAGAGCGTGTGGCCGCCGCGCAGCGTCTGGCCGGGCTACCCGCCGACGCCTGACAATCTCTGCAATCCCGGCGGGCTGGATCCGGACGGCTGTCCGAATGACGCGTCGGAATTCTACTTCCGACGTTCCTATCACTGGCCGAGGCCCGCGCTGGGCATCACCTGGGCCAGTTCCTCGCCCGGAGTGCAGGAGGACAAAAGGGGGTGGGACGGCAACCTCGGGTGGGTCACAACGCCCTACATCGTCAAGTACCAGGGCGGAACCAACTCCAATCAGTACCACACTTTCGACATGACCGGCGCCATCCAGCGCAGGTTCCCGGGCGAGACGGCGGTCAACGGCACCGACCAGGACCCCCTGGTTCTGCGTTTCTGGATGTACACCGAGAATGCGGAGGGGCAGTTCGACGCACCTTCCTGGGTGCCGCTGTACGCCGAACTTACCCTGGACAGCGCCCGGGCGCCGACCGACTACGTCGAGACGTGGTGTTCCGGGCCGTCCAAGTGGTACCCGATCGTCTGCCAGGCCCAGATTGTCGGAACGCGTCATTCGGGCTGCCCGCCCCTCTCGACACAGGTCGTGCAGAGTATCGCATTTGGTCAGCTTGCCTCGGTGGACCAGACACCCTGTAACGATCCCGGGACCCGCAAGCCCACCATGGACCACGCGGTGACGTTCGACGGTCTGGTCTGGCGCGAGCTTCGCAGCAACATTTATCCAGGTAACGGTGGGGACTTCATATACGATTGGCAGCAGGGATATTTCGAGATTGCGATTCGCACCACCTCTTACAGCGTCCGGCTGGTCAACCGCTACTACAGGAACAACAAGTGGGAGCTTCTCAACAGTACGGCCACTCTCCCCAGGCAGTACCTCGGTCCGTTCAACAAGGTCTCCTTCGGCGCCGGCCCGTCGTGCAAGCTCAATCCCACCACCGGGCAGTGCGCGACCAGTTACGGCGTCTGGACCAACTGGGGATGGGCCAACCACTACATCGACCGAATGGCACTCACCGGCGGTGTGGTCGGCTCCGCTATCGGTGCCTGCTGCAAATCGGACGCGACCTGCGTTGAGACAACCTCGGACAATTGCACAACGATGGGTGGTAGGTACCAGGGGTACGGCACGACTTGTGCGAGCGTGGTCTGCTGCCCGATCCCGTTCGCCGACAGCGATGTGGATACCGACGTCGACCAGACGGATTTCGGCGCCTTCCAGGTTTGCTACACCGGCAGCACGACCGGCGTGCCGAGCGGCTGCGAGTGCTACGACCGCAACGACGACGACAAGGTGGACAGTTCGGACTACACGGCGTTCAACAACTGCTTCACGGGCGCGAATGTCCCCTGGAGCCAGCCGTTGACCCCGAGCTGCACCCCGTAAGTTCACGGGAATCCGAGGTCTTTGGCGGGTTCTCAAGTCGGGAAATAAGGCCGGGCGGCCCCGGGTGAACGATCACCCCGGCCGCCCGGCCTTTGTTGCCGTCCCCCAGGTTTGTCCGGCGGGTTATCACTCGACGGTGATGCGTCCGGCCCCGGAGGCGACGCGGACGGTCCGGGTGTGCTGCCCCCGGCCGACGACGACGGTCCCGGGCGCGGACGGGCCGCCGAAGCGGTCGAATGTCAGGATGCTCGTGCCCCCGAAGTCGGCTGAGAGGATGCAGATGCCCTCGTAAGGCGGATCGCCCAGGTTCACGCGGTACGTTCTGGAGTCATTGTCCGGATCGAGCATTGATACAAGCACGTAGGAATTGGTGCTCGTGCTGAACGTGACGCTTTTCCGGCTCTGGGTCTTGATGGCCTCGGCCTGGGTGAATCGGAGGTCGGCGGCGAGGCGGCGGGCGGCCAGGTCGACGGCGCTGTTCCGGGCGGCGGCGGCGAATCGGGGGACCGCGATCGCCGAGAGGATCGCCATAATGACGAGCACGAGGATCAACTCGGCCAGGCTGAAGGCTCTGCCTCTTGTGCCTTCCTTTGAGTCACACGCATGTGTGAGATGCTCCGGTTGTGTCACGGCTGCAACTCCTTCCACGACCCGGAGACGATCTTCATGTCGGGATCGACGAAGCCGGGCATGACCTGCTGGGCCAGGGAGGGGTCATCGTTGACCGTCGCCCGGTCGTGCACGCTGATGCTGCCGGCCATCAGGCAGCCGCTGAAAGTGGTGGCCGATTTGCGGATCTGGACGTACGAGCTCTCAGTCCAGACAACGCCTCTGATCAGGGGGGGGAAAGAGTCGGTCTGGTCTCCATCCTCGTTGAAATCAATCTTTTCCGATGATTCCGAGAGAAGCGAGGAGTCGAGGTTCATGTCCACCTCTCCGCCTGCGGTGTAGATCAGCATGGTCGGACAGGAAGTTCCGGCGGGCTCGATCAGGACGGCCCTCTGAACAGTCACTTTCCTGCCCGCGCCGTTGTGGATGATGAGCGTGCCCTTGATGCGGGTTCTCTCGATGAGCACGTCGCGGCCGGCGGCGTTGAGCGCGTAGATGCCATTCGGGTTGACCTGCCCGGGCGACTCGGAGTTTCGGGTTGGCGTCAACACGTACTTGCTCAGGGTGATGGTTGAACCGACGCTGCCGGTGATCGGGGTGGCCAGGGCGAGGTAGTGGTCCCGTCCGGGCCGGGGATAGAGCAGGGTCGAGGTCGCATAGCGGACCGGGGACAGAGACAAGTGTACGCTGGAGCCCTTAAGGGTTTCAAAGAAGGCATTCTCCTCGGTGTCGTAGTTGCCGTCGGAAAGGAGGCTCTGATGAGCCCGGGCCGGCCCCCAGAGTGCGGCATTCGTCCTGATATCGAAAGTTGTCTGCGAGAAGCAGGCGTAGCCCAGGGCCGCGTAGGGGCGAGGGGCGATGGTGACCTGGATGCGGGAGGCCGCCCCGCTGACGTCGGCGGTGCTGGTCAGGGTGAGCGGGTCGGTGTCGTTGTTGGCCGGGTTGCCGTCGGCGTCGGCGACCTGAAGGGTGTACGTTCCCGGCCCGAAGGGCATATTTACGAGCCATGTTCCGTTGGGCACGGTCTGCCGCCAGTTAGGTTGGCTGGCGAGGTAGCCCAGAGCATATTCGATGCCGGCCTGAGCCACATGCTGGGCCTGCAGCGAGCGCTGGAGGCTCATCTGCACGCGAAGGTCGGCCCGCTGGACGGCCACGAGGGTCAGGCCGGTCATGGCCACGATCACGGCGATGGTGAGCACGAAGAGATAGACGGCCATGCCGCGGTTCCGTATCGCGCGGGGTGTTGTGCCGGGGCCGTTATCGCTGGTCCGCGCCATGTCGTGCCCTCGCCAGAACGATTTCCGCCCGTTTTCGCCCGTTCACGGTAATCGTGACGGTGATGACCCTGAGGCCGGTCGACACGTTCGAAACGACCGTGACTCTCTGGGCATACCCGGTGAAGTCGGTCAGGGTCGTGCCGTCACGGAGCTTCGGCGGCGAGGCGGAGTAGTTGTGGTAGTCGTCGACGTCGTCGAAGTTCATCCGCGTGCCGTCGCTCTCGCCGGGTTCAGGCCCGAATACCGGTTGGACCGCATCCTCGAAAGCCTGTGTGCGGATTTCGGCGGCGAGTTGAGCGGCCAGTTCGGTGGCGGCGGCCATTTCGCGGGTTCCGGCCGCTCCGCGGGCAAAGGCCCCGTACGTGCCGAGCCCCATGGCCATCCCGGTGCCGAGGACGGCGACCGCGACGACCACTTCGATGTAGCTGACGGCCCGTCGGGTCATGGGCGTCCTCCCTCAGAAGCGGCCGGTGATCTCCGGCAGGTTCGGACACGGGGTTCCGGATCGCAGCTCGATCGTTCGCCCGCCGTCGGACGCGGTGAGCCGGATGTCGAACGACTTCAGCCAGGTCCGGGTCACATCCGGATTGAACTGCGGGCGATTCAGCTTGAACCGCCCATAAAGCATAAACCGCGCGTCGCGCTGGTAGGTCGGATAGAAGGATGACCCTCCGTTGTCGGTGTTGAAATACCACATGTTGTCGCTGAGGAAGTTGGACGGGTACTCATTCCGGCCCAGGCAGGCGATCCCCGAGGCGGTGTTGGACCTCAACATGAAGCTGTAGTATGTGCCCGGAGTGAACTGGGGCAGCCCCGATAAGGAATACTCATGCCATATGTAGCCTCCGGTGGCCACCGAGGTAATCGGGGTGTTGACTTCCTCGATGACGGTCCCGCCTCCGGCGCTGCGGATGGACATGAACAGTACGCCGCTGTTGCCTGTTCGTCGGATGTAGACCCTGATTCGGGTGGTGGTGAAGTACTGGGTATCGTTCAT
>DATIKE010000103.1:0-2074 GCA_035477895.1 Phycisphaerae bacterium
CCCCGGCCGCGGGTCACCACCCAACGGCGGCCGCTGCCCGAGGGCTCCCCGGAGATTCTGAATAAACCCCTGTCGGAGATCGAGTTCTCCAGCCGCTCGCGCAAGTGCCTGCAGCGGCTCAACCTGGTCCGCCTCGGTGACCTGACCATCCGGACGGAGGTCGAACTGCTGGCCATCAAGAATTTCGGCCAGACGTCCCTTAATGAGATCAAGCAGCGGCTGACCGATTTCGGGTTGTCCCTGCGAAAGGCCGACTGAGTCCACGGACCGCGGCATGGCGGGCGAAGTGGGGACCGGCTTCGCAGTGGGGCCGGGTCGGAACGGGAGAAATCCGTCTGTCACAAGGCATTCTCCGGTATCTCGGTGTGCCTTTCCGCGGCGCCTGCCCCTATTTCGCCGATCGGGAAGCGACTTACACTCATGTGGTTTCGCTGCGCCGGCCCGCTGGACTGCTGATCGCAGTGGCCCTGATGAGTGCCGCGCCTGTGGTCGGTCATGAGCCGGCCACGATTCCAGCCGACGATACTGCCCGGTCCCGGCCGACCCCATCGCGCGACGTGTTCCGGCCTGCGACTTCGCAGGCCGCCCGAGCGGGCGCTGCCGCGGCAGGGTCCCCAACTCGGCCCGCACTGGACCGCACCATACATGTGTGTCTTCAGGAGGACATGCTGAGCGTCCGGGTCTGTTCAGAAGGCCCGGTGCGAATCACGGATGCCGATACCGGACGACTGCTCGGCGAGGCATTCGGCGATCTCGGCCCGGCGGTTTTTGAACGTACCGGGATCCGGTTTCCGGAAGCGGAGGTCGTGTTGCCGGCCTCCGGCATCGACTTGGCGTCGGTCGACGGCCGGCCCCTCGGCCTGGTGATCGGTGCGCGGGCCAGGTGGTTCCCCGGCCGATTGCGGCTCGCCTACAGGTACGGCCGGGTCGGCAGCGTCGGCAATCTCCTGGATATCGAGGATTACCTGCCGGCGGTCGTCGCCGCCGAGCTCGACACGCGCTTTCATCCCGAGACATTCCGGGCCCAGGCGATCATCGCCCGCACATTCGCGTGGTATCAGATGCGGACCGTCGGCCGCAAGCGGCCCCACGACGTCACGGCTTCCGAGGGATCGCAGATGTACCTGCATTTACAGAGGGTTGAAGAGGTACCAGAGGCCCTCTGCGCGGTGCGGGACACGACCGGCCTGGTGTGCACGTGGCATTCGCCGGCGGGCGACCGGATTTTCTGCACCTACTATTCATCGGCGTGCGGCGGATGGACGGCCTCGTCGCTGGCGCTGTCGCCCATGCGCCCCGTGCCTCCGCTGGCTGGCGATGTGCTCTGCCCGTCCTGCCGATATGAGCAGCCTTTCCCGTGGGGTCCGGTGGTGGTTCCCAAGGCCGACCTTGCCGCCCGCCTTGCCGCCCGTGACCGGCGGTTCAAGGCCCTCGAAGCGATCGATCGACTTGAAATCCACCGGATGACGGGCTCGGGGAGGCCCTTGGCGGTCACGGCCGTCGACATCTCGGGCCGTGAGGCGGAACTCGACGCCGAGAACTTCCGGCTCGCGCTGGATCCGACCGGCCGGGAGATCCGGTCCGCCTTTGCCTGCATGGAAGATGCGGGCGAAGCGATCGTGATCCGCGACGGCCGGGGCTTCGGCCACGGGGTGGGGCTCTGCCAGCACGGCGCCGAGTGGCTGGCCCGCCGGGGCGCCGACGCGGCAACAATCTTAAGGCACTACTACCCGGGGTCGAAACTGCGTCGGGCGTACTGACCGGGACCTGATATGCCCGTGACGGCAAGGGCTGGTTCGGCAAGGGCAGGAGCCCCTTATGACTCCAGGGCCTGGCGGACGTATTGCAGAAGATGCTCGGGCTTGAACGGCTTCTGGAGAAACGCGGACTTGCCCGGCGGGAGCATCTTGGGATCCAGCGCATCCGAGGCGTAGCCGGACATGAAAAGCACTTTGAGCGCGGGGTAGGTTTTCTTCAGGGCCACGGCCAGTTCCCGGCCATTCATCTGGGGCATGACCAGATCGGTGATGAGGAGGTCGACGGCTCCCGAATGGTCAGCGGCCACTTTCATTCC
>DATIKE010000104.1:0-4797 GCA_035477895.1 Phycisphaerae bacterium
CCGGACGCCACGCTCTGGATCGCCGACCAGGGCAACCACCGAGTCTTGCGCTTTGAAAAGGGATTTCATGGTGACCGCTCGGCTGAAGCGGTCCTGGGCCAGCGCGATTTCAACCATGCCTCGGGCAACCATGTCGACGGCCTGGGCCTCGCATGGCCGCGGGATGTGGCCATCGACCGGTCCGTCGAGCCGAATCGGCTCTACGTGTGCGACTTCGACAACCATCGCATCCTCGGCTACCGCTCGGTGGAGGACCTCGGCCCGGAGCGGCAGCCGGACCTCATCATCGGCCAACCGGACACATTCTCGAACACCCCCGGAACGGACGCCGAGTCGCTGTATCTGCCGACCTCGCTGGCCGTCGACGCCCGCGGCGGGCTGTATGTGGCGGACCGCGAGAACAACCGTGTGTTGTGGTTCGATCGCCCGTTTGAAACGGACTCGCGGGCGGACCGGGTCTTCGGCCAACCGGCTATGGTGTCGCGGGAGCCCAACAACGGCGGGGTTTCCGCGCGGTCGTTGAATCGACCCGAAGGCGTGGCGGTGGACGTTCGCGGCAACCTGTATGTGGCGGACACGCGGAACCACCGCGTGTTGCGGTTCGATCAGCCCACTACGTCCGATACAGCGGCTGACGTGGTTTGGGGTCAGGGGAATGACTTCACAATAGGGAACGAGTTCGGGGGCCTTGAAGTTCGAGCGGATACGTTCTCGTATCCCTTTGGTCTGGACCTCCGCGGGGACGGGCTGATGGCTGTGGCAGATACAAATAACCACCGGGTGCTGCTTTTCGATGTCTTGGCGCCCGATTCCCGAGCGGCGACGCGGGTCCTCGGACAGGCCGGCGACTTTGCCGGCCGAGAGGACAACCGCGGGGGGTGCTCGGCGGCCAGCCTGAGCGGGCCGGAGGGGGTCGCCTTTCGGGGAAAAGGTTTGTTTGTTTCGGATACCGCCAACTGCCGAATCGTGTATTATGGAGAGGTCACATCCGGCGACTCGCAGGCCGAGCACGTTTACGGGCAGGAAGGTTCTTTCGCCCGCAAGGGGCCGAGTCCCGCCCGCGCCAGCGCCCGGACGTTGTGGTTTCCCTCCGGCATGGATATCGACAGCCGGGGGAATCTGTATGTCGCCGATCGTGAGCAGAGCCGCGTACTGGTGTTCAGATCGGCGAGCCGGGAGCCGCCACCGGCCGGATCGACGCTAAGGGGAGGTCAGACATGTCCGGCAGCCGCTTCTTCCGAGTGATCCTTGCCGTCTGCGCCTTGCTGGTGTCGTTGGCCGCACCGGCCATGGGTAGCGAAGGCTATCCCGCGCTGCCCGGCGAGCACCCGGACCCCGTGGCATTGGAGGCGGCTTTCGACCAGGCGGCCGCGGACTTCGGCGTGTCGGTTGAGATCCTCAAGGCGGTGGCCTTCGTCGAATCGCGCTGGGTGCAGACCGGCCCGACAATCGACGGCGGCTGGGGCATCATGCATCTCGTCGACAACGACTCCTGCCGCACACTGGAGGAGGCGGCGGCGGCCAGCGGCCTGTCGGCGGACAGTCTCAAGAACGATGCGGTCGCCAACATTCGAGGTGGGGCGGCCCTGCTGGCGGACCTGGTTCGGCGGACCGTGGGCACGGCGACGACCATCGAGGAATATCGGCCGGCACTGCGGATCTTTACTGGTCTGGCAAAAGGAGTACAAGACAAGCAGGTGGCCGAGTACGAGCGCGTGCTCTCCGAAGGCGCCGAAGCGACCAACGGCCTGGGTGTGGCGATCGTCCTGCCGCCGGCGAAACTGCCCGCGGGCGAGCCCACGTCGGCTCAGCCGACGGGCGACTACGTGGTCATGTCCACGGACTACGGCCCGGCGATCTGGAACCCGGCCGACTCCTCCAACTATACCGTCGGCCGGGGGGGGACGGCCATCGACCGCTGGATCAATCACTGGATCGGGGTCGGAACCTACGCCGGGGCGATTTCGTGGTTCCAGAATCCGTCGTCGAACGTCAGCGCCCACTTCGTCATCCGCAAGGTCGACGGCGAGCTGACCCAGATGGTCCGCATCGCCGACACCGCATGGCACGCGGGCAACTGGAGCTACAACCAGCGGTCGATCGGAATCGAGCACGAAGCCACCACCACGAATCCCTGGCCGACCGATCCGTCCTCGCCGATGCTGGTGAACGCGACCACCTGCTGCCGTTACTTCTGCGACCTGTACGGCATACCCAAGACCCGGACTTACATCATAGGTCATAACGAGGTGCCCGGAGCGAGCACCGCCTGCCCCGGCCCGCTGCCCTGGGACACCTACATGAACCTGGTGAACCTGAGCGGGAACACGCCGCCTTCGATCACCCTGCATCCAAGCGGCCTGGTGGTCCCGCCGGGAGGGACGGCCACGTTCACCGTGGGGGCGACGGGCACGAGTCCGCTAAGCTACCAATGGCAGAAGAACGGGAGCAACGTCACCAACGGCGGGCACTACTCCGGCTGCACGACGGCCACGCTGACCGTATCCAACTGCGACTCCAACGACGCGGCCGGCTACCGCTGCTACGTGTCGAACCCCTACGGCAACGCCACCTCCAACTCGGCGACGCTGACCATCGGCACGCCATCGAGCACGTTCATCGTCGAGAGCCGCTCCGGCGGCCAGAACTTCGCCAATTACAGTGAAATCAGCGGATCCTGGTCCAACAGCACCGCCAAGAGCACGGCGAGCGGTTGCACGAGCGGCATCGGCAGCCGATACACCACCATCGGCGCCAGCGGGGGCAAGGCGACGTTCGGCTTCACGCCGGTGGCGACGGGCACGTACCAGATCTATACGACCAACTGCAGCACGACCAACAGCGGCAACCCGATGATCCACAAGGTCACCCATGCCGGCGGCACCGCGACCGTGTCGGTCTGCCAGAACACCACCTGCTCGCCGAGCGCATGCAACGTCTGGTTGTCATTGGGCACATTCACGCTGAACGCGGGGACCGCGTACGCGGTCACGCTCGACGGCACGACCGGCGCGGGCTCGGCCCCGAGCGGCAACGCCGGCCGGACCGACGCCATCAAGTGGGAATCCATCCAGACCGCCCAGCCGCCGACGATCACCCTGCATCCGTCGAACCAGAACGTCTGCCCGGGCGCGACCGCCAACTTCAGCGTCACGGCTACCGGAGACGGCACGCTGAGCTACCAGTGGCAGAAGAACAGTATCAACGTCACCAACGGCGGGCACTACTCCGGCTGCACGACCACGACACTGACCGTTTCCAGCACGGACTCCAACGACGCGGCCAACTATCGCTGCACGGTATCCAACGCCGGCGGCAGCACGAACTCGAATCAGGCCGCGCTGACCCTCAAGGCGGCCACGGCCATCACCCAGCACCCGTCGAATCAGAACGTCTGCCCCGCTGCGACCGCCGGCTTCACGGTCGCGGCCACCGGCGACGGAACGCTTACCTACCAGTGGCAGAAGAACAGTGTCAACGTCACCAACGGTGGGAATTACTCCGGCTGCACGACGGCCACGCTCACGGTGTCGAATTGCGATGCCAACGACGCGGCCAACTATCGCTGCGTGGTCACCGGGGGATGCGGCAACGCCACCTCCAACGCGGCCACGCTGTCGGTGACTCCCGCCGGCCAACCCGGCGACTTCGACGGCGACACCGACGTGGACCAGGTCGATTTCAGCATGTTGCAACTGTGTTTCGGCGCAACCAATCCGTCGCAGGATCCGATCTGCCGACCGACGGATCTGAACTATGACAATGTTGTGGATGATCGGGATTTAGTCGTGTTCAAGGGATGTGCGTCGGGGCCGAACGTCCCGGCGGAAACGAATTGCACGAACGGTCAGTAAAAGGGGGTAGCCGTGATTCGTAATCGTGGGGAAGGCGGGCGCGGACGGGCGCGAGGTATCCTGGCCGGGGCGATGCTGGCGGTGCTGTTGACCGGCCAGACCGGACGGGCGGTCGAACTACGGGGATTCTGGGCGGACATCTGGGGGGTCGGCTACAAAAGCACCACCGACATCACCAACATGGTGAACCGCGCCGTCCAGGGCCGCTACAACGCCATCTTCGTCGAGGTCCTCGGCTACCACGACAACCGCTCCATCGCCCACGGTGCTTACTGGAACTCCAACATCGTCCCCAAGGCCACGGACATCATCGGGGGCATCGACCCGCTGGCCGTCCTCTGCCAGCAGGCCCAGGCCCAGGGTATCCAGGTCCACGCCTGGCTGATCCCCTACCGCGCGTGCGACGTATGGCCGCCGCTCGGCAACACCCTCCTCACCGACCATAGTGAGTACTTCACGGTCCCGCGGGCCAATATGGGCGGCGGGCCCGTGGCCTTCGGCGACCCCAACGCCTACTACCTCGACCCCGGCTCGCCCGACGTGCAGGAGTACCTGATCGGCATCGTCCGCGAGCTTCTCGCCAATTACCCGATCGACGGCATCCACTGGGACGTCATCCGCTACCTCCAGACCGACGCGGGCTACCCGGCCCGCACCTGGTACGCCAACTCGTCGCTGGAGCGGTTCCGGCGGATCACCGGCCGGACCGACACGCCGCCGGCCACCGGCGACACCCAGTGGAACGACTTCCGCCGCCGCACCATCACCGAACTCGTCCGCCGATGCCGGGCCGAGATCCCATCACTGGCCAACCCGCGCCAGCCCCTGCGACTGTCCGCCGCCCTCATCACCTGGGGTAACGCGCCGGCCAGCTTCACGAGCTCCAACGCCTACACCCTGTTCCAGAACTGGGAGGAATGGCAGCGCCTCGGGTTCCTCGACA
>DATIKE010000105.1:0-1679 GCA_035477895.1 Phycisphaerae bacterium
AGGTGTTCATCAACGCTTCCCCCTCCCTCTTCCAGATTTTGACGTTCCAGCAGGAAAGTCTCTGGGCCGGGGTCGGCCTGCTGCTGCTCGCCGGCGGGCTGACCGGTTTGACCGCGGGGCTGCTGGTCATGATGCCGGATACGCTGCGACGGGTGGTGATCACCGCCCTGACGACGGTCGTCATGGTCGGGACGCTTCAGGACACCATCTCCCCGATCTTCGCCGAGTGGGGACCGCTGGCGGACCTCACCGACCTTCTCTTCGAAGGCAACGGACTTTCCATTTCGGGGGCGGCGGCGGTGTTCATCCTGGTCGCGGGCGCGGCCGCCGCCTGGATCCGGAAGGGCAAAGACGTCACGGGGCGGGTGCAAAACCTTCCGCCGGTGTCGCGGCGGCGCCTGAATATCGCACTGGTGCTGCTCGGCGGGTTCGTGCTGCTGGCCCTGCCCCACATCCTGGGGTTGTTCCTGAGCGAGGTGCTCACCATCATCGGCCTCTACATCATGCTCGGGCTCGGCTTGAACATCATCATCGGTTTCTCCGGCATGCTCGACCTCGGGCACGTGGCGTATTTCGCCATCGGCTCCTACACCATCGCCATCCTCACCTCGCCGGAGCTCGGTTTCTTCAACTGGAATTTCTGGCAGGCGCTGCCGGTGGCCATCGCCGCAGGGGCCGTCACGGGGGTGCTCATCTGCACGCCGGTCCTCAAGATGCGTGGCGACTACCTGGCCATCGCCACTCTGGGGTTCGGAGAGATCATCCGCCTGTTCGTCCTGTCGGACTTCCTGCGGCCGTGGCTGGGCGGTGCCCAGGGCATCGGCAAGATCCCCAAGGTCGAATTATTCGGATTCGAGTTCGGGACCCCGCAGGAGGTCTACTATCTGATTTTAACCGGTTGCCTGCTGATCGGGTTCATCGCCTGGCGCCTGCGGGACTCGCGCCTCGGCCGTTCATGGATGGCGGTGCGCGAGGACGAGGACGTCGCCCAGGCCATGGGCATCAACCTGGTGTCCACCAAGCTCAAGGCCTTCGCCGTCGGCGCCGGTTTTTCGGCGCTGAGCGGGGCGATCTTCGCCACCAAGCTCGGTTCGGTTTACCCGCACAGTTTCAATATCATGATCTCGATCAACATCCTGTGCGTGATCATCGTGGGTGGCGTCGGCAGCATCCCCGGAGTCGTCGTCGGCGCCGCCGCCCTGGTGGGACTGCCGGAGTTGCTGCGTGAGTTCGCCGAGTACCGCCTGCTGGTCTACGGCGCGGTCCTGGTCGCGATGATGCTGCTGAAGCCCGAGGGCTTGTGGCCGGAGGTCACCCACAAGCGGGAGCTGCACGAAAGCGAAAACGACGGCGCAGAGGCAGCTGCGGACGAACCGGCAAGGAGCAGGGCTTAGGAGGATACCATCATGGCCGTCATCACCACCCAGCAACTCACCAAGCAGTTCGGCGGGCTGGTCGCGATCGACCACCTCGACCTGGAGGTCCGGGAGCAGAGCATCCACAGCGTCATCGGGCCGAACGGCGCCGGCAAAACCACAGTTTTCAACATGATTACGGGCGTTTACACCCCGACCCGCAACGATATTTATCTGTTCGGCGAGAAGATCACGGGTCTGAAACCACACCGGATTACGCGCCAGGGCATTGCGCGCACGTTTCAGAATATTCGCCTGTTCAGC
>DATIKE010000106.1:0-3102 GCA_035477895.1 Phycisphaerae bacterium
TGCCTGCGGTGTGCCGGTGAAGGCGTGGTCGCCGGCGAGTACCCGGTGTCTGTGGCCTATCCTGCAGGCATGCCGGACAACTACACGCTATCCACTGCCCTGGATCGCCTGGGAGTCCACAACCTGTACCTGACGGTCCGCTTCAGACTGGTCTGATGGGCCGCGCTTTAAGAGTGCGTCCTAAAACCCTTATTCGTCATGCCGCGCTCCTCCAGCAGATGATGGCGTTGGCGAACTGGACGAAGCCAAGGTAGTTGTGTCAGCGATCAGTGAAAACCGGCCAGTGATTATCACCTGAAAACCGGCCACCTTTGAGGCAAAGACGACTCATCCTGTAGGCTTTTCAGCCATGTTTGGCTGAAGGAGTCTGCGGATGGCGAATCTTCTGAAGGTGGCGTTTGTGCATACGATTCTGACGTTGCGGCGACAAGGGTGGTCGTTCCGGCAGATCGCCAGCGAATTGGGGATTCACCGTGAGACGGTGGCCCGGCATGTACGGCTGTCCATGGGGGCCGAGGGGCAAAACCGGCCAGAAGTGATTCCCGGCTCGGATAGCCCCCAACCGGCCGATCGGCCCATCGGCTCTGGCAGGGATCCATCCCCGGCGGAGCCGGGGCACGGGCCGGATGGCGGCCCGGCATGTATCGCATTGAGGCCAACGGCAGATGGGGACAGGTTGACGTCTGCCGCCGGGGAAGACAGGGCGCTGCCGGCAAGCAACCTGAGCGGCTCGGCGGGGCCATACGGCACAGGCGGCATCCATCCGGGTGCCGCCTGCTCTATTGATCCGACCGGCCAGGCGGGACCCAAGCCGGCCAACGTGATTTCCGGCGAACCGCTCAGCCGAAGCCGGTGCGAACCCTACCGCGATATCATTCTGTCGAAGCTGCCCCTGGGACTGACCGCCCAACGGATCTGGCAGGACTTGCGGGACGAGAACGGCTTCGCCGATAGTTACCAGTCCGTGCAGCGATTCGTGCGGGACCTCCAGACGGGCAATCCCCAGCCGTTCCGGCGTATGGAATGTGAACCGGGTCAGGAGGTCCAGATCGACTTCGGCAAGGCGGCCCCGATCGTCGAGCCGGACGGCCGCCGGCGTCGGCCGCACCTGTTCCGGATCGTGCTGAGTTGCTCCCGCAAGGCCTATAGCGAGGCGGTCTACCGGCAGACGACAGATGACTTCCTGCGGTGCCTGGAGAACGCCTTCTGGTCCTTTGGCGGGGTGCCCCGCACCGGTGTTCCGGACAATCTCAAGGCCGCCGTCATACAAGCCGACTGGTACGACCCGGAGTTGAATCCCAAGATCCAGTCCTTCTGCGAGCACTACGGCATCGCCATCCTGCCGACCAAGCCGCGAACCCCCCGTCACAAGGGAAAGATCGAGCGGGGAGTCGGGTACGCGCAGAGCAATGCCATCAAGGGCCGCACCTTCTCCAGCCTGGCCGAGCAGAACCGCTTCCTGCAGGAGTGGGAGACCCACATCGCCGACAAGCGGATCCACGGCACGACCCGCCGGCAGGTCGGCAACGTCTTCACCGAGATCGAGCGGCCCGCCTTGCTGCCGTTGCCGGCCGGTCGCTTCCCGTTCTTTGCCGAAGCCAAGCGAAAGGTCAATCGCGACGGGCACGTGGAGGTGGCCAAGGCCTATTACTCGGTGCCGCCGGAGTATCTGGGTAGAGAGGTCTGGGCCCGCTGGGATGGCCGACTGGTGCGGATCTTCAACAGCCACTTCCAGCAGATCGCCCTGCACGTGCAGGCCGAACCCGGCAAGTTCAGTACGCAGGACGAGCATATCCCAGCGGCCAAACGCAGCGGTGTGGAACGCGGAGCCACCTCCTTGCTGGAGAAGGCCAGCCGGATCGGCCCGCAGGCCGGCCGCTGGTCCGAGCAGATGCTGCACCAGAGAGGCATCGAGGGGGTGCGGGTACTGATGGGCCTGATCAGCCTGACCAAGCAGCATCCGTCGGAATCGATCGAGCAGGCCTGCCAAACCGCTTCCACACATGGGGCCTATCGGTTGCGGACGATCCGCGAGTTGCTCAAGCGGCAGGCAGACCGCCAGGAACCGTTCGAGTTCCTGGACGAACACCCGATCATTCGGTCGTTGTCGGATTACGCAGAGTGGGTGCACACGGCATTCCATGAGGAGGAAAAGCCATGAACGAGTCGTTGCAGTCGATGTTGAGGAGATTGCGGTTGTCGGGCTTGGCCCAGTCCCTGGAGGTGCGGTTGCAGGAGGCCGCCGGGCACAGCCTGAACCACGCAGAGTTCCTGGAACTGATCCTGCAGGATGAACTGGCGGTGCGGGCGGACCGGCAGATGGGGCGACGGGTCAAGGCGGCCTGCTTCAGGGAACAGAAAACTCTGGAGGACTTCGACTGGTCGTTCAACCCATCGATCAAGAAGAAGCAGCTGTTCGACCTGGCCACGTGCCGGTTCATCCGCGAAGGCCGCGACGTGTTGCTCCTCGGCCCGCCGGGCGTGGGAAAAAGCCATCTGGTCCAGAGTCTTGGCTACCAGGCGATCAAGGCGGGCTTCACGGTACTGTACCGCTCGATCTTTGATGTGGTCCGGGAGTTCCTGCACGACGAAGCGGTGCTGGTGGATGACAAGGTGCTGGCCCGCTATCTCAAGCCGGACCTGGTGATTATCGATGACATGGGGATGAAACAATTGCCGAAGCGGTCCGGGGAATATCTGTTCGAGATCATCATGCGGCGGCACGAGAACCGCTCTACGATCATGACGACCAATCGGCCGCTGGAGGATTGGGGCAAACTGATCGGGGACGTGCCGGCGGCCACGGCGATCCTGGACCGCTTCCTCCAGCACACCGAGACGATCACGATCACCGGTAAGAGCTACCGGCTGCGAAACAACGGCAAGGACGAGCCGGACAAGAGCCGGCCTGCACCCAAGAAACAAGATAAATCTCACGACGACTCTTGCCGGCAGGACGGGGCCTGAGGTATACAGAGGCGGTTATCAGTGGCCGGTTTTGAAGTGATAGTCCGTGGCCGGTTTTGAAGTGATAGATGACACACACCAACGCCACGGTCAGGTCTTGAAACGCCTTTTCAATCGTCCAGCGCCTGGCATACA
>DATIKE010000107.1:0-25282 GCA_035477895.1 Phycisphaerae bacterium
CGGAAAACACCGAAACGCCGGAAAGTCGAAACGTCAACAAGTCAAGACCCAAGAGGGCGCTCGTGGCCCTCTCCATCATATCGGCCTTTGCGGGCCCGGCTCTGCGGTTTCCGATTTTCCCGGAGCGGGATCGAGGAACTCCGGGCCGTCCTGCTTGAGTGACCGGGACCGCCCGGTCAGGGCCTTCAGGATTGTTCGTCGCAAGGCGGTGAAAGGCCAGGAAACCACCCGGTGGATTCGCACCAGCGGGCCGCACCGGTAAGACGCCCGGACCTGCTCGGGCGTCAGCAGGTCGGGCCGATGCCGCCGGCGGTGCTTGAGCAGGTGATAGCAGTCGGCGACCTGCAGCCGGGCCAGGATGTATCGCCCCAGTAACCCGGGCAGCAACCGGCCCAGGCCCTGCCGTCGGGAGCGATCCTCGGGCCACCACCAGGAAATCTGGAAGTCGATCAGGGCCGGCCTCCCCCGGTCATCCACGAGGATGTTCTCCCGCTTTTCCAGGTCCACGTAGGCGATCCGGCGCTGATGCAGTTCGTCGATCAGCCGCCCCAGATCGTCAAAGAAGGCATCGTCGACGCGCTCCCGGCGTTGAAGCGGATGGCCTTCGACAAAGGCGTGAATCAGCCCCGTCGGCTCGAAAAGATCATCGCACCGTGGCACGCCGGGCACGCCCTGCAACTCGCGATAGATGGCATGTTCGCGCCGAGCGAGGCGCCGGCCGAGCCAGGACATCGGAATGCCCAGCAGCGAGGCTGTTCGGCCCATTTTCAGGATCACCTTGCCGCCGGGCCCTTCGTACAACCCCGTCGCGGCGAAGAAGTCGTGTTTATAGGTCTTCAGATGAACGTATTCACCGTCGGCCAGGACAATGCGCACGGGCAGTTCGCGCGGCCCAAGGGCCCGCAGCCAGGCGTGCTTGGTGGCACCGGTCGGCTCGGACATGGCACTACCATAACCTTGCGGCGGCAATCCGCTACTTTTTCATTGTCAGGCCACCGGGCAAGTCATATACTGGCCGCTCGGGCGGAAACACGTGTTCGATCTGTCTTCCTTCCCCACTTGCCAAGGGGGGAAGGTGGCGACGGATGCATCCGAAAACACGCCCGTACGAGCAGCAAGAGAACCATGAGCAGCACGGATGTGCGAACGCCGAAACGCTGGTCGATCGTGCCGGCATGGCAGGGATGCGAACAGGTCGCCCGCCGATTCGGCATCTCCCGCCTGATCGCCCAGCTGCTCTTCAACCGGGGCATCATTTCAGCCGACACCCCGCCCGACCAAGATGCCATCCGAGCGTTTCTCAAGCCCGAGATCAAGACCCTGCCTGACCCGGACCTGCTGCCGGGCGCGAACCGGGCCGCGGAAATCGTCGTCCGCAAGATCCGCGAACGCCGGCCGATCGTGATTTACGGCGATTACGACGTCGACGGCCTGACAGGGGTCGCGATCCTGTGGCACCTGCTGAGGCTGGCCGGTACCGACGTTCGCTATTACATCCCCCATCGGATCGAGGAGGGCTACGGCCTGAAAAGCGAGGCCCTGCGCCATCTCCGCGACGGCGGAGCGGACACGCTGATCACCGTGGACTGCGGCATCACGGCGGTGGAACAGGCCCGGCTGGCCCGCGAGTTGGGTCTCACGCTGATCATCACCGACCACCATGCGCCCGGCGCGACCCTGCCCGAAGCGGATGTTCTCGTCCACCCGTGCATCGCCGAGGGTTATCCGAATCCCTACCTGTGCGGGGCGGGTGTGGCCTTCAAACTCGCTTGGGCAATCGCCCGGAACCTGTCCGGCAGCCTGCGAGTGCGGCCGGAGTTCCGCGAGTTCCTCAAGGACGCGACTTCGCTGGCGGCACTGGGGACGATCGCCGACGTCGTGCCGCTGGTCGGCGAGAACCGCGTGCTGGCCAGGTTCGGACTGGCCGGACTGGCCGACTCGCGGCTGGCCGGCGTGCGGGCACTGATCGAGGCGGCCCGGCTCGAGGGGCAGAAACTCGACAGCGAACACGTGGGCTTCTGGCTGGCGCCGCGGCTGAACGCCGCCGGGCGGATGGGCCACGCCCAACTGGCCGCCGAACTGCTGACCGAGGCCGACGAATCCCGCGGGCGCGAGATTGCCCTCTATCTGGAGGAGCAGAACCACCGGCGGCAAAGCCTCGAAAAGCGGATCTTCCAGGAAGCGTGCGAGCGGATTGAGGCCGATCGGCTCGCCTCGGACGCCCGCCGGGCCATTGTGCTGGCCGGGCCGGACTGGCACGCCGGGGTGATCGGGATCGTCGCGGCGCGCGTGGTCGAGGAGTACGGCCGGCCGGCCGTTCTCATCTCCCTGACCAACGGCGAAGGACAGGGGTCGGCCCGGAGCGTCGCCCATTTCCCGCTACACGAGGCCCTGGGGGCCTGCGGGGAGCACCTGTTGGTCTGGGGCGGCCACGCGATGGCCGCCGGCCTGCGGATCGCCTGTGACCGCGTGGAGGCCTTCACCGAAGCGTTCGTCGCCCGGGCCAACCAGACTCTAACCGCCCGAGACCTGGAACCGGTGTCTCGCCTGGATGCCGAGGTGGGGCTGGCCGAACTGACCGAGGCCATGATCCGCGATCTGCAGCGGCTGGGGCCTTTCGGCCAGCAGAACCCCAAGCCACGGTTCGCCTCGCCGACGCTCATGCTCGATGGTGAGCCGCGAACCGTCGGACGCAACGGCGAGCATCTCAGCTTCTGCCTGACCGACGGACACACCCGCCGCCGGGCGATCGCCTTCGGCCTCAGGGAACACCTGGACGGCCTGCGACAGCACCGCCGCTGCCGCGTGGCCTATCGCCCCACGCTCAACACGTTCAACGGCCGAACCTCGGTTGAACTTCATGTTCTGGACCTGGCCCTGCCTGAAGACTGAGCCGGGGATCTTCCGGCAACACTCATGCCCGCCGAACAAACCCGACCGCGCGTATATCGGGCTAACTCCTTTAATAGTAAAATGTTATGAAGAGTTTTTAGACACCGCTTCGACAGCAATGATGCCAAGAGCCTCCTGTTTCTCTTCATTGGTCCTTCACCAGGAGATTATTGTGCCGTTGTTGTTTACATGTACCTCCCTTGGCGCAGGGCGCCCCTGGCGCTCTGCCATTGCAGTCGATCCTGATTTACAATGTCGGCCAGCCCAGGCGCCACCGGCGGAGACAGCCCCAGCCCGGTAGCGGGGTCCACCACTCCTGAGTCAACGAGCAAGCCACGGATTCGGGATGCGGTCTTCCGTTTCTCGTGCCGCCGCGACAGGAGCAGGATTTGGTCGAGTCGCAGGACAAAACGCAGGGGTGCGGGCATTGCGGCATGCATGGCCTGTGCTCGATGACTCCGGACGACGCCGGCAATTCGTGCGATTCGCCCCAGAGCACGGAGGGGATTGCCTCGGCGTCGATGGTGGTGTTCGTCCTGCCGTTGGCAGCGGGGATCATGGGGGCGTATGCGGCCGGCCGATGGTTCGCGGCAGAGACGGCCGGCTCATTGGCCTGCTGGCAGGCGGTCGGGCTGATCGCCGGAGCCGCGGTGGGGATTCTGTCGGCCAGGTTGCTGATTCCGCTGCGTCGGCCGCGCGGCGGGCTTCCGGGTGGAGGTGCGGAATGATCGCCGGTCTGCTGGATCGCATGAAGGGGCTCAAGAGCTTTCCGCGGGGCGTTCACCCGCCCCATCGTAAGAAGTATTCAGAGTCCGCCCCGATCGGGCTGTTCGCGCCGATGCAGGACCTGCTGCTGCCTTTCGTTCAGCACATCGGCGTGGCCTGCGACCCGCTGGTGCAGCCGAAGCAAAAGGTGGCTTATGCCGAGAAGATCGGGGACGCGGCCTCGCCGATGGCCGCCCCGATTCACGCTCCGCTGGCCGGCGAGGTGGGCACCGGGACGATGGCCGCCCTGCCCAGCGGCCGACGTGTGCCGGCCATCCCGTTGAAGCCCGCCGCGCCGGGAGAGCAGCTCCCGCCGGACTTCCTGCGGCAGTTCCTCGACCGCCGCTGGGACGGCGTCGAGCCGAACGGCTATGAGCCGGACGAGATCTGCGCGAAGATCCGCGAGGGCGGCGTGGTCGGCATGGGCGGAGCGACGTTCCCAACGCACTTCAAACTCAAGAAGAACCCCGACCGCCCGATCGACACGGTAATCATCAACGGCTGCGAGTGCGAGCCGTACCTGACTTCGGACCACCGCCTGATGCTGGAAGCTCCCGAACCGATCGTCGTCGGGCTGCAACTGGCGATGCGGGCTTGTGGAGCCGATCGCGGCATCATCGCCGTCGAGGCGAACAAGCCGGACGCCATCGAAGCTCTACGGGGGGCGGCGCGGGGTCGGCCGGGCATCGAGGTGGTCGTCTGCGCAACCAAGTATCCGATGGGCGGCGAGCGGCAGTTGATACCGGCGGTGCTGGGCCGGACCGTACCCAGCGCGCCCCAGGGCCTGCCGCCGGACGTCGGCGTGGTCATGGTCAACGTGGCGACGGCTCACAGCATCGCCCGGGCGGTCATTCGCGGCATTCCGCTGACCCACCGGGTGGTCACCGTGACCGGCGCGGGCGTGAACGAACCGGGCAACTGGCTGGTGCCGTTCGGCACCAGGTTCGGCGATCTGCTGGGCAACGTCGGCGGGCTGAAGGACGCAGCCCTCAAGGTCGTCGCCGGCGGGCCGATGATGGGCCCGACCGTCCCGAACCTCGACGTCACCGTGGTCAAGGGCACCAGCGGCATCACCGTGATGACCGAGCCGGAAACGGCCCACTGGCAGGAGTCGCCGTGCATCCGCTGCTCGCGCTGCGTCGACAACTGCCCGCTGCACCTGTCGCCGACCAAGATCGCCCACGCGGTGAAGTTCCGCGATTACGACCTGGCCCAGCGGTTCGACATGACCGCCTGCTGCGAGTGCGGGTGCTGCTCGTTCGTGTGTCCGGCCAACATCCCGCTGGCCCAGTACATCCGGGCGGGCAAGAACCAGCTTCGGATGATGGCCGCCCGAAAGCAGGAGTTCGCGAAGTAGGAAGTGAATTGGAGAATTGAGAATGGAGAGTTGAGAAAGGCCCCGCAAAGCCGCTGATTTCACACGGAGGTGTGACGCCTTTCTCCACCCTCCACACTCGATTTTCATCTCCTGAAGGAGGATCGCAGTTTACGATGAGTGACACACCGACGAATCCACAGCCGCCGGCCGCCGCGGGCAAGCCGGAGGCCCCGAAAGGTTTCCTGGTCAGTTCCGCTCCGCACCTGGCCGACGGCGCCACCACGCGACGAATCATGTTCGACGTGGTTATCGGCATGATCCCGCTGTTGATCGCGGCGACATTGTTCTTCAAGACACGGGCTGTTGCGATGACGCTGGTGACCGTGGCCGCGTGTCTGGCTACCGAGGCGGTGGCCAACTACATCCGCGGACGGAAGCAGGATTCGCTGTTCGACGGCTCGGCGATCGTGACCGGCATGATCCTGGCGTTCTCGCTGCCACCGGCGCTGGACCTGTACATGGCGGCGATCGGGGGCGCGGTGGCGATCGCTCTGGCCAAGGCGATCTTCGGCGGCCTGGGGCAGAACCTGTTCAACCCGGCGATGGTCGGGCGCGCGTTCCTGATGATCTGTTTTCCGGCGGCCATGGGCATCTGGACCGAGCCGGTCACGCTTCACCGCGTCGGCGACACGCGCATCGAGGGGGTCACCATGGCGACCCCGCTGGGTGCCTCCTCCTCGCTGCAGAAAGGCGAGCCGAGCGATTTGCCGCGGATGGTGGACCTGTTCACCGGCGAGGTCAGCGGCTCGCTCGGCGAGACAAGCGCCCTGGCGGCGCTCATCGGCGGGCTTTACCTGGTGTTCCGGCGGACGGCGGACTGGCGGCCTGTCGTGGGCATGCTGGGAACTGCGGTCATCTTCGCGGTCGTCACACACTGGGCCGATCCCGCCAGGTTTCAGGGACCGGGATTCCACCTGATGAGCGGGGCGTTATTATTCGGCGCCTTTTTCATCGCCACGGACTACGTGGGCGCTCCGATCACACCGCTGGGTCGATGGATCTTCGGCATCGGAGTGGGAACGCTGGTCATGCTGATCCGCCTGTTCGGGGCGTACCCGGAGGGCGTGATGTTCGCGATCCTGATCATGAACTCGCTGACGCCGTTGATCGAGCGATGGACGGTGCCCGCGCCGTTCGGCGGGCATGTCCCGGCGCAGGCGGCGAAGTAGACGGCACGAGATGAGTCGCCGGGCGGAGGCGCAAGAGGAAGACATAGAGGTGCGGCCGTGAAAAAGTTCATCCATGAATCATGGTTGGTGCTGGTGCTGGGCATCGTGTTCGCCCTGTTGCTGGCGGGTACACAAACCCAGTTGGCCGACCAGATCAGCCAGAACCAGCAGAAGGCGTTGAACGAGGCCATCGCGGCGGTCGTACCCGAAATTGCGGCGGTGGTGCCCGAAGCGGCCAAGGCCCGGGAACTGACGGACGCCCAGGGACGGCCGGTGGTCGCGGGCTGCCGGGTGTTCCGCTGCCTGAACGCGGCCAAGCAGCCGGTGGGCTGGGCCGTCCAGGCCTCGGGCACTGGTTTCGTGGACAAGATCGTTCTGGTTTTCGGCCTGTCCGATGACGGAGAGAAAATCACGGGACTCAAGGTCATCGAGAACGTGGAGACCCCTGGCCTGGGCAACAAAATCGCCGAGGACAAATGGGCGGGGCAGTACAAGGGCCTGAGTGCCGCCCGGAAGATCGTCGTCCAGAAAGGCCCGGCGGTTTCGGCCCGGAACGAGATCCAGGCCATCACCGGCGCAACGTGGTCGAGCCGATACGTGACCGACATCATCAACCAGGCGGCCGAGAAGGTCCGCCCCAAGCTGAACGAACACCGCTGAGCAGCGCCGCAGACCGGCTGAAGCCGATTGGGAGAAACACGCATGAATGAAGCGAACGGCTCCAACATCCGACAGTTCAGGGACGGCATCCTGGACAACAACCCCGTGCTGGTGCAGTTGCTGGGCATGTGCCCCGTTCTGGCGGTCACCAACTCGGTCGAAAACGCCCTGGTGATGGGGGCGGCGGTCACGTTCGTGGTGGTCTGCTCGAACCTCATCACCAGCCTGCTGCGCCACCAGATCAAGCCGCACGTGCGCATCCTGGTGTTCACGCTGACGATCGCGACCTTCGTGACGATCGCCGACCTGGTCCTCAAGGCCTACATGTACGACGTGAGCAAGAAACTGGGGCCGTTCGTGCCGCTGATCATCGTCAACTGCATCATCATCTGCCGGGCCGAGGTAGTGGCGATCAGGAACGGCCCGGGCCGTTCGCTGGCCGACGCCTTCGGCATCGGAATCGGGTTCACGGGTGCCCTCTGCGTCCTGGGAATCATCCGCGAGCTACTCGGCTCGGGCACCCTCACCCTGCTGTCCGGCAAGTGGGTTTTCCAGGTTTTGCCCAAGGAGACGTGGGATACCCACGCGTGGGTGATCATGGTCTTGCCGCCGGGCGCCTTCCTTACCCTCGGCGTCGTGATCGGCATCGTGAATCAGCTGCGGCTGCGGTCGGCTAAAGGAGGTGCCGCATGAGTGCTGGAGCAATCATCGGAGTTTTCATCGGGGCGGCGCTGATCAACAACTTCGTGCTGTCGAACTTCCTGGGCATCTGCCCCTTTCTGGGCGTGTCCAGGAAAATCGACATGGCCTTCGGCATGGGCTGCGCGGTGACATTTGTCATGACGGTCTCCGGCGTCGTCACCTGGCTCATCGTGCACGGCATCCTGACGCCGATCGGGGCGGCCATGGGCAACCAGGAATCGCTCTACTTCCTCAAGTATGTCGCGTTCATCATGGTCATCGCCTCGATGGTCCAGCTCGTCGAGATGTACCTGAAGAAGTTCTTCCCCTCTCTGTACACCGCGTTCGGCGTGTTCCTGCCCCTGATCACGACCAACTGCGCGATCCTGGGCGCCTGCCTGCTGATCGACATGAAACCGGAGTACGGCAGCCTGCTGAGCGCGACGGTGTTCGCCTTCGGCGGCGGCATCGGATTCATGCTGGCGATCACCATCATGGCCGGCATCCGGGAACACATCCGGTTCAGCGATGTCCCGAAGTGCCTGCAGGGCCCGGGCATCACCCTGCTGACCGCGGCGATGCTGGCACTGGCGTTCATGGGTTTCACTGGCATGGGGAAATGACTCCGCGCGGATGGGACAAATGATGCAGTCACTGCTTCTTGACGAATCGTGGACGGCACTGGGCGCGATCAGCGGCACGACCCTGGTGCTGGCGGCGGCGGTGCTTTTCGGGCTTACTCTGCTGTTCGCCGGCATGCTCGGCGTCGCCAAGGAGAAGCTCAAGGTCATCGAGGACCCGCGGATCGGCCAGGTGACCGAGGCCCTGCCGGCCGCCAACTGCGGCGGGTGCGGGTTCGCCGGGTGCGCCGACTTCGCCAAGGCGGTCGTCGAGCAACGCGCCGCCTGCGACGGCTGCCCGGTCGGCGGCTCCGCGGTCGCGGCCAAGGTCGCCGAGATCCTCGGCATCGAGGTGGTCGAATCCTTTCCCTGCCGTCCCATCCTGCACTGCAGCGCCAGGACGCATCAAAAGAAAGGCATCGTCCCGTACGAGGGCGTGCAGAGCTGCGTCGAGGCCGATGTCGTCGGCGTGACCCAGGGTTGCATCTACGGCTGTCTCGGCTTCGGCGATTGCGTTAAAATCTGCAACTACGGCGCCCTGCGGATGGAGGAAGGCCTGCCGATCTTCGACTACGACAAGTGCACCGGCTGCGGCGCGTGCGTGAAAGCCTGTCCGCGCGGCATCATCGAGCAGATTCCCTTCCAGCAGGACCGCATGCTGGTCATCGCCTGCTCGAACAAGGAGCCGGCCCGGCTGGTCAAGCAGGTCTGCGAGGTCGGCTGCGTTGGCTGCAAGATGTGTCAGAAGATGCTGGCCGACATGTTCGAGGTCAGGAACAACCTGGCCTACATCAAGTACGACGGCTACGCCGCGGAACAGGAGCGCGAGAAGATCATCGCCAAGTGCCCGGCCGAGGCCATGGTCTACTTCGGCAAACCCAAACCCGAATACGCCGAGATGCTCGCCCAACAGAGCGCGTGAAATTGCATCGTGTGGTTCTGGATCGGGTCGCACGCGGACGATGATGAGTTGGTGTCGCGTGAATAGCGCGCGGATGACTCCACACCCTCGTTGCCGCTGGACGCAGAGGCCAAGAACACAAGCCATTCCCGTGCCGCAGTCGGTCAGGTCGTCGGCCCGACTCGTCGGCCGGCGATGAACACGTGCTCGATCTGGCAGGGCTGCAGGGTGTAGAGCAACGCGGAGGGCTGCTGTTCGAGCGGCAGATCGGAAATCCAGGGTTCAGGCCGGACCACCAGGCAGTCGGCTTCCATGCCCGTCTCGACCGCGCCGAGCGCATCCGCCCAGCCCAGGGCTTCGGCTGCCCCACGGGTCAGCATCCACCAGGCCTCGGCCGGCGTCGGCACGACGTGCGAGCCGCGCGGGATCGCGTGGACCTTGAGGGCCTTGGCGGTCTGCAGGGCGGACACCGCGACCCGCGGCATGAACGGTTCGTACCCGCCGGCGATGCTGCTGCCCAGGGCCATGCGGATGCCGGCCGCCCGGTGGGCGACGTAATCCATCAGGCCGCTTTCCAGGAACAGGTTGGCTGTCGGGCAGTGCACCAGCGCGGTCTTTGCTTCCGCCACCTGGCGACGGCGGTGCTGGTCGAGGAACACCCCGTGGCCCAGTAGCGTCCGCGGCGTCAGCAGGCCCATCTCGGCGAACACATCCACGTCGTCGAGCAGGTCGGGGTGCGTCGCCCGGACGGCATGGACGGCGGCGGACGACTCGGCCACATGGGTCTGGATGTGGCATCCAAGCATCTTGGCCAGGGCGGCCGACCCGCGTATCAGCTTCTCGCTGCAGCACACCGGCGTGCGCGGACTGAAGGCGTAGCGCAGCCGGCCGCCCTCGGCGTTGTGCCACTTGGCCGCCAGCATGCGCGATTCATCCAGGGCCTTGTCCGGCGGCTCACACAGAGCCGGCGGGCAGTTCGTATCATTGAGGACCTTGCCGAAGATCGCCCGGTAGCCGCGCCGGGCGAGAACGCGGAACGATCGGTCGGCCGCCTCGGCGAACGGACTGCCGAAGGCCGCCACCGTGGTCGTCCCGTTGGCGATCAGTCCGGTGACGAAGTCCTCGGTGAGCTTCTCGGCCAGGTCGGCATCGCGGAAACGCGCCTCCGCCGGGTAGACCACCCGTTCGTGCCAGTCGAAGAGAGCCAACCCATCCACGCCCCGGCGGTCCCACTGAGGCAAATGGAGGTGGGCATCGATGAACCCGGGCAGGATCCAGCACCCTTCGCCGCCCAGAACGTCCCGCTCCCTCGTCGAGCCGGTCGAGACTTCGGAGAAGCGACCGTCGTCGCCAATCCGCACCACCGCCCGGGCGGTCACGTCACACACTCGGGCCGATCGGGGCTGCAGCAGCGTGCCGTGAAGCGTCTGCATGAGGGATCCTCGAGAAGAGCCGCAATTCCTGAGGAAAACGCGACTTATTGTAGCCCTGCGAATGGGCCCGAACAAGCTTGACGCCCCGCGGTTCGGCCAGTACCATTCCTCCTTCCGCGAGCCGGACGAAATCCCATCAGCGCAGGGGCGGTTTCGCTCTTTGTATGGCGCACGGGGATCGGACTGGCGAAGTTTTTCCCCGCCGGCTACCGCCGCGCAGGTAAACCAAGCTGCTCTTGTTACAGGAGCGATCGCGTTGGGCTACGATTGTGTCGTATGCGTGAAACAGGTCCCCGACACAAGCAATGTCACCGGGGATGCGATGAAGGAGGACGGAACGGTCAACCGGCAGGCCTTGCCGGCGATCTTCAACCCTGAGGATCTCCACGCACTTGAAGCCGCTCTCGATATTCGCGAGCGGTTCGGCGGCAAGGTAACCGCCATCACCATGGGGCCGCCGGGCGCCTGCGAAGTCCTCCGCGAGTGCCTTTTTCGGGGAGCCGACCGGGCCGTACTCATCACTGACCGCCGGGCGGCGGCCAGCGATACCCTGGCCACCAGCTACATCCTCAGCCAGGCGGTCAAGACCGTCGGCTCATATGATTTCGTGTTCTGCGGCCGACAGGCGATCGACGGCGATACCGCGCAGGTCGGTCCCCAGATCGCCGAGAAGCTCGGCATCCCGCAGATCACTTATCTCGAGAAGCTCGTCGATGCGTCCAACCATGCCGTGCGCATCCGGCGGAACTCGGGCAGCGGCTGGGAGGTTCTTCAAAGCCCCCTGCCGGTACTGGTCACCGTTCTGGACACGGCCAACGAGCCGCGGCCGGCGGCGGCCCGCAAGCTGATGCGGTTCAAACGCTGCCGGACCGCCATCGAGATCGAACGTGATGTCGCTGCGGCCATGCCCAACGCAACCGACGCCGCAAAAACCGCCGAGGTTGGCCGACGGGTCAAGGACCTCAAGGCCCAAGGGTTGCTCATCGAACAGTGGAACCTGGACGACATTCAGGCCGACCTCGCCTGGTGCGGACTGGCCGGCTCGCCCACCAAGGTTCACCGAATTCAGTCCATCGTTCTGACCAAGGAAGGCCATACGGGAATTCCACCGACCAAAGAGGGTGTCCGGCAGCTCATCCAAGAGCTGATTGTCGATCATACGATCGGCTGAACCGGGCTCATCAGGGAAAACGTCGCATGATCGAACCGAATCGCAAAGGCGAAGTCTGGGTCTTCGCCGAACAGGAAGACGAGAGCCTCAACGAGGTGTCGCTGGAGCTGTGCGGCAAGGCCCGCGAGCTGGCCGACCGGCTCGGCGTGAAGATGGGCGCCGTCCTGGCAGGCTGGAACGTCCGCGAGCTGGCCTATCGGCTCATCGCCCACGGGGCCGACCGCGTGTATCACGTACACGACACGAGGCTCGAGCACTATCACACGATGCCCTACGCCCGGGCGATGTGCCGGCTGATTGAGAAGCACAAGCCGCAGATCGTGCTCTACGGAGCCACGCCGCTGGGCCGCGACCTGGCTCCACGCATCGCCTCGGCCATGCGGGCCGGCCTCACCGCCGACTGCACCAACCTCGATCTCGGCGACTACGAGGACAAGCGGGCCGGAAAGGTCCACAAGAACCTGCTGCTCCAGATCCGCCCGGCGTTCGGCGGCAACATCATCGCCACGATCATCAACCCCGAAAGATGGCCTCAGATGGCCACCGTCCGCGAGGGCGTCATGCGGGCCAGTGACGGCGACCCCAAACGCGGCGGCGAGATCGTCGACGAAACCGTCAGCTTCGACGACTTCGATCTGGCCGTCCGGCTCATCGAGCGCCACCGCGAACCGCGCAAGATCAACCTGAAGGGCGCCCGCGTCATCGTGGCCGGCGGCGGCGGAGTCGGCAGCAAGGACAACTTCAAGCTGATCCACGATCTGGCCGGCGTGCTCGGCGGCGCGGTCGGCGCGTCCCGGGCGGCGGTCGACGGCGGGTTCATCGGCAAGGAACACCAGATCGGGCAGACCGGGACCACCGTCCGCCCGGCCCTCTACGTCGCCTGCGGCATCAGCGGCGCCGTCCAGCACCGCGCGGGAATGGAGGAGTCCGCCAAGATCATCGCCATCAACTGGGACAAGGACGCCCCGATCTTCTCGGTGGCCCATTACGGCCTCGTCGGCGACATCGCCAAGGTCATCCCGATGATGATCGAGACCATCAAGGAACGAGGAACCGCGTGACACGTGCGCGCGAACACGAATGAAAAAACGGGACACGACGATCGTTGAGCCGCGAGCCGAAGGGGATCGCTCAAGGCGGAATCCGATCGGTCCTGTCGAGATGGATTGAACGACCATGCCGAATTTTTTCGAAGATAACGAAGACATCAAGTTCCTGTTCGACCACCTGAACTTGGCCGAAGTCGCGGCGATCCAGGAGGACAACTTCACCGACACCGACGGGCCGGGCAGCGAGTGGGCGCCGCGCGACGCGGAGGACGCGGTCGACAACTACCGCCGAATTATGAAGGTCGTGGGCGAGGTTGCCGGCGACCACATCGCCCCGCGGGCCGAGGAGGTCGACCGCGATGGAAACACGCTGAACGAGGACGGCACGGTTACGCTCGGCGAGCCGGTCCGCATGAACCTCGACATGCTCTCAAAGGCCGACCTGATGGGCTTCACGCTGCCGCGCAAGTACGGCGGGCTGAACTGCCCCAATATCGTCTACACCATGGCCACCGAGATGGTCAGCCGGGCCGACGCCTCGCTGATGAACATCTTCGGCCTGCAGGGCATTGCCGAGACCATCAATGCCTTCGCCAACGACGAGATCAAGGGCGAATACCTGCCCAAGTTTTCCGAGGGCCAGGTCACCGGAGCGATGGTGCTGACCGAGCCGGACGCCGGCAGCGATCTGCAGGCGGTGAGTCTGCGGGCCTGGCAGGATACCGACGGGCAGTGGCGGCTCACCGGGGTCAAGCGGTTCATCACCAACGGGTGCGGCGAGATCCTGCTCGTGCTGGCCCGCAGCGAGCCGGAGATCAAGGACGGCCGCGGGTTGAGCCTTTATTTGGCCGAGCGCTGCGGCCGGGTCAAGGTCCGGCACCTCGAGCACAAACTGGGCATCCACGGCTCGCCGACCTGCGAGCTGGTTTTCGACGACTGCCCCGCCAAGCTGATCGGCGAACGCCAGCGCGGGCTGATCACCTACGTCATGGCCCTGATGAACGGCGCCCGGGTCGGAATCGCCGCCCAGTCGATGGGCATCGCCGAGGCCGCCTACCGCGTCGCCCGGCACTACGCACACACCCGCAAACAGTTCGGCGTATCCATCGAACGGCTGCCGGCGGTGGCCGAGATGGTCGCCGACATGAAGATCGCCATCGAGGCCGCCCGGGCACTGGTCTACGAGACCAGCAGGATCTGCGACTTCGAGAACAACAACCTCCGCGTGATGGAGTTCAAGCCGCCGACCGATCCCGACGAGATGAAGCGCCGCCGGGCCGACGCCCGCACGTTCAAGCGGCTCAACGGCATGCTCACCCCGATGAGCAAGTACTACGCCTCGGAGATGTGCATCCGCGTGGCCAACGACGCCATCCAGGTCCTCGGCGGGTCCGGCTACATGCAGGACTACCCGGTCGAGCGTTACCTGCGCGACGCCCGCATCACCACCATCTACGAGGGCACCAGCCAGCTTCAGGTCGTCGCCGCCATTCGCGGCGTCTGCTCCGGAGCGTTCGAGACGTTCAGCGGCGAACGGGAGAAAACCGAGTACGCCGACGCCGCCCTGGCCGCCCTCAGGCAGAAACTCGTCGAAGCCAGGCAGGGCGTGCTCGAAGGCATCCAGTTCATCAAACAGCGAGGCAACGAGTACATGGACCTGCACGGCCGAAAGCTCGTGGACGCGGCCATCACGGTCATCATCGGCCATCTGCTGCTGAAGCAGGCCTCGGTCAACGACCGCAAAAAAGCCGTCGCCCGGCGGTTCATCGAGACGAGTCTGCCCACGCTCCGGCGCGACCTCGATCTGGTCTGCAGTGGTGACACCTCCGCGATCCAGGAGTTCGACCTCATCGCCGGCCCTCCGGTAGTGAACGCGTGAACCCGAAAGCCCGGTCTCGCAGCCGGTCGACAATCACCCTTCGACAGTACCCATTCTCGCACGGAAGCAGGACCGGGCCACAACAGTTCATCTTGCCGGTACAGGTTCTTGTTTCGCGTCCCGCGGCAATGTAACCTGTAAACATGCGACATGAGGTCAGACTGGTTGCAGGCGCCGCCGAAGACTTGGATCACTAGGAGACGCGGGAACAGAGAACGATCCTGGACGGCATCTCGAAGTTTCTTCAGGTTGACGCGGACGTCAAAACCCGGAGGCGCAAACAGCTTCGGCCCAATCCGGTTGGACCCTGGGGAATTAAGGTTGGGGGACTACCGGGTCTTCTACGAGATTGCAGCCGCCGGGCTTGTCAGGGTTCTGGCCATAGGGCACAAGACACACGACGATCTGCTCACTCGGGGGCGGAGGATCGAGTTATGAAAACTATCGACCTGAGCAAGGGCGAACACTCGCTTGCAGAAATACTCAAACTGGCGAAGTCGGAAACCGTTCTGATCCATGCGGCCTCTGGTGACGACTTTCTGCTCGAACAGGCGGATGAGTTCGACCGCGAGGTAATTGCCCTGGGTTCCAGTGACAAGTTCATGGACTTCCTCAAATCAAGGGCAAGCGAGAAAGAAGATATCTCCCTGGATGCGGCTCGCCTGAAACGAGGAATGTGAACTCGCGGGGTCGAGATTCCGATCCAGATGCCATGCCCTGGAGAATCCCTGTCCCCCATGATTGCGAGGGACAATTCCCGCACCACCAAACCGGAGTCAGATCCTCATGAAAGCCATTCGTGTCCATCAGCTCGGCCCGCCCGAAGTCATGAAGCTCGAAGAGGTGCCGGACCCCGTGCCGGGGCCGGGCCAAGTCCTGGTTCGCGTGGCGGCGGCCGGCGTGAACCCCGTCGAAACGTACATCCGCTCGGGCCGGTACCCGATCGCGCCCGCTCTCCCCTACACGCCCGGCAGCGACGGAGCCGGTATCGTCGAGGCTGTCGGGCCGGACGTCCGCACGGTCCACCCCGGCGACCGCGTCTATACCGCCGGCTCGATCACCGGCACTTACGCGGAGAAATGCCTCTGCGCCGAGAACAAGGCCTGCCCGTTTCCTCGGCGCATCAGCTTCGCCCAGGGCGCGGCCATCAACGTTCCGTACGCCACCGCGTACCAGGCGCTCTTCCATCGGGCCCGCGCTCGACCGGGCGAGACGGTCCTGGTCCACGGCGCTACCGGCGGCGTGGGCACGGCCGCCATCCAGTGGGCCCGCGCGGCCGGCATGACCGTCCTGGCAACCGCCGGCAGCGATCGTGGCCGCGACCTGGTCCGCCAGCAGGGTGCTCACCACGTGCTCGATCACGGCGATCCACAGCGCTTCCGGCAGATAATGGAACTGACCGGCAACCGCGGCGCCGATGTGATCCTGGAGATGCTCTCGAACGTGAATCTGGGGCATGACCTGGACGTTCTGGCGCGCCTGGGCCGGGTCGTGGTCATCGGCTGCCGGGGCACGGTCGAGATCAACCCCCGGGCAACCATGTCCCGCGACGCAAGCATCCTCGGCATGACCCTGTTCAACGCGACCCCGGAAGAGCTGACCGCGATCCACGCGGCCATCGGCGCCGGGCTGACCAACGGCACCCTGAACCCGATCGTCGGAAAAGAGATGCCGCTGGCCGAGGCTCCCTGGGCCCACCATGAGGTGATCGAGTCCAAGGCCTTCGGCAAGATCGTGCTGGTTCCCTGATCCCCGATCCGGCAAACGCATCTCCCAGACCATCACGGTGCTGCAGGATTTCCACGTGCAGGTCGTCGCCCCGGTCCACTGCACGGGTTTCAAGGCGACCGACGCCATGCTGCGTGCATGGCCTGATGGTTTCCGATGGCTGACCACCGGTTCGTCACTGATCGTTCATTGAGCACGGGCGGGGGAATCCCGGGTTTGAGTAATCAACGCTCGGGCTGAAGCAGCCCGGCACCACTCCGGGCGCTGATTTCGAGAGGAACGACTTGCGGTGTCCCCGGCAGGGCGTGGGGCGCCGGGCTGCCGTTGGTGCCCCGCATGGGGATCGGGCTGGCGGGGATCGTGCTCTTCCGCCGGATATCGCCCTTCATGAGCCGAAGCCCCCATCCGAACGTGCGCCGGATGGTCGAGAGCAGGCCGCGCATCCCGATCCACTGCGCGCACGAGTCCGCCATGTACAGCCTGCTCTTGGGGAAGAACATCGCGATGAAAAACCGAAATGGGTTATAGAAGTACAGGTACGTCGCCATGATGTTGAGCTGCTTCTTCCAGGGCTGTGGATGCCGTGAGGCGACCACGTAGTTGCCGTCGAGCATCCGCGCCTCGACCGGGCGGCCGGCCACGGTGTCATAGGCCAGGCCGGTCGTGAACGCCTCTTCGTACAGCTTGGAGCCCGTCGCCGGCGTGATCATCAGCACCTGCAGGGTGATCGCTCCGGCCTTGCGCAACAGCCGCGCCTGGTTGAGCAACCCGTAAGGCTGCTCGCCGCGGGAGATCAGGGGCTGCGTGTCGTGGTGCATCATCATCGGCATCGGGCAGATCCCCTGCTCGCGCATGAGCCGGAGCGCCTCGTTGGTCTTGTCCACGCTCTGGCCCTTCTTGACCAGCGTGCCGGTCATATCCTCGACGCCCACCCACAAGGCCCGCATGCTGGCCTTGCGGGCCAGGGGCAGGTGTTCCCTCATCCTGAGCGTGTCGTGGATCGTGACTTCGGTGCCCCATCGCAGGTGGTATCGCAGCGCGGGCGTGTCCTTTTTCATCCGAACGATCGCCTCCATGATGTCGACGGCTCGCTCGGTGTTGTTGAAGAAGTTGTCGTCCGCGCCGAAGAAATGGCGGAGGCCGTACTGTGCGTGCAGCCGCCGCATCTCGTCCGCCACCCGCTCGCCGCTTTTGGTCCGGTACTGGCGCTGGTTGTACGCCGGAATCGGGCAGTACGGGCAGGCGAATTTACACCCGAACGTCAGCACCAGGCCGCCGATCGGGCTGTATTTCCACACCCGATCCGCCCCGAGGGCCTGCGAGGCCAGGGTCGGCCTGCGGCTCGGGGGCTCCAGAAGCTGATACCCCAGCACCGGGTGCGGCAACTCGTCCAGGTCCCCGACCAGGCGCTGGATGCCCGTATCGACCAGTTCCTCCGCCACCCCCCTGCGGCCGCCCACCGGGTAAACCAGGCCCGGGATGTCGTCGAGAAGGCCGCTCTTGAGCGCCCGCAGGAACGTGGCCCGCAGGCTCTCCTTGCCGGCCCGGATCGAAGTAAGAAGTTCCAGGAGGCTCAGGAGCACAAACTCCTCGCCGGTCACCGCCACATCCGCGCCCCAGGGATCTTCCGGATCAGTGCCGAATACTTCCCAGGGCTCGTAGATGGTCTTCGCGCCGCCGACTATGATCAGCGGACGGTAGGCCGGATCGATCTGGCATGCATCGCGGATCATCGCCTGGCACGCCGCGGTGTGGATCTGCATGCTCGACACCATGAAGATGTCCGGAATCCGCCCGTCCAGGCGCATCAGCGACGGTCGGAAATGCCGATTCCACTGCTGAAGCACGATACGGGTCTTGTCGAACCCGGCATCGAACAGAGCCGAGCCGATCGCCCGCACCCCCGCGGGAGCCATCCTCATGTCCGCATAGATGAAAGGCAGCATGCGCGTCCGGTGGTCGAACGCGCAGGCAATCACCGTGGTCAGGTCATGACCATCCGCGACGCCCTTGAGGCGGCGCCGAAGCTCCGTCAACTCGCCCGGTTTGAGTAGCTCATCACCACGGTCCCGGCGTGGCAGTTCCATAAAACGCACCCCGAAATAAGTGCCTACCCCAGTTGGTGTGACACCGGCGTCTCGCCGGTGCGTGCACGGGCGAGACGCCCGTTCCACACCTGCCTACCGAGATAGGCTCTAAGTTGAAATAGACCATCTGGCCCGCGCCGCCAGTGACCCACTATAGACTCAAACGATAAGGAAAGCGAGCCATCGGGCCGCGAGTCGAAGGCCCCGCGGAATGCTCGGGGGATCGCCTGCGGCTTCGCCGGTCGCGGCACGACGGCGCGACTGCTATCGATACAACCGGCGCACAAATCGCCGCGCCGCCCCGCGTCACCACCGCCCGGTCTTCACCGCCTTGGGTTTGGGCAGGTCCTTGATCGCCGCCAGCGACTTGTTCATCAGCTCCTCGGGCAGCGGATAATCCTGCAGCTTGCCAGCAAAGTACTTCTCGTACCCCACCAGGTCCATCAACCCGTGGCCGCTGAAGTTGAACAGGATCACCTTCTCCTTGCCCTCTTCCTTGGCCTTCTTGGCCTCCTGGATTGTCGCCGCTATGGCATGGGCGGTCTCCGGGGCCGGAATGATGCCTTCGGTCCGGGCGAACAGCACCGCCGCCTCGTAGCACTCGATCTGATGGATCGCCCGCGGAGCAAACAGCCCCTCGACCACCGCCTGGCTGAGCAGCGGGGCAATGCCGTGGTACCGCAGGCCGCCCGCGTGGATCGGCGGCGGCACGAACGTGTGCCCCAGCGTGTACATCGGCAGCAGCGGCGTCATGCCCGCCGTGTCCCCGAAATCATACGCGAAAGGCCCCCGCGTCAGCGTCGGGCAACTGCTCGGCTCGGTCGGGATGATCTCGATGTTCGCGCCGGCGATCTTGTCCGCGGCGAACGGGAAAGCCAGGCCGGCGAAGTTGCTCCCGCCGCCCGCGCAGCCGATCACAACGTCCACCTTTTTCTCGCCGATCTTGGCGAGCTGCTTCTTCACCTCCAGGCCGATAATCGTCTGGTGCAGCATCACGTGGTTCAACACGCTGCCCAGCGAGTACCGCGTCTTGCCCGTCTTGTCGGTCACCGCCGCCTCGATCGCTTCGCTGATCGCGATTCCCAGGCTGCCCGACGTGTCCGGGTCCTGTTCGAGGATGGCCCGCCCGGCGTTGGTCTCCGTGCTCGGACTGGCCACGCACGTCGCACCCCAGGTTTCCATCATCAGCCGGCGGAACGGCTTCTGCTCGAAGCTGATCCGCACCATGTACACCTTGCACTCCAGGCCCAGCAGCGAACAGGCAAACGCCAGCGCGCTGCCCCACTGCCCCGCGCCCGTCTCGGTCGTGATCCGCTTGATGCCGAACTGCTTGTTGTACCACGCCTGGGCCACCGCCGTGTTCGGCTTGTGGCTGCCCGGCGGGCTGACGCTCTCGTTCTTGTAGTAGATCTTCGCCGGCGTCCCCAGCACCTTCTCCAGGGCCGCCGCCCGATGCAGCGGCGTCGGACGCCACTTGTACAGAATACCCAGGATCTCCTCGGGGATCTTGATCCACCGTTCCCGGCTCACCTCCTGCTCGATGATGTTCATCGGAAAGACTGGAGCGAGCATGTCCGGCGTGACCGGCTGGCCGTCCGGGCCGATCGGCGGCTGCATCGGTGTGGGCAGATCCGCTGCCAGGTTATACCACTCTCGCGGAATCTCACTCTCTTCGAGCATCACTTTGATGTTCATGGTTTCCACCTTGGTCTACTCGCGGGACATGCGACCCGGGTACCGTCCCCGATCGCCTTAAAACCATAATTCTAACAGGCCCATCCAAACGTGTCGATGGCGATCGGCCACTGGGTTATTGGACCCGGAATAGCTCCGGCCAGCCCCCCCCGATCGCTGGAAACCGTCCGCCCGTGAGGTTATCTATGGGCTTTCCCAGGCGCCCCGGATCGGGCCTTGACGGGTCGAGCCCAGCCACGTGGAGCCAACCGTGAGAACCTTCAAAACGACGATCCTTTGTTTTGCCGCCCTGGCGGGCCTCTGGGCGACTGCCGGCCGTGCGGAAGTCCTGACCCTGCCGGAAGATCGGCGGCCATCCTGGCTGGCCCGCGACGGAATCGTGATGGCCGGCAGTTGGGAACCCCTCCTGTTCCGTGTCCGGCGGGACGGCAGCGACGGTTACACGCCCAGCCCCGAGCAGCAGGCCGCTTACCGGCGCGAACACAGTCGCGAGATGATCGACCAGCTCAAGGCCCACGGCGTCAACTTCGTCATGATGCACTGCTACAAGGGTGCCGGCCTGAAGGCCGAGAAGCAAAGCATGGCCGACGCCGTCCGCTTCGCCCGACTGTGCCGCGACGCGGGCGTCAGAGTCGGCGTCTACAACTACAGCGGTGCCTTTCTGTGGGAACTCTTCTTCAAAGAGGTCCCTCAGGCCAAGGACTGGATCCTCCTGGGCGAGGACGGAAAACCCATTCTCTACGGTCCGTATCGCTACTACTGGAACCGCAATCACCCGCGGGCGGTCGCCTTCTACCGCGACCTCGTCAGGTTTGCCGTCGAGGAAGTGAAGACCGACCTGATCCACTTCGACAACTACCACTACGCTGCCGGCTTCGACGAGCAGTCCGTCACGGACTTCCGCCGTTACCTGCGCGAGACGTTCACGCCGGACCAGCTCAAGCAGGCCGGCATCGAGGACATCGATGATCTTCGTCCGCCGCCCGCCAGGGGTCCCGCGAACCTGCTCCAATGTGCTTGGCAGGACTTCCAGTGCGCGTACCTGGCCCGCTCATACCTGGAAATGAGCCGTTACGCCCGCTCGTTGCGTAAGGATATCCTCATGGAATGCAACCCGATGAGCGTGCCGCGCCAGACCCGGCCGCCGGTTGACCATGCCCGCATCCTGCCCGGCGGCGAGGCGTTCTGGGACGAAAGCTACGCCAGCGGCATCAAAGACGGAAAGCTCGCGACCCGAATCCGCACCTATAAGGTCGGGCGCCTGATGGACAACATGGCCTTTTCCTACATCACCACGCCGCTGGAGGCCGCCGAGTCCATGGCCTTCAATCACCCCGACTGCCTCGGCTGCGTCTGCTGGTTCGAATACGCCGACATCGTGGTCAAGCCCGGCAGCAAGGACCCCATGTCACCCGCCCTGGAACCCTATATCCGCTTTTACCATTCGCGCCGCGACCTGCTTCGCGGCGCGCAGGTCATCGCCGACGTGGCGGTCCTGCGAAGCTTCCCCTCGCAGGTATTCGCCGATGATCGCAAATTCGGCGGCGTGGCCGCGACCGTCGAGGACGAACTGATCGCCCGGCGCATCCCCTTCCAGATCGTCCACGATCCGCACCTCGCCGAGCTGAAACGCTGGCCGATGCTCGTGCTCGCCGGATGCGTCGCGATGTCGGATCGCCAGATCGAGCAGATCGCGGATTACGTACGACATGGCGGCAAGCTGTGCATCGTCGGCCCCGTGGCCACGCACGACGAGTGGATGCGGCGGCGCGAGAAACCCATCTTCAAGGGCCTGCCCGCCACCGCGGCGGCCCGGGTCGATCGGCCGGACGATGCCGTCGCCGCGATACGCAAGCTGACCGGCGACGCTTTCAGCCTTACGGCCGACGCGGAAGGCCCGCTGTGCGCCGAACTGACCGCCCAGCCCGACCGCCGGCTGGTTCACCTGGTCAATTACGACCCTGCATCCCCCATCGAGAACGTCGGCGTGCACGTCCGGGTTCCCGCCGGGCGTAAAGCCAAGGTGGTTCTGCTGGCCGACCCCGAGCAGGACGAGGACGCCGTAATCCCGGTCAACCAGAACGACGACATCGTGCGATTCGTCGTGCCCCGGGTGTCCACGTACGCGGTGGCGTCCGTGATCCTGAACTGACCGCCGGACGCACGCCCGGCAAGACTGCATCCAACAACCCGTGTGGCGCCGGCGTCCCGCCGGTGAGTTTTTCAGGGTGCTCACGCGCTCCCCACGGATGCCTCGCGCCGCGTGCCTGCCGGCTCGCACAAACTCCGTTCATCGAACCGGTTGCGCTCCCAGGGGTGGCCGCCGGTCCACTTGCCACCTACAAGTTTGAATAGAGCGGCCGATACGGCTTTTAGCCGTTCTGTGTGGCGGCCGGTGATTTGCTGGACCGAGATTCCCATCTCGGTCCCTCTGCTCCTGGGATTCCTATCCCTCGATTGGGGGAACGGATTCCCGAAACCGGACGAACGAGAAGGCCTGCCTGCCGCAGGCAGGGATTCTCGTTCGAGCCGGAACGGCTGACACGGGGAGTCGGCAGCTACTGTAGTTGGTCATAGCTGTTGCATCACTCGTTTTCTGCATTTGTGAACACAGGCGAGACGCCTGGGCCACAGAATAAGATGCGAACCGCGATGGCGGAATACCCCCCGGACCATGCCGCTTATCCAAGAACCTTTGGGAGGTTCTTAGGGTGTTGACGCTCGTCATCGGCGATCCGCAGCGGCTGTTCCGCGAGGCGGTGGCCGCCCATCTGGCCCGGCAGCCGGGCATCGCCGCCGTCCATCAGGCCGACAACTCCGAGCAGGTCCTCGATCTGGTCTGCCGCGAACACCCCGGGCTGGTCATCCTGGACTGCGAACTGCCCGGGCGAGATCCCTTTGCGACTCTCGCCGAGGTCCGCCGGCTCAACGATCGCTGCAAGGTCCTTTTCTGGTGCGACCACTGCTGCGACACCCACTTCGAGGCCGCCCTGGCGTGCGGCGCCGACGGCTTTCTTCTCAAGAAGGACCCGCTGACTGTCCTGGACCGGGCGTTTCGCCAGGTGATGGATGGAGGATCGTTCTTCAGCCCCCTGATTCAGGAGCGGCTGGTGCTCGACGACGGGCACTGGCGGCTGACCCGGCCGCGAACCGGCCCGCTGGCCTGCCTGACCGACCACGAATACGACTTGCTGCGCCTGCTGGCCGACGGCCAAACGCTCAAGCAGGCCGCCGCCGACCTGAACATCACCTACAAGTCCGCCGACTACCTCAAAACCGGCATCACCCGCAAGCTCAACATCCACGACCGCGTCCAGCTTGCCCTCTTCGCCATGCGCGAAGGCCTGGCCTGCCCCACCGGCCCGAGCAGTAGCGCGCAACACCGGACGGCCAACTCATCCTGAAACCCCGCTTTTTACTGACACTCCATCGACACTCCGTCCCATGCTGACTGGCTAGCCTGTTGATCACCGGTTTTTCGTTGACAACCGATTCCCTCCCGGGCTCACACCGCTGTGTCGAGATTCCAACCGCCACCGATGCTCCAATCAGAACCGAGAGCGCAAGCGACCGGCTTGCCAACCGCCACCGACGCTTCCCCCTGATTGCGGGATGGGATTCTTGTCCGAGCGGTATGCTCAGCCCCCGAAGTAACAGGGGCAGTCGTCCGGCATGTGGACGATGAGTTCCACGCTGTCGGCCTCCCGCCGGCGGTCGCGCTCCTCCAGGGCGAACTCGGTGGCCTCCTCGCGAGAGGAGAACTGCCCCAGCTCCGTGCGGGGACCGGACCCGCGGCAGAGTGAAACCCGCCAGCCGGGCTGGTCTTCGCATCGGATGATGCATATCTTTTCTTGATCCAAGGGGCGCGTCATGGGCGGCCTCCTGAGTTGGGATTCCTGAACCATTGTAGCAGACTCCCGGCCAGTCGTCGCGGATCGGGTGCGCGGCCGTTTCGGCGGGGTCCGCGACAGTTTAGACGGGCCCCAACAGAACCCCGAGCGCCTGCCTGTGCGTACCTGTCTGCGTGTACGCGCAGGCAGGCAGGGATTCTCATTCGAGCCGGAACGGCCGGCAGGGGCGCCGGCCGCCACACTCGACGGTGAAATGCCATAACGATAGAGCGCTGTCATGCCAATCGGTCACGCCCCGGCCTGCCGCCGCGACACGACATCCCCTTGCTCATTGCGAACACAAATGGTCAAATGTGCTTGTGCTGGTCGATTCCAGCGTACGGCATGGGTGGTTCTCACACGGGGTGAAAAACACTCGCTGTCTTGCCGACAACAACCGCAGCGTTCTCGTTGAAAGGACAATCGCCGTGCCCGACTCCCTGCAGTCGATACTTCGGGATCTCGAGGGAAGGGAGCCCGCTCTTGGGCTGTTACTCATCGGCGCGGGACTTATCTTCATGATCGTCGGTGCCCGCGTCTTCAAGATCCTCCTGATCATCAGTTTCGCGTGTGTGGGCTTTTTCCTCGGCTCGTCGTTGCCGAGCGAACCGCTGTGGCAGGTCCTGGCCGGCATCGGCGCGGGCATCGGCCTGGCCGTGGCGGCGAAGTTTTTCGTCCGGGCCGGAGTGGCCGTGCTGGCCGGCGGCTGGCTCGCCGCGATTGCCTCCTTCATCGCCGCCGGTCTCGGCGTGCAAAGTGAAATCGTGCTCATCGTGGCCGGCATGGCCTTCCTGGCCGCGGTTTCTCTCATCTTCGTTGTGTATTTCGAGGTCATCGCCGGGCTGTTCAGCCTCGAAGGCACTTTTCTGGTCATCGGCGGGCTGGTTGTTTTGCTCAGCAACTACTCCGGCATGTGGCTGCGCATCCGCGGCATCCTCCTGGAAACGCCCATGCTGTTTGCCTTCCTGCTGTTGGCCGGCACGGTCACCGGTTACTACACCCAGATCGCCGAGCGACAGAAGAAACACGTCGGCACCTCCGGCTGAACGCCCTCGCCCGCCCCGGACAGTGCGGGCGGCGGAAGAATCTGCTCAGCCGGATGCGAGCCGATGGGTACATCTGTTCCCAGGTATTGCAGGCATTCCTGCGCGGCTTCCTCGGACGCCCGCTCCGCCCGCTTGCCGCGCCGGCCGAAGCCGGTGTAGACCTCGATCGCGGTCATCGCGTCATTCCGTGGACATCATCCGGGCGATGGGCCGGGCCTGCTCGATGTTCTCGAGGATG
>DATIKE010000108.1:0-3051 GCA_035477895.1 Phycisphaerae bacterium
CCTGTCCAACACGCAGGTATCGATAACCCGCCCCTCCAGATCGATCGCCTGCAAGGTGAGCTTGTCGCCCTCGACGCGCAGGTGTGCGTAATGATTAACGACCTCCGCCTTGTCGAACCACAAGTCGCGCGCCCGCTGAACCTCATACTTCGGCGCGCCGCCGCCGCCGGAAACGATATGCAGATAAGGGTGTTTCTGGGCCGGTTCGTGCCGGTGTACGATCGGCCGGGATCGCTGGTAGTTGTGGTCGTGGCCGGTGAAGATGAGGTCCACGCTGTGCCGGGCGAACAATGGGCAATACTTGAGCCGCATTCCGAAGTGGTTGTCGTGGGTCTCGCCGGAGGTGAAAACGGGATGATGAAAAACCACGATCTTCCACCTCGCCCTGGTGGCAGCCAGGTTCTTGTCGGCGAACTCGTACTGCCCGGGGTCCTCGAAGAAATCGTAGTTGGAATCGAGTACCAGGATATGGGCGTCGCCGTAGTCGAAGCTGTAGTACTGCCCGCTGCCCGGCAGGCTGAAGAAGTCCGAGAATACCTGCCGGCCGGTCACGCCGTTGAGGTCCGCTCCGAGTTCGTGGTTGCCCAGGGCCGGCCACAACATCACATCGCGAAGCAGCGCCGCCGCAGGTTGAAAAAACATCGAGTCCCACTCGTCGCGGTTGTAGCCGTGGTAGACGAAATCGCCGCTGTGCACGCACATGGGCACGCCGCTCCTGCGGATTGCGTCGGCCACGGCCCGGCACGTTTCCGGGTCGCTCCTGGAGTCGCCCCAGATGGCGAACTCACAATCCGTGCCCGGCGGCGGACTCGTGACGAACGTTCCCTCGGCAGGCTCGGAAGACCACCCGGGTGGATCGATGACATAGCGGTACCGGGTATTCGGCTGAAGGCCGTCGAGGCGCACTTCGTGACGAGGACCAGAGGCGGGTACGGCCAAGTCGCGAACGCGCAGGCCGCGTTCGTCAAAAAGCCGCACGGCGGCTTCGAACGGCCGATCGGTATCCCAGCGGATCGTGGCGCCGGCCGTCGTGACGTTTTGCAGGTAAGGACCGCGGACGAAGGCTGCCGGCCGCCCGGTTATGCGAAGATCGCTCAGGATGACCGTTGTCAATATGCCAAGGCCGCCGAGTGCGGTCAGAATGATCGCCGCAAGCCAGATCGAGCGTCGGCGGGTGTTACGTGGTTGATCCATCGATCAAGTATAGGCGTCAGGAAGAGTGTACCTTCGCCTCCGGCCGGTCAGCCGGCGCGGTCTCGGCGGGCGGCCGCCAGCACAGGTCCGGCTGGCGGGCGGCCTTGACCTCGTCCAGGCGTAGCACGGGCATCGTGTGCGGCGCATGATGCAACAGGTCCGGCTGGGTCCGTGCTTCCCGGGCGATTCCGATCATCGTGTCGGAAAACTCGTCGAGCGTGGCCAGCGACTCCGACTCGGTCGGCTCGATCATGAGACAATGCGCGACCGGCCAGCTCATCGTCGGCGGGTGGAACGAATAGTCGATCAGCCGCTTGGCGATGTCCAGCTCGGTCACGCCCTGGTCGCGGAACTCCGGCACGCAGATGAACTCGTGGGCGTAGGGGGGCTCGAACGGCATACGATAGTGCTCCCGGAGCCTTGCCGCGACGTAGTTGGCCGCCAGCACCGCCTTCTCGCTCACGTCGCGCAGGCCGGCCGGACCGAGTGCCCGGATGTACGTGAAAGCCCGGACCAGAATCCCGATCTGCCCGTGGAACGACCGCACGCGCCCGATCGATTGGGCGCCCGGGGACGCCCAGCCGTATGTCCCATCCTCGCGTCTGACAACCTGCGGGCCGGGCAGGAACTTGCGGAGGTGTTCGGCAACCGCGACCGGCCCGGCGCCAGGACCGCCGCAGCCGTGCGGGGTGCTGAACGTTTTGTGCAGATTGAAGTGCATCACGTCCACGCCGAAGTCGCCCGGCCGGGCAATTCCGAGAATCGCGTTCATGTTCGCGCCGTCGAGGTACAACAATGCGCCCTTGGCGTGGAGAATCTCCGCGATGTCCGTGATCTGCTGATCGAACACGCCCACCGTATTGGGGTTGGTGATCATCAGGGCGGCGGTCTGCTCGTCGACCTTCGCGCGCAGGTCGTTCAGATCGACCCGCCCGTCGCTTCTGGACGCGACGGTACAGGCGTGGCGGCCGCAGACTGTGCAACTGGCCGGGTTCGTCCCGTGAGCCGAGTCCGGCGCGAGCACTTTCATCCGGTTCTCGCCCCGGCTGCGGTGATAGGCGTTGATGATCATCACCCCGGTCATCTCGCCGTGGGCCCCGGCGCACGGCTGCAGAGTCGCGTCGGCCAGACCTGCGATTTCGACCAGGAAATACCTCAGGTGATACAGCAGTTCGAGAATACCCTGGGTGTCGGCCTCGCTCTGCAGCGGGTGCAGGGCCGCGAACCCCGGCATCGCCGAAACCCGCTCGTTGATCTTCGGGTTGTACTTCATCGTGCAGGAGCCGAGCGGGTAGAAGTTGCCGTCCACGCTGAACAACCGGTGTGCCAGCCGCGTGTAGTGTCGCACGAGGTCCAGCTCGCCGATTTCGGGCAGCGGGGGAGGACTGTCAGCCAGCAGTTCGGGGGGGATCACCTTCGATCGATCGACCGGCGGAACGTCAAGGGCCGGCAGCGAGACCGCGCACAGGCCGGGTGTGCTTCGCTCGAAAATGAGCTTCTCCGGCGGCACGAGGCCCGCGCCGGCCAGCGTTTCGGATATGTTTGGAGCGTTGTCGGACATTCCCTCTTGCCTCACAGCGGCTTGGCCCACCACTCGCGATAACTGGCGGCGTCGTGCAACTGCCCGTTCTGCAGATCGAGGATCAGCAGGCCGGGGCACACCGCCGACAGCTCGTCGTACACCTTCAAAAGCTCGGCGCAGTTGAGGTTGTTCTCCACATGAACGCGGTCCTTGCGCACGCTGAACCGCGCATAGCTGAGGCCCTTGCCGAGATAGTCGATCGCGCCGTCCGGACCGTCGTTCGCGCCTTCCATGCCGCGCAGGACGGAGGCGACGGCCGCCGGGGCCTTTAGCGC
>DATIKE010000109.1:0-9893 GCA_035477895.1 Phycisphaerae bacterium
CCCCGGACGGATCATCGCACACCCCGGGTTCCGTCCGCCTGCGGCGGTCTCCACCCGGGGCGACTGCGACGCCCTTCCAGGGCTTCAGCGGCCGTGATGGTTTTCCTGCCCCTTGGGGGGGATTCGAACAACCGTGTAACCGACTCGAACGCGATGTCGTGGTTTTCCTACCCCCTGGGGGGGGATTCCCTATTTGTGATGAGCGTCGGATCGGGCGGCCGGAGGAGCCATAATAACGTGAGTGCCAGTGCGGATTGAGCGAAGATTATCGGCGGGCATGGACCGATGGCATGGGCGCGAGGATCAGGCTTCAGGGGGCGCTGTATTAACACATATACCCGCCCGCGTATGCCGACGCCTGATAGCAAAGGGAGCACCTTGGTTTCCCTGGATCGTGGAACGTGTCGTCGCCGGGGGTCCGAGAAGGGTCGATGTTCGAATTGGGATTGAGAGGGCGGTTCAGTCTGTTTCTCGTTCTGCTGTGCGGAACAGTGGGCGTGTTGAGCCTCTCCCTGCTCTGGCTGAGTTACGGGCAGTGCGCGGAGATCGTGGCGCTCGGGGCGAGGGAGCTGGGACCGCATTCAATTCTAGGGGCTACGACACGTCACTTGGTGTGGACCGGCATCGTCACGCTGGCCGTTCTATTGTTCACGGTATTCGTCGGCCTGCTGGTGTTGCGTCATGCGTGGATGCCGATGGAGGACCTGGTGGCTGCCGCGGAAGCCATCGCGGACGGGGACCACGGGAGGCGGGCAGAGGAAAACGTTCCGGCCGAGCTGGCCCATATCGCGCGGGCGGTCAATCGGATGGCGGCGACGATCGCGGGCCAGTCGGCGGAGGCGGAATCGCGCATCGCGAGTTGCCGGGGCGAGCTGCTTCAACAAGTTGAGTTGCTGCAGACGCGGCTTCTTCTTGAAGAGAAGGCGCATGGGGATCTGTGCGCGGCCAAGGCGGCGGCGGAGTCGCTGACGGAGGAACTGCGGTCGCGGATTGCCGAGCTTGAGGAAAAACTGGCCGAAATGCAGCGTGTGGCGGCGGCGGCGGAGACCGCCAGTCTGGCCAAGAGCGAATTCCTGGCGGACATGAGCCACGAGATCCGGACGCCGCTGACGGCGATCCTGGGCTTCGCGGAAACGCTTCTCAATCCGACGAGCACGGACGAAGAAAGGCTTGACGCGGCGAGCACGATCGAGCGGAACGGGCGGCAGCTTCTGGCGGTGGTGAACGACCTGCTGGTTCTTTCGCGGATCGAGGCGGGCAACCTCGAGGTCAGCCACGAGGTGTGCTCGCTGTTCCAGGTGATCGCCGAGGTTCAATCGCTGATGCACGTTCGGGCTTATGGGAAGAACCTGACATTCGACGTTGATTACGTGGGTGATATCCCGACGACGATTCAGACGGACCCCGTCCGCCTGCGTCAGATATTATGCAACCTGATGGGGAACGCGGTTCAGTACACGGATGTGGGCGGCGTGCATGTGGTGGTGCGGTTCTCGGACACGGGTGCGGAGCCGGAGATTGTGTTCGAGGTGATCGACACCGGGCGGGGGATCGCGCCGGAGGTGACGCCGAACCTCTTTACGCCATACTGGCAGAGCGCGGACCGGGTTCGCGGGCCGCACGAGGGCGCGGGGCTGGGGCTGACCATCAGCAAGCATCTGGCCAGGCTGTTGGGCGGCGATCTGGCGGTCGAAAGCACGCCGGACCAGGGCAGCGTGTTCCGGTTCGCGATCGCCACCGGGCCGCTGGACGGCGTGGAGATGGTGGACGGGCAGGAGAACGCCATTCTGATCGCGTATGGGCCGCAGCCACTCACGGCGACGGAACTCGAGCGGGGGGCGATCAAAGCCCGTATTCTTCTGGCTGAGGACGGGCCGGACAACCAGCGGCTGATCGCCCGGCTGCTGCGTAAGGCCGGCGCCGAAGTGGAGCTTGCCGACGACGGTCAGGTGGCGCTCGAACACGCCCGCCGGGCGTGGCACGAAGGCCGGCCTTTCGATCTGATCCTCATGGACATGGAAATGCCGCGGGTTGACGGCTACGCGGCGACGAGCAGCCTGCGGTCGGAGGGCTACGATCGCCCGATCCTGGCCCTGACCGCGCACGCGATGGCCGGCGACCGGGAACGGTGCGTGAACGCCGGTTGCGACGATTACCTCACCAAGCCCGTGGACCGCGTGAAGCTGATCGCGGCCATCTTCGACTGGGTCGGCAAACATTCATGCCGGGTGCCGGTTTCCTGCAAACAGGCGTGAATCACCAACCCGCCGGGCGGCTCCGATCGTTCATTACCCAAAAGGCGACGGCGCGGCATGTATACGTCCGCGCGTCCGGCCTGCCCCTTCCAGATGCTTCATGTCAATAGTGGAAAGGCGAGGTTGAATCCGCCGGCCGGGCTGGCTATTGTCAGCGGAGGGTCAACCGACGCACAGCGAGGAGGCTTCAGAGGTGGCTCAAACACTGGCGATTAACGGCGGAAGGCCGATCCGGACGGCGGCGTTTCCCGCGTGGCCGATCTTCGGCGAGGAGGAGGAAGCGGCACTGCTTCGCGCGTTGCGGAGCGGCAAGTGGGGGCGTCAGGACGGGAAGGAAGTCGCGACCTTCGAGCGGAGGTTCGCCGAGTACCACAATGTGCCCTACGCGGTGGCGGTGGTGAACGGCACGGTGTCGCTGCGGATCGCGCTGCTGGCCGCGGGGATCAAGGCGGGCGATGAGGTGATCGTCCCGCCGTACACCTTCCTGGCGACGGCGAGCTGCGTGGTCGAGGCCAACGCGACGCCGGTCTTCGTGGACCTGGAGCCGGATACATACAACATCGACCCGGAGGCCATCGAGCGGGCGATCACGCCGCGGACCCGGGCGATCATCCCGGTGCATCTGGCGGGACTGCCGGCGGACATGGATGCGATCATGGAGATCGCGCGGCGGAACAACCTGGTGGTCATCGAGGACGCCGCCCACGCCCACGGGGCGGAGTACAAGGGACGCCGGGCCGGGTCGCTCGGTCACATGGCGAGCTTCTCGTTCCAGTCCTCGAAGAACCTGTGCAGCGGTGAGGGCGGGATCATTCTGACCAACGATGAGGAGTTCCACGCCCGTTGCCGGTCGGTCCATAACTGCGGCCGGATCCCCGGCGGGGCGTGGTACGAACATCACGTCATCTGTGGGAACTACCGCCCAAGCGAATTCCAGGGGGCGCTGCTCAACGCCCAGCTCGATCGGTTCGACGAGCAGGCCCGCCATCGGGAGGAGATGGGCCTGTACCTGCGGCGGCGGCTCGCCAAGGTGCCCGGCATCCGGCCGCAGAACCGCGACCGCTACCCGGTACGGCACGGGTACCACCTGTTCGTGTTCCGTTACGATGCGTCGGTGTTCGGGGTGCCGCGGTCGGTTTTCATCAAGGCGTTGGCGGCCGAGGGCATCCCCGCGGCGGAAGGGTACGTGATTCCGCTGCATCGCCAGCGGCTCTTTCTCGACAAGGCGTTCGGCCCGTATACCGCGTGTTTCGATACCCGGCCGGAGCTGGATTTCAGCAAGATAACGCTGCCGGTGTGCGAGCGGGCGTCCGGCGGCGAAGGCGCGTGGCTGTACCAGAGCCTGCTTCTGGGCTCGAAGTCGGACATGGACGATATCGCCAACGCGTTCGAGAAGATCCACGAACATCGGGCGGAATTGGCGAGTGTGGCTCAATGATGAAGGCGGGCCAAGCCCCCCTCCTGCGGGATTCTGAAACCTCGATATGACGGAACACTCCGTGGGATCTCCAATGCTCGTCGGTACGGCCGCGATCGACATCACGCCGAAGGTCGGGACTGAGCTGTGCGGGTTCCTGGCTCGGGAGCAGCCGTCGACCGGCGTTCGCGACCGGTTGCTGGCCCGGTCGCTGTACCTGGAATCCGGCGGCCGGCGCCTGCTCTGGATTCATGCCGACGTGATCGGGTTCGACCCGGCTTTCGTGGCGGACGTGAAACGCACGATCGAACGGCGATTCGAGCTCGCCGCCGATCGGGTGGTGCTGTCCGCGACGCACACGCACTCCGGCCCGCCGACGATTCATCTCATCAACTGCGGGGCCTATGACCCCGCATACCTGGCCGACCTGAAAGAGCGGCTGCTCGACATCACGAGCGGGGCGACGCTCTACCCGGAGCCGGCCGAGCTGGTGGTCGCGGAGGGGCGGTGCGACCTGGCCGTCGATCGGCGGGGCAGGCCGACGACACACACCGATCCGCGCGTGGGGATCGTCGGCTGGCGGCGGAAAACCGGGGACTTCATCGCCGTGCTGGCGAATTACCCGATTCATCATGTCGCGTTACGGGCGGATAATCGGCAGATCAGTGCGGACATGGCCGGCCGGGCGGCGGACACGATTTCGCGACGCCTGCCGGGCAGGCCCAACGTGCTGTTCACCAACGGGGCGTGCGGCAATCTGAATCCGCCCGCAGTCACGAGCGAATTTATTCAGACCGGGGTTTCGCCGGGCTTTACGCGTATGGAGCAATGGGGCGATGCGCTGGCCGAGGCTGTCGTGACCGCGCTGGTTGCCGCCGGCCCATGCGGGGAGCAGCGCCTGGAGGCCGCGCTTGCCGGGTTTGACCTGCGGTTCGAGCGATTCAGCGCGGACGACGTGCGGCGCAAGGCCCGTGAGCTGTACGCGGCCATGCAGGGCAAGGAAGGCTACGTCCCGGACCGTTATCGCGATGCGATCTCGCTATGGGAGCAGCAAGCGGTCGCATGTGTGACCGATTCCAGGGCGACGTTCTCCTCGCCGCTGGCGACCCAGGTTGTTCGGATCGGGCCGGTGCGTTTTGTCTGCCTGGGGGCCGAAGTGTTTTCGCGGATGGCCGATGAACTGAGGTCCCGAGCCGCGGGGCCGCTCTATGTGGCAGGTTACGCAAATGGCGACACGGGCTATCTCGTGCCGGAAAGCGCTTACGACGAGGGTGGGTATGAGGTCGAGAGCGCGTTTGCGTTCTACGGCGGGCTGCCGGCGCAGCGCGGGGAGTTCGAGCGTCTGCGTGATATGCTGGTCCAAATCCTGACGTGAGCAAGCGGAGCGGGTTTTTCAGGTGTTCGATGAGTTCGTGCTCGAGGCGTCTTGCGAAGCGCGGCTTGTGTGCCACATGACCCAAACGGCGGGAACAAGGGATGCCGCCAGGAGAATGCTTGCGGCAGGATGACGCATGTAGGCGGCGGCCGCGGAGTTCAGGAGCACGGCGCCGAGCGCCGTCACGTCTATGGCCCGCAGAACGGTCCTGCCCGCTGGGGCGAGGATGGCCTGCGTGAGACAGTACCCGACGCCCGCCAGGGCAAGGCCGGCCCACAGCAATCCCATGAATGAGACGGCTGCTGCCGAGCATATGAGGGGCAGGGCGACGATCATCAGTCCGGGCAGCACAATGAGCGGGGCGATCGTAATGAGCCGGCTCGAACGGTACCTGTGCACGTCGGGTTCAAGCAGCAAAGTCAGGCCGGTCGCATAAAGCCCGATCGTGATCATCAGGTAGATGCGGACGCCGATGTGGGCCGGCGACGCGACGATCGGCACCAGGACCATCCCAAGCAGGAGGTTCAGCGCGCGGAACGCGCCTTCGAGGGGAAAGGCGATCGGCACTTCGTGCAGCAGGAACCGGCCGAGGCCGACGACCGCGATCATCACGAAGGTGACGCGGGTGGCCGTCTGTGAAGCCGAATCGGCGACGGATACGCTGGCCGCCAGAAGGGCCAGCCCGGCGATCATCGCGTGCCATCGGTTGATTCTGCGGGACGGCAGGGGGCGTGATGGCCGTCGCGTCCGATCGCGCGACAGGTTTGCCCAGTCGCCCAGGGCGGCCGCGCCCGCCCAGAGCATGGCTGAAGCCAACATCACAAGCACGACCATATGGGCCTGACGCCAGGTTGCCCCGGCGATGACAGCCCCGGCCAGCGGGTCGGCGATGACCGCCGGCAGTTCGCGCAGACGAATTAACTCGAGCCAGGCTCGGCGGTGCGTCGGGCTGGATTTGTTTGTGGCGGGCACGGACCCAGTTTACCGGCGAAGTCGGGAGCGTCCATTTTCGGCGAGGACTGGAGAAGCGGGCCGTGCGTCAACAAAGCCCCCGGGCGGGTGCCTCGGGGGCTTTGGGTATGACTTCATGCTCATGACAGGCATGGGCGGCGGCGGACCGGCTTTCATCAGAACCAGCACCACGGCCCGCAGTCGTACTCCTCGTAATAGAACCAGCCGCCGCAATCGTCGTAACAACGATCGTAGTCGCGGCCGAAGTTCGGCCAGTTGAATTCAAACTCATCGTCCTCACATTCGATGTCGGCGGCAGTCAGGAATCCCAGCGAGATGACCATCAGGCTCAAGGTCAGCCAGGTTCTCCATCGTCTCATTTTTTGACTCCCTTCTCGCGGCATTTTCGCCATGTAAACAGTTGCGATTCGTTTACCTTCACCTTACCAGACACGGCCGAACCCGGAAAGGTTGGCGGCCGGGCTTGGAAAGTCACTTCCGGGCGGGCCTGGAAACCGGGGGCGAGACTGCGATTGCGGAAATTGCCTATTGATAAAGGGTTATGTACGGGTACAATGCGGGGTTGCTTTTACCGCGGCCCTGCTGCCGCCGGAGGCCTGCCAGTGGACAGCCCGATCATCGCCGTTCGCGGCGCCCGCGAGCACAACCTTCGGGATGTCTCCCTGGAACTGCCCCGGAACCGGCTGATCGTGTTTACGGGGGTGTCGGGCAGCGGCAAGAGCTCGCTGGCGTTCGACACGCTGTATGCGGAGGGTCAGCGGCGGTACATCGAGTCGTTGTCGGCCTATGCCCGGCAGTTCCTGGGCACCCTGGCCAAGCCGGATGTCGATCAGATTACCGGACTGAGCCCGTCGGTGGCCATTCAGCAGAAGGCGACCGGCTGGAATCCCCGCAGCACGGTGGGGACGGTGACGGGCATCTATGACTTCCTGCGTGTCCTGTATGCCCGGGTGGCCCGGCAGCATTGCCCGAAGTGCGGCCGGGCGATCACGGCGCAGACCTCCGAGGCGATCGTCGGGCGCATCCTGACCTCGGCGGCCGAGGAGGCGGTATTGATCCTGGCGCCGGTGGTCCGGGGGCAGAAAGGCGAGCACGTCGAACTGCTGGAAAACCTGCGCCGGCAGGGCTATGTGCGAGCAAGGATCGACGGGCAGGTGCACCACCTTGATGAGGCACCGAAGCTCGGGCGTCACAACCAGCACGACATCGAGGTGGTGATCGATCGGCTGACGGTTCGGCCGGACGTGCGGTGCCGGCTGGCCGAGGCGGTCGAGAACGCGCTGGTCCTTGGCGACGGGACGGTCATCGTCGTACCTGCTGAGTCGGTCGGGAAAGAACATAGCAAAAGTAGGAGCCGGTTCCACACGGGTTTTGGGACCGGCTCCAAGTCCGTCACGCTCGCAGGCCAGATGGTCCTTTCGTCGCGTTATGCCTGCGTGGAATGCGGCATCGGCCTGGAAGCGCCGTCGCCGCAATTGTTCAGCTTCAACTCGCCGAGCGGTATGTGCCTGTCGTGCGACGGTATGGGCGTGAGCTACCGGTTCGATCCAGATCTGCTCGTGCCGAACCCGGACCTGCCGTTCTTCGCCCCATGCGTGGTTCCGATGCGGATTCGGCCGGGGCGATGGCGCCGGCATATCTACGAGGGTGTCGCGAAGCACGTCGGGTTCGATATTCAACAGCCCTGGAAGAAACTGCCGCGGAAAGCGCGAGACACGTTATTGTACGGCACGGGCGATCTGCACGTCACATTCGAGTGGCGGTACCGCAGGGGCACGTGGAAGCACGGCGGAAAGTTCGCGGGCGTCATCGCCGAGCTGGACCAGAAGTATCGTCAGGCAAAGGCGGGTTTTGTCCGCGAGTATTACGAGAAGTTCATGCGGTTGCGGGCGTGCGAGGTGTGCGGAGGGGCCAGGCTGAACGAGCAGGCCCGGGCGGTCCGGCTGAACGGGATAAACCTGCCGGAGTTGTGCGCGATGTCGGTGAATGCGGCGAGGGGGTTTCTGGACTCGCTGACCCTGAATGAGACGGAGGCGATCATCGCGGCCGAGGTGCTGAAGGAGGTTCGGGTACGGCTGGAGTTTCTTTCGAACGTCGGGCTGGACTACCTGACGCTGAACCGGTCGGCCCCGACGCTGTCCGGGGGGGAGTCGCAGCGGATCAGGCTGGCGGGACAGATCGGCAGCGGGCTGGCGGGTGTGCTGTACGTGCTCGACGAGCCGTCGATCGGGTTGCATCCACGGGACAATCAGCGACTGCTGGCCAGCCTGCGGCGGCTTCGGGAGATGGGCAACACGGTCATCGTGGTCGAACACGACGAGGAGACGATGCGGGCGGCGGACCTGATCGTGGATTTCGGGCCGGGCCCGGGCGTTCGCGGCGGGCATGTCGTGGCGACGGGCACGATCGAGCAGATCGCGGCGGACAAGCAGTCGGTTACCGGAGCGTACCTGTCGGGCCGGAAGGAGATCGAGATCCCCAAGGCGCGGAGGGTGGTGGATGTGAGCACGATGCCGGCTTCAACGGGTCGAGATCACAAGGGGGAAAAAGGATATGGAACCGTCGATGAACGCCGATGATCGCCGATGCCGGAAGGACGGATGTGAGAATCCTCGCGTCGCGGACGAGGCGGCCCAGGCCCGACTGGCGCGGCTGTGCGAAATGACCCGCGATCGGAAAAGCAATGGCGAAATGCCCTCGGCGTGGTGAAGGTTCAGGGGCATCGCCTGAACCGGGCGTATTTGCGCGAGTGGGCGGGGCGTCTGGGGGTGATGGAGGACCTGGAATCACTTGCGAGGGAGGCGGGGACGTAGTGCCGAGGCACGGGAGGGCCAGTTTGGAGGGATTGAACGGCAACGGTCTGTTGCGCTGGCTTAGCGTGCGCGGGGCGAGGCAGAACAACCTCAAAAGCGTCGACGCGCACTTTCCGCTGGGGCGGTTCATCTGCGTCACCGGCGTGTCGGGGAGCGGCAAGAGTTCGCTGGTCGTGGACATCCTGCGCGAGGAGTTGAGCGGGCGGCTGAACGACGCGGAGAACGCGCGCCCCGGCGAGTACGACGCCATCGACGGGCTGGAACATCTCGACAAGGTCATCGACATCGATCAGAAGCCGATCGGGCGGACGCCGCGGAGCAACCCGGCCACGTACGTGAAGGTGTTTGACCAGATCCGCGACCTGTACGCGAAGCTTCCGGATGCGAAGGTCCGCGGCTACATGCCGGGGCGGTTCAGCTTCAACGTGGCTGCCGGAAAAAAGGGCGGCGGTCGTTGCGAGGCATGCGAGGGCAACGGCGCCAACCGGATGGACATGGAGTTCCTGGCCGACGTATGGGTGATGTGCCCGGTGTGCGGCGGGCACCGGTTCAGCCGGGAAACGCTGCAGGTTCTGTTCCGCGGCAAGAGCATCGCGGACGTGCTGGAGATGGATGTTCAGCAGGCCCTGGAGCATTTCAGGAACATCCCGCGTATCGCGGAGATGCTCGAGACGCTTCACCGGGTGGGGCTGGATTACATCAAGCTGGGGCAGCCCGCGCCGACGCTGTCGGGCGGCGAGGCCCAGCGGATCAAGCTGGCCCGCGAGCTGGTGCGGCGAAGCACCGGCCGGACGCTGTACATTCTGGATGAGCCGACGACCGGGTTGCACTTCGACGACATCAGGAAGCTGCTTGAAGTCCTGCACGGGTTTGTCGATGGCGGCAACACCGTCGTGGTCATCGAGCACAATCTGGATGTGATCAAGACGGCTGACTGGGTGATCGACCTGGGGCCGGAGGGCGGCGAGGCGGGAGGTTATATCGTAGTCGCGGGGACGCCGGAGGACGTGGCGTCCTGCAAGGCGTCATACACCGGGCAGGCGCTGCGGGCGGTACTCGAT
>DATIKE010000110.1:0-8311 GCA_035477895.1 Phycisphaerae bacterium
CACAACCCGACGATGACCGCCAATGCGGCGGCGGGATACAGGTACTGCCACCACACACTCGCGTCGATCCGCCAGCGTGGATAAATAAACGTGAGGTCCACGGGCCAAACCAGCTTGCCGACATAGAACCACAGGGATCGGCCGGCAATGAGGCAGCGATCCAGCCAGGAGAAGTCCCACTCGTGACCGATGGCCCCGACATGTTGCCGTTCCATCCACGCGGTGAGCGACCCCATCGCCAGGGCCGCGACAAAAAACGGCGCCAGCGGCCAGACATCGCGCGGGCGGACTCGACCGGCCTTCCACCAGAGCACCAGCAGTATCGCCGCCGGCAGCGAGCCGGTGACCGTCTTGCCGAACAGCGCGAAGATGAAGAAGGCCAGCGCGGCGACATACCAGCGGACCCGCGCCCGCCGGTCCGCCGCCGGACCGGGGACCAGCGCATATCGCAGATAGGCCAGCGCCGCCGCCATGTAAAAGACACCGGACAGGACGTTCTTGCGCTCGGTGATCCACGCGGCCGACTCGACGTTGATCGGATGCAGGGCGAACACCGCTGCGGCCACCCACGCGCCGGGCACCTCCAGCAGCACCAGCACCCGCCACGCCAGCAGTGCGCAGACGGCATGCAGGAGAATGTTCACCACGTGATAGCCGACCGGGTTCAGACCCCACAGGCGATACTCCAGCCAGTACGAAGTGTGGACGAGCGGGTAATACTGGGGCACGGCCCCAAGTTCGCACCAAATGCGCCCGAGGCCCTGGAATGATCGCAGCGTCTGGTTCTCGGTGACGTAGTAGTCGTCGTCCCAGATGTAGCCGTTGTGGATGGCCGGGGCGTATGCGAGCACCGTGAGCCCGACGAGAAACAGGCCCGCGGCCCAGATCGCTCGCCGCGCCGTTTTCTGCTTCGTGCCGCGAGCCGGCGAGGACTGGTCCGCGCCGGGCTCCAGCCCGGCGGGTCGTCGCCGATCCCGTTTCCTCCCGCGCGATGAGCTCATGATTGAGCGCCCATTCTTGCGAGAAGCCGCGAAGAGGCAAGCCCGGGGGACATGGGGCCCGAGAAGCCGCAAGCGACTTGGCAAGTTCGGGATCGCGTCGGTAAAATGGCCCGAGCGCACGGAGAATCGGATGGGATCGGGTTCTGGCGGTCATAGGGAACTCCGGGAACGGACCGGATATGGAGTTGGATCGATGCACACGACAGGCGGAGAACGAACATCACGGCGCGGTTTTCTTGCCCGGGCGGGACAGGGCCTGGCGGCGGCTTCACTGGCGGCTGAGTTGGGGCGGGCGGCTGAAACGGCCCAGCCATCTGACAAGACCGAGGTGCCCGACAATCCGCTGGCCGGCGACCGCAAAATCAAGATCGGGATCGTCGGCGGCGGCTTCGGCACCAGCTTCCAGTTCCACAAGCACCCCAACTGCATCGTTCACGCGGTCAGCGACCTGCGGGCGGATCGCCGCGACGCCCTGATGAAAACCTACAAGTGCGATCGGTCGTACGAGTCGCTCGAGAAAATGCTGACCGATAGGGAAATCGAGGCGGTCGCCCTGTTCACCGAGGCCCCCAACCACGCCCGGCATACGCTTGAGTGCTTCCAGGCGGGCAAGCACGCCGCCAGTGCCGTCCCGGCGGCCATGACCATCGAGGACTGCGAAAAAATACTGGAGGCCAAGCAGCGCACCGGCCTCAAATACATGATGTTCGAGACCAGTTGCTACCGCTACTACACGATCGCGGCCCGCGAGTTGTTCAAACAGGGGAAGCTCGGCGAATTGTTCTATAGCGAGGTCGAGTATTACCACCCCAAGAACGACGATTTCATCAAGCGGTACTATTACCACCAGGGGCAGCGAACGTGGCGCTACGGATTCCCGCCGATGCTCTACCCGACGCACTCGACCGGATTCCTCGTCGGCGTGACCGGCGAGCGGTTCACCGAGGTGTCCTGCCTCGGCTGGGGCAGCCCGGACAACACCTGGCTCCAGGACAACGTCTATCAGAACCGCTTCGACGCCATGAGCGCGCTGCTGAAGACCGACAAGGGCCACATCTGCCGGTGCAACGTGTTCTGGGAGGGGACCGAGAGCGGCGAGCGGGCCCAGTGGTTCGGCACGAAGATGTCGCTGTTCATGCCCGGTTCAAGCGGTCAGCCATTCAAACTACGCGGCGAGAACGCCCCGGACTGGAAGGAAGTCCCCAAATACTGGGAACGGCTGCCCAAGCCGCTCCGCCACGACAGCGGCCACGGCGGCTCGCACCCCTTCCTGACCCACGAGTTCATCGCCGCCCTGGTGGAAAACCGGGAGCCCGCCGTGGACATCCACGAGGCCCTGGCAATGACCGCGCCCGGCATCGTGGCCGACGAGTCGGCCAGGAGGGGCGGCGTGCAGATGAAGGTGCCGAGCTTCGACAAAAAAACGCCGGCCGCGCCGGCCTGATCGGGGTGCAATCTGAAACCCGTTTGCGGGACCGGCATCTTGCCGGCCAAAGGACGGGCTGGAAGCCCGTCCCACATTCTTTCAGATAACATGGCAAGCCGACCGCGGCCGACGGCGTATGGGCCTCCGACGGATCGTCACCGGACCAGCCGGATCGGTGCGTAAACGAAGAAGCTCGGCCCCGACCCCGCCTCGGTGATGACGGCGTCGTCCACCACGAACGCCGGCTGCACGATCACCCGCTTTGCGTCCATCTTGCCCGTCAGGCGCACATCCAGGATGCGCACGCCCGCGAAACCCACGATGGTGAACTGGGCATTGTTGCCCGGGCCGCTCACCTGCCTGAACAGTGGAATTGAGCGAGGCTTCCCCTTGATGGCTTCGAGGTCATCCTTGATCGCGGCGCTCAGGCCGGGGTCGCCGGTCAGAATGAGGGTCCCATTGGGGCCCAGCTTCAGCTCGCCGCCGTGAAAGGCCAGGTCCTGAGCCGTCACTCCGTAGCGGATCTGGCTGGAAAGGTGGGAGGTGCTGTTGTTCGACGTGCCGATGTTCACCGTGCCGAGATTGCCCGGCGGAAGCTGCGTGCCGCCGCTGCCCGGATAGAGGTTCAGCTCGAAAATCCCGTCGGATCCGGACGAGACCGTGCCGGTGTCAGGGTTGTAGGCATAACCGTCGCCGGCGGTCCGGGCACGTGACAACAGGTTGTTCCAGGCATTCACGTGCAGGGCCAGAGGCATCAGTTCGGCGTTGCCGGTCTTCGAGGTCACCTTGTAGCCGACAACCCCGTCCTTCAAGGACGCCGCCGCCGTAGCCGTCACGTTGGCGGTGTTCCGGCCGAATATGCGCGCGAACAGCAGTTGAACCGGACCATTGGCCGCGTTGTCCCGGCGGACGATGACCTCGGCGGTGTTGTACTGGGCCGGGTTGTTGAAGTCGATCGGCTCGGAAAGACCCCTGGAATTGTTCAGGTAGCCGATACGCACATCGTCGGCCAGAACCTGGGGCCCGGCATTCCGGACCGGGTTGAGCACGGCGATCGACTGGGCGGCGGCGCGGGCGGCCGAGAGTTCGGCCGAATAATTCGGGGAACCCTTGAGCCTGTGCTCATCGAGCAGCCCGTAAGCAGCGGCCAGCGCCGCGGCGTCGGCGGTGCGCTGCAGCTCGGTGCGGACGTTGTAGAGCATGCCGACATCCACGGCCAGGGCGGAAAAACCCAGAAGGACGGACATGCTCGCCGCGGTGATGGCAATGGCATTGCCTCGGCGCCACGTGCCGCCCCGCAACCCGGTTCCACGAACAGTGACCATCGCTGTCCTCCTGCATGCGCCTGAGGAGCCGGACATCGTCCGGCTCGCCCCAGGGTTACCATCAGTATCCAAGCAGACTCCGGGCTCAGTTGCCGCTGAGTCGGTAAGCAACCCGCGGAGTGTCATCCACGGCAATCAGGCCGTTCGGCCCGTAATAGCTCACGGAAGAAATCCCCAGAATGTTGACGCGATTGCTCCCGAAGGTCACGGAGGCGTTGCCGACCGAGACATCGGGGCTGTAACCGCTCAGATCCGCCGGGCCGCCGGCCAGGCTCAGCGTCAAGCCCTGCCCGAAGCTTCCCCAGGTGCCCGACTGACCGAACGGAATACTGAAGCTCACCACCTGCCCGTTCGTCTCCAGCACCTGCTTCCAGCGAATGATCTCGACCGACCTGCTCAACGGCACCTCACGGTCGCTCTTGTAACAAGCGAGTTCGCCGTCGTCCCAGAGCTGGACCTGCAGTCCGCCGGCCCGGTATTCGGGAGCCTCCCGGTAGTTCCAGACGATCTGCGCATAAACCCCATCGAGATCACCCGTTGGCGACATGACCGTGTGGTACTGCGGCGCATTCAAGGCCCCGTTCGCCTCGTTCAGCATCAGATACCAGTTCTCCTCGACACGGATGACCGGCCCCAGTCCGGCCTGGGATTCCTCCGAGAGCGCAGCCGGGTCCGGCATCAGCAGGCATGCCAGAGCGGAGACTGCGAAACCCGTTCTGAAAATGACACGCGACTTTCGATTCGATTCCTGCACAGGGCGCACGATATTCCCCTCCATTCACAAGCCCCGGGGCAAACGGCCCGGGATCCCATTCTTCTCCCACGCAACGCGCATGTCGCTCCCCCAAGGGCTCCCCGTGCCAAGAGCACCGGGTGACTGGAGCCTGGACAAACATACGAAACAATGCCGTCGAATGTCGGCGAAATCCGATCCCGAGCAGGGGGCCCGATAAGAATGGCTCTTCGTGGGAAATGCGGACACCCGGTCCGATCATCAGCGGATGACGTCGTGGAACTCGTCACAGCGGAGCAACAGAGCCGCGGCGATGAAAACGACCGCCCCGACCGCGACCATCGCCGCCAGCCGGACCGCGTCGTGCATGCCGGCCAGCGCCCATTGATCCATCGCGATCACGGCGGCGGCCATCACCCCCGAGGCCAGCAGGATGCGAAACGCGCTGGGGATGGTCCGTCGCCAACCCATCCGGCCGATCCTCCGGCGAAGAACGACCGTCATGACCACAAACTGAAACGTCGCGCTGATGGCCGTCGACAGGGCAAGGCCCGCCTCGCGCAGCGGCGTCTGAACCAGGATGAGATTGAGAACGAGGTTGAGAACGACGCTGCTGACCGCCACCTTCAGCGGCGTCTTGGCGTCCTGGAGCGAATAGAACGTCCGGGTCACCAGGTGATTCAGCCCGTACGCCCACAGGGCACTGACGAACATGGCCAGGGCCAGGGCCACGCGCTCGGCCGCGTGCGGAATCAGGTTGAACTTGCCGTGCGCGAACAGCACGCGGACCATCGGCTCGCGCACCAGGATCATCCCGACCATGCATGGAATCGAGATGAACAACGCCACCCGGATGCCGCGGGCCAGCGTGTCCCGCAGGCCGGGCATATCCCGGTCGGCAGCACACTTTGACAACTCGGGGAAGATCGCCGTCGCCAGGGCCACCAGAAACACCCCCAGCGGAAACTGGTACAGGTGCGCGGCGTAGTACAGCACCGCCGCCCCGGGGCGCTGCTTCCCGAGTTCGGGTATCGGCGGGTCATGAACGAACCACCAGGCGATCATCGAATCCATGAACACGTTGACCTGGACGGCCCCCAGCCCCACCACCATCGGAATCATGGTCAGGCCGATCCGGCGTATCACCGGATGCCGCCAGTCGATGCGCAACCGGAAGTCCACGCCGCACCGCCGAACCGCCCGCCACTGCAGCCACAACGTCAGCCCGCCGCCGACCAGCACCGAGCCGCACTGCATGAAAAGCTGCCCCCGCACGTTCCCCGGGAGCACGTAAGGGGCCGCCAGGGCGGCGCCGATCTGGACGAGATTGATCACCGTCGGCATCGAGGCCGGCAGGGCGAATCGCCCGTGGACGTTCTCGATCCCTCCCAGGATCGCGCTGGTGCAGATCAGAATCATGAACGGCATCAGGACCGCCGACAGCTCCAGCGCCAGGGCAGTATCACTCCGCGATTGGTAGAGCAGGTACAGCCCGGCCACCACCAGCTCGGCGACCACGCACAGGACAATCAGCACCGCCATCAGCAGGCCGATCAGCCGGCCCACGACCGCGTTCATCTCCGAGGCGCCCTCCCGGCGAAGCGTCTCGGTCAGCACCGGAATCGACGCCGCCGAAAGCGCCCCCTCCCCGAACAGCCGCCGGAACAGGTTGGGGATCTGGAACGCCAGGGTGAACGCCGACATCTCCGAGCCGGTGCCGAACCGATAGCTGAAAACCATGTCGCGCGCGAGACCGGCAATCCGTGACACGATCGTGAGCACGGAGATGACCCGGGCCGAACGCATCACTGATGTCGTCATGGCAAGCCAGATTAGCCGGGCGGATTCAGCCACACAAGAACCCCGCGACCACAGGGCAACCCATGAGCGCGAGACTCAGCGCAGCTTGATCTTCAGAAATGCCCGCCAGCTCATCGCCAGCAGCAGCCAGAAGTCGCGGAATCGGCTGATGTTCGTTTCTCCGTAGGTGCGGGCGCCGTAGCGGACCGGAACCTCGATGATCTTGAGGTCGCAACGGGCGGCCCCGAAGATCAGGTCGAAGTCTCCGAACGGGTCAAGCAGCCCCAGTTCGGCCCGGCCGGCCGCGATTCGCTCGTAGTTCCGCTTCGTCAGCACCTTCGTGCCGCAAAGCGTGTCCCGAAACCGCTGGCCGATCAGCCACGTGAACAGGCTGCTGAAGAAACGATTGCCGCACTTGTTGAGAAAACGCATCGCATGGTCCTGCATCGGGTAGACCAGGCGGGTCCCGTTGACGAACTCGCCCAGGCCGTCGACCAGTGCGTCGAAGAACTTGGGCAGATCCTCGGGCGCCACCGTCAGGTCCGCGTCCAGGATCATCAGAATATCGCCCTTGGCGGCATCGAAGCCCTGCCGGACGGCCTGCCCCTTGCCGCGGGCGCCTTCCTGGGCAATGAAGCGCATCGGACGTTCCGGATGCGCGGCCATGCAGCGTTGAATCTCCTCCACCGTTCCGTCGGTGCTCCAGCCGTCGACAAATATGATCTCCGTGCCCGCGCCCATGGTCGGTGTGCGCTGGACGACCGACTCGATGTTGCCGCGCTCGTTGCGCGTGGGGACGATGACGCTGACCGTGGCCTGGCTCCGATCCATCGCCGGCCCGCGAGGCCGAGCGACCAGCAGGATCGACAGAGCCAGGTGCCGGAAAGGCCAGAACTTCACTACCAGCCGATTGAGGAACGCCGACAGCAACGGCACGCGCTTGGGCAGCAGGATCTCGCAGAAAGTCGAGATCACGTCGAAGCCCGAAAGCGTCAGCAGGTTGGCCAGATCGTCGCGCGACAGCCAGTTCTGTCCCGGCACGCGACGCCGCAGACCCAGCCGGCTGCCCAGCGAGAGAATCGGCTCCCACAGCGTGTTGTGATAGGCGACGATGACCCGCGTCTCCGGCCCGCACAGCGGCTGCAGCGCCGCCAACGTCCGCTGCACGTCGTACATGTGCCCGACCGAGTTGCAGATCACGATGAAATCGAACGTCTCTCCCGGCGGGACATCCTCCGGTCCACCGGTAATAAACGTCAGTTCGGGATGCCGCTCCCGTGCCACCTCAGCCAGCGCCGGGGCCGGCTCCACGCCGACCCCGCGGGCCGGCTTCAGAAAAGCAAGCAGGTCGCCGCCTTCGCAGCCGATTTCCAGCACCCGTGCTCCGGGCGGGATATGACGGCGGAAAAGCCGGGCGAGTTGATCGTAATAGAAACGGTTTTTTCGGCGCCAGTGGTCGTAGTCAGCCGCCGCATGGGCGACGTCGGCCTCGCCGGGCTGGTTCGCTTGAAAGGTCACGTCGGCCTCCATATCGGGAAGGATAGCCGGCCGACCCTACGGTGCAAGCCGCTGCCTGAGAAAACCGAACGGGTCCGCCGACACCGACGCTTGGCGAAGTACTTCCATCATCGCCTTCCAGTCCTGACCCACCGACTCGTAAACCGCCCGGAAGATATCCAGGTTGGTGTTGTACCGGGCGTTCACCAGCAGGAAAGCGTTGTTGAAAGCCAGCTCCTGGTAGTGCTCGAATTCCTCGGGATGATGCACCAACGGGAGCAGGTCCGTCGTGACCCGCTGCCGGGCGGCCTCGAAGATCGGACCGCGGGCCTCGATCTTTTCCTCGCGGCTCAGGTCGCCGGCGTACACAACCTCCAACTCGGCCCGGAGACCGGCCAGGAACCCGTTGAAACGCTCGGCGTCCGCGTCGTCCTCCCGCGCCCGCCGGACGATATCACTGTCCGCGCCGTAGCGATCGACCAGGAACTGGTCGGCGCCCGTGCGGGCGACAAAAACCGCCACCGACTCG
>DATIKE010000111.1:0-5967 GCA_035477895.1 Phycisphaerae bacterium
AAACCCTGAAATCACACCGGCGAGACCCGTCAGATGAAAAAGGAATTCCTCATCAAGACCGCTTTGTCAAACACGCAGAGTGCTAGCCTTCAGCGAGGCAGTCCCGTCTACGTGGCGAACGCATCGGATCAAGAAAAACAGGGCTTCAAAGATGCGTTTAAGAATAGTCTTCGGGCATTGGAGACCCGCTACAAGCAAACTGTTCCTGAAAAGGACCACATTCGGACGATCCAGCAGTTTGTCAAAGAACTCTCAAGAGGAGACTTCCGTGACGTCCTGGTCAACGGCAGACTCACGATCGGCAGAGCCCAGAAGGCCGTCAATCTCTATTTGAAATTCCTTTGGTGCCTAGATTTGATTAAGGAACCACCCCATTGCCCCGTTGATAGCGTCGTCCTGGAAACCATTGGGATGAACAATATACCTTGGACCAGATTAGATAGCGTTAACGATTACATGAGTATCATTGACACCATAAAACGCCACTGCCGCGGGCAGTCCCCGGCTAAATGGGAATGTGATGTCTGGAATAACCATGCTAATGCATGATCTCGGTGGAAGATTGATTGTAACCGTTCACAGGGGTCGCCCTCAAAAACCTTAGGAAATAATGGCACTTCCTCATACTGGTGCCTGTTTTCGTGGCTTTCTGAGGTCCGGTCGCTGGGAAAAGGGCTGATTCCATGAGACTGTAGCAACATCGGTGCGTGGTTGGAGGTAGTGTCAACTTCTGTGTAAATTGCTCCGGGGCATCCTGCCGATCCGTCACGCCACCTTCGGTTTCTTCTTTGAGGATGAAGACGGCAATGGTACCGTCGGACACAGATGTGCCGACCGCAGTCGCCGCCATCCCTTGCTCAGCCTCTCGATCACCTGGTGCATCAGGCACACCCCGCTCTTGGTCTTCTTAAACCGCTTGGCGGCGTTCGTCCGCAGCCGCACGGTCGCGAAGCGGAAAAGGGGAGCGGAAAAGGGAGCGGAAAAGGGGACATCACTGATTTCCTTTTCGTTTCGCCGGTCGGCCTGGGTTTCTCATCGTGAACTCCAAGCCCAGCCGTCGAGCGGTCTGCCGGACCCACGCCTGCTCGCCCCACGGTCGGCCGCGATTCACGCCGGTCCGCAGGCCGTCCAGCGTCTCCTTGCCCATCGCCTCGTTCACCAACATCGTCCACGACCGCGGGCGATCCACCGGCCAATCGCTCAGCATAAACGGCTTTCGTCCGTGACCCCGGGTGTACAGCCCGCACCGAGAAGCTCTTGGATGAACCTCCGATCCAACTCAGGAGCCGGTCGTGTTGCCCCGCGAACCAGGACGACATGGCACAATCTCCTCATTGCCCGACAGAGCCGCTTGTGGAAGTGAGGCACCCGTGTTCACGGGTGACCTGGCCGGCATCAGGTTACATGGGGTTTCGGCCATGTCAACTGAAATCCGCCTCGAATTTACGGAAATTTGCTCGGCGGCCCCCTTGGAGGAGTTTATACCCCTACCCCCCCCTAGTTACATCTCCACTTCAATCCGGCGGCATTACCTGTGCGTCTCTTCGGGGATCTTGTGTCGGCCCTCCGGTTGGCCTGGACAGGCCGGCTATTACCCTCGCAAAACGGCCGACACGCCTGCCTGCCCTGCCTGCGGCAGGCAGGGCAGGCAGGGGGGTCGGCCTGACCGTGGCGCATCGCGAACAAGAGCCTTCCCGAGATGATTATCCAAGAACTCGAAGACTCGCCGGCCATACTCGTCGGGCACGGTGGTGACGATGTTGCTGTGCGGACCCGGGCCGAACCAGACGGTCCGTGGGCCGCGGGCCGCGTCGTGAAGTCGACGCGCGTGCGTCTCAGGCATGACCACATCGTCGTCACCGTGGATCACCATGACGGGCCGCTCGCCCAGCGAGGCCACCGCCCGCTCCGCCGAAGCAGTGAAGAAGTCCGCACGGGTCAGGATCGACATCTCCGCCAGCACGAGGCGGACAGCGGCCGGCCCGATCAGCGGGATCTTTCTCGCGTGGTGCATGGCCAGCTCATGAGGCGAGACGAATGGGCTGTCGAGGATGACGGCGTTTATGCGAGCGTCCTCGGCGGCGGCCAGGGCCAAGGCCATCGCACCCTGCGAAGACCCCAGGCCGACAATGATCCGCGATTGTTCGGGCCGCTCCCGCTTGAGCCAATCCACCATCGCTCGCACGTCGAGTCGCTCGCGAATGCCATAGGTCGTCTGCCGGCCGTCGCTGGCGCCGTGGGCGCGGAAGTCGAAGAACAGAACGTTGTAACCCTTGTTCGCCAAGGGGCCGAGGAACCAGATGAAGTTGCCCTTGTTGGCCCCGGCGCCGTGGCAGATGACGATGGTTCGGTCAGACCGGCGGTCCGGGACGAACCAGCCGTCAAGCCGGAGCCCGTCCCCGGTGGGGATCTGTACGGATTCGAACGGCAGCATGAAAACGGCCTGGGGGTCCTGGCCGTCGGCGATCTTGCAGCGATGCGTGAGTACGGTGCTCAGAAAAAGCGGGACGAAAACCACCACGGCGCACAAAGCCCCGGCGGCCGGGATAAGGCGGATGGCACGAGGATAGCGGAGTTTCCGACGACGACGCCATCGGGCCCATCTGACCCACCGCCGGCCCACCCGGCCAACCGTGCGCGACCATAGCGTCCAGGCCAGTCGCCAGGCGATCGTGAACCACAGTACGACGAATACCTCGCGGATCATCACCCGGCCACCAGCGATATGAGCGACAAGCTGTAGCGCCCCCCATATCAGTAGCCCCATCACAATCAGATAGAAAGCCACTGACCGGAACCGAGCGCGGCGGCTGGATGGGAAACGCCAAAGGAGGATAAACCCGAGCATCGGCGGGGCGAGGACGAACATCCATTGGCCCACAGAGGTCGGCATTCGCGCAACCCCCCACCGGAGGGAATGAAACCTGCCCGAGCCTTGTCAATGCCGGACACGTCGGGCCCGCGGGGTGGGCCTCCGCCATCTGATTCTTCCCCGGCCAGACCACATCTTCCACATCACTGGACGGAGAACGCGTATTGAGGGATGCTGTCGGCGTGAAGATAATCCCTGCCCATCGCCCGATCAATGAGCGCCCCCGGCGTGGCCAAGCTACCACCCTGCTGATCGCGGTCGCGCTGATCGCCCTGCCGCTGCGGCTGTATGTCGCCCTGAACGCGGAAATGATCAGCCGCGACGGCGCGGTCTTCATCTGGTACGCCCAGGGTTTGCAGCGCGACTGGGTCGGTGAACTGCGGGCACAGAAGCAGCACCCGCTCTACCCGGCCATGGTTCTTGGTGCTCACCAGATCCTGCAGGGAACACAAAGTGTTTTGCGCGCTCCGGCTCCCGACCCGGTCAGGACGTGGATCGCCGCCGCGGTGAGCGTGAGCCTGATCGGCGGTCTGGCCGTCGTGGTCGCGGCGTACTGTCTTGGGCGCGTGTTGTTCGACTTCCGGGTCGGGCTGATCGCCGCCCTGCTGGCGGCGGTGGCGGCGGAGTTCTGCCAACTCTCGGGCGACGCACTGACCGACATGCCCCACCTGGCCGTGTATCTCCTCGCTCTGGCGGCCGCGGCCCGCGGCTTACGGGATCGGCAACATGGCTGGCTCGTGCTTGCCGGGCTGCTATCCGGCGTCGCCTATCTCATCCGGCCGGAAGGCGCGGAGGTGGCGGTCGTCGCCGCGGCCGGCGGCCTGCTCATCGGCCGGGCCATTCCCCTTAAACAGCGGGCTGTCGCGGCGGTGCTGGTGTGCCTGGGCGCCGGCCTGGTCGCCTCACCCTACATGGCGGTCACAGGCAAGCTTGTGCCGAAGAAGTCGGTCAAGCAGTTGTTCCGGGGACAAGCTCACGGTCAACCACTTGCCGTGCCAAACATGGACCGGCGGCTCGCTGCGAACAGGCCGGGGCCGCACTTGGAAAATAGAGATAATAACCTCTCGATTCCGCTCGGGGCCCTGACGGGAGTAACGGAGCGGGACGCGGGCATGTTGGGATCGGTTCCGGCCGATCTGGGTCGGGCGTGGGGCAGGATCGGCGAGAACTGGGCGCGGTCGCTACGGGTCACGCTGCTGTTGCCGGCGGTGTGGTGGCTGGTGGTGCGACGACGGCGGCCTTGTGAACCTGTCGGCGGGCGACTGGCCGGCGGCGCGATGATTCTGCACCTGGTGATTCTGACCGCGCTGATCGTGCACTTCGACTACTGGCGGCTGTTCAGTCTCCGGCATGTGATGATCCTCGCCGGGCTGACGCTGCCGTTTGCCGCCGCAGGCATCGCGGCGGTGCTGGATGCGGTCCCGGCGCATCGGCAAAACGCGGCGATGGTCGCGCTGGCAGTCGGCCTGATCGGGCCTACGCTGCCGTGGATGCTCGAAACACGTTTCGCCGATGAGGTCCACATCCGTCAGGCGGGTGAATGGATTCGGGCTCACGATGACAACGTGCCGCGGGTGATGACCACGCGATTCCGGGCGGCGCTGTATGCCAACGGCGTTGCCGTCTGGTGCCCGCCGGAACCGGACCCGGAACGGGTTCTGGCCGAAGCCCGCTGGCGCCGACCCACCTGGATGGTCTTCGAGACAGAGACGGGACCCGCTCGGGGGCCGGATTTCCTTGACGCGCTGTACAAATCGACCGTGGCGGGTGAGCGCCTCGAACGCGTACGCAGGGTGGCCGGACGAGGACCCGAGGCCCGCTCGGCCGTGGTTTTCCGTTACCACGCCCCGCCTTGACCTGCCCGGCGCCCGGGGCGACACTGCCCACCTTGTTCGCGGACCAAGGGGCACCACGCAGGAGTGGATCGGTATGTCCAAGAGAGTTCTGGCGTTCATGGCTCACCCGGACGACGTGGAGTTCAAGTGCGCGGGCACTTTGGCCCGGCTGAAGCGCGAGGCGGGTTGCCGGATCGCGATTGCGACGGCGACCAGCGGCGACTGCGGTTCGGCGCAGCTCCGCATCGACGAGATCGCGCGCATCCGGCACGCCGAGGCGGTGGCGGCCGCCAAAGTACTGGATGCCGAGTATTACTGCGGGGCTTGCGCCGACCTCCACGTGATCTACAACGAGCGGAACCTCCAGCGGTTTGTGGAGATCCTCCGCAAGGCCGGGCCGGACATCGTGATCACGCAGCCACCGGTGGATTACATGGTCGATCACGAGATGTGCGGCACGCTGGTTCGGTCGGCCTGTTTCGGGGCACCCATTCCGAACTACTGGACCGGGGACATCGACCCGGCACCGCCCATTGGAGCCGTCCCGCACCTCTACTACTGCGCCCCGGTGGACAACAAGGACCTCTACGGCAACCCGGTCGAGCCCGGTCTGGTGGTGGACATCACCGATGCCCAGGAAACCAAGCAACAGATGCTGGCCTGCCACGCTTCGCAACGGGAGTGGTTGAGGAAGCACCACGGTATCGATGAGTACATCGAGATGATGAAGCGATCCGACGCCGCCCAGGGTCGGCGGATCGGCCGGCCGGCGGGCGAGGGGTTCCGGCAGCACCTGGGGCACGGCTACCCGCAGGACAACATCATCGCCAAGCTGCTCAATATCAAGTGACAACGCTTGCCGCAACCGGTTCGCCGACCGGGGAAGAGGGCACCGGCCCCGCATCGCGAAAAAGATCACACGTCGATCGTGATGTAATTTTTTTCCCGATAGGTGCAACCAACATTGATGCATTCGACGTGCCCGATCGTCAGGCGGCAGCCGTTGTGGCTGTGGCCGCAGAGCACGTAACGGATGCCCGGAAAGCGTCGGACAACCTGGCCGAACCGCTCGCTGCCCAGGAACGCGCCGGCGAACGCCCAGCCCGGCCTCTGCAAACGAGGAACAAGTTGCGGGAAGGGAACGTGATGCAGCCCGACGATGATCTGCGAACATTGTGCCGAGAGGCGCGTCAGGTGCTCCTCGAATCGTTCCACGAGATGTTGGCAGAACTGGACGTCGGTCATGGGCAGGCGGATGTG
>DATIKE010000112.1:0-3509 GCA_035477895.1 Phycisphaerae bacterium
CGGATGGAGCCGTGCGCCGCGGTGAACGGCACCCCCATCGCGCGCAGCACGTGGGAGGGCTCGAGCGAGCCGGAGGTGCAGGCCGAGCCCGAGGAGGCGCAGATCCCGTGTTCGTTGAGCATCAGCAGGATGGCCTCCCCCTCGACGAACTCGAAGGCGATGCTGGTCGTGTTGGGGAGGCGGATGGCCGGGTCGCCGTTCACCAGCGAGTTGGGAACCGACGCGAGCAGGCCCTGTTCGAGGCGGTCGCGCAGCTCGCTCACGCAGCGGTAGCTGCCGCTCTCGAGGTGGTGGCGGGCGATCTCGGCCGCCTTGCCGAGGCCGACGATGCCGGCCGTGTTCTCGGTGCCGCCGCGTCGGCCCTGCTCCTGGTGCCCCCCGATCATGAAGGGCGCGAACTTGGTGCCCTTGCGGATGTAGAGCGCTCCGATCCCCTTGGGGCCGTGCAGCTTGTGACCCGAGAGGGCGAGCATGTCGACCCCGGTGTCGGCCAGGCGGATGGGCATCTTGCCCACGGCCTGCACGGCGTCGGTGTGGAAGACGATGCCGCGCTCCTTGACCTTTTGCGAGATCTCCTCGACCGGGAACAGAACCCCCGTCTCGTTGTTGGCCCACATGAGGCTCACGATGGCCGTGTCGTCCGAGAGATGGTCGTAGAGGTAGTCCAGGTCCAGGCGCCCCTTCCCGTCCACGGGCACGAAGCTCACCCGGTAGCCTTTCTTGGCCAGCGTCTCGAAGAGATTTTTGATGGCCGGGTGTTCGACGCGCGAGGTGAGCAGGTGGCGCTTGGCCGGGTACGCTTCGATCGCAGCCCGTATGGCGGTGCTGTCGCTCTCGGTGCCGCCGCTGGTGAAGACGATCTCCTCGGCCCGGGCCCCGAGCAGCCGCGCCAGGCGCTCGCGCGCCTCGCGGATCACCCCGGCCACCCCTCCGCCGAAGGCGTGCATGCTCGAGGCGTTGCCGTAGTAGTCCGAAAAATAGGGCAGCATCGCCTGGAGGACGTCCGGGTCGACCTTGGTGGTGGCGTTGTTGTCGAGGTAGACGACGGCCATCACTGCACCTCCTCGACGACCAGGTCCTGGCTGACGAGCTCGCGCAGCTTGTTCTCGACGTAGTGCTTCAAGGTAATGTGCGACTTGGCACAGGTGGCGCAGGTGCCGGCCATGCGCACCAGGACACGGTTGCCGTCCACGTCCACGAGGTCGAGCCGCCCGGCGTCCTTGTTGAGCGTCGGGTTGATCTCGCGCGCGATGCTCTCCTCGATCAGCTTGATCTTCTGGATGTTGGTCAGCACCTTGGGCGTGATCGGGACCAGCCGCGGCGCGCCTCCGACCCCGTCGATGATGCCCTGGATGCGCTCGTGACACTTGCCGCAGCCGCCGCCCGCCTTGACGTAGTCGGTCACGTCCTCGATGGTCTTCAGGCGGTTTTCCCGCACCACGCGCTCGATCTCGCGGTCGGTCACGCCGAAGCACTCGCAGACGATCTCGCCGTCGATCTTCTTGTCCGCCTGGCCCAAGTGGCAGGAGATCGCCTTTTCGAGCGCCTCGCGCCCCATGACCGAACAGTGCATCTTCTCGCGTGGCAGCCCGCCCAGGTAGCCTGCGATGTCCTCGTTGGTGATCGTGGCGGCCTCCGCGAGCGTCTTGCCGATGACCATCTCGGTCAGCGCCGAGGACGAGGCGATCGCGCTCGCGCAGCCGAAGGTCTGGAACTTGGCATCCTTGATCCGGCCGGCGTCGTCGAGCTTGAAGTAAAAGGTCAGGGCGTCGCCGCAGGCGATCGAGCCGACTTCGCCGACCCCGTCGTAATCGTCGATCACGCCCACGTTGCGCGGGTTCAGAAAATGGTCCTTAACTTTATCCGTGTATTCCCACATGAGTACCTCCGTTCGCAGGTTCTGGTCCCGTATGGTCCATAGCGTTCGGGGCGTTCCGGCGTCGGCCGGAGGCCCGGTTCAACGGCGTTGCTTGCGGCAGTTTTCGCACAGGGTCCCTTTCACATCTCCCTGGGCGAATCGTCGCCTCAGCCCGGCGTACGCCCTGCCGTACCAGATATCTTCCAGCGGCGTGGTGTTCAGGTCTCCCATCACGGCGCGGTGTTCCCAGTCCACACAGCACATGAGCATCCGGCCGTCCTGCAGCACGTAGATCTGGTCCCGCAGCCGCGGGCACCAGGAGAATGGACGGAGCTCGGTCACCCCGATCGCGGCCTCCCGGAGCGTCGAGTGGTCGGCGCGGTTCTCCACGGTTTCGACGCTCAGCCGAACCTCCCGTTCGTCCCAGTATTTGCGGATCGCCGGTATTTCGTCGTGATTGTAAATGGAGTCGACCACGACGATTTCGAGCTTGGGCCGTTTGTACCCCCCCCTGGCCCTGTATTCTAAAAACCGGTCGACATTGCGCAAGGTCCTCTCGAGCTTGAGGCCCATCATGTGCCGGTACCGATCCGGATTCAGACTGTGGATGGAAATCTTGAGTTTGTCCAGGCCCGAATCCAACAGGCCCCGCGCCATCCGATCCGTCAGCATCCCGCCGTGGCTGGTCGTCTTGCAGTACTGCGGCTTGCGGATGCGGCTGCTGACGTAGGCGACGCGCTCGGGCAGCTCGCGGTCCAGCATCGGCTCATTCATCAGGTAAAGCGTGTAGCGCCGCACCCCCATTGCAAGGCACTGATCCACTACGGAGCGAAACAGGTCCCACTCCATGCGTCGCCCCAGGGGGATGCGTGTTTCCGTCTTGCGGTTCGGGCAGAAGATGCAATTGGCGTTGCAGCCGGTAACGGTCTGGATTTGAACATGATCTGGCGTCAATCGATCATCAGGGGAGCTTTGGGCGGATGGAGTCCAGGCGCTCATGCTGCATTCAGGCTTGCGTAAATCCGATTGATTTCCACGAGGGGGCTTTTCCCCACCGCACTAGTGCCAGTGATCGATCTTCCCCCGCCCTTGTTGATGTCGAATCGTTTTGTGCTATCTTAAGCACGATTCAGGAAATTCATAGAACCCGTCTGCCCGTTTTAAATTCCCGCCCGCTTTCGATGGGAAGTCTGCCACGGGGCACATGACCGGGGCGTAAGGCCGCTCTCGGCCGACCGGAGGGCGTTCACCCCTGGCAGGAAAGGAAGCGAACATGTCGTCCAGTCTCCGACGGACCGTCTTCGCTGGCAGCTGGTACCCGGCAACGGCAGCGGCCTGCAAGGCCGACATCGAGCGGTTTCTCGCCGAGGCCCCTCCCCGGGAGCCCGGCATTCCGAGCCCGGTCGGCGGGATCGTGCCGCACGCCGGCTGGGTCTACTCCGGAGCCGTCGCCTGCGAGGTGGTTCAGGCGCTCGCGGCAGGGCCGACCCCGGACGTGGTGGCAGTCTTCGGGGCGCACCTTCACGCCTCTTCGCCGAGCGTGATCATGCCCACGGGGGAATGGGAAACCCCCTTCGGTCCGCTGCCGGTCGCAGCCGAGCTGGCCGCCGAGCTGAGCGCCCGGTTCCCGTTCTGCATCGAGACTCCCGCG
>DATIKE010000113.1:0-10207 GCA_035477895.1 Phycisphaerae bacterium
GTGCCCGCCGATCTCGGAAACGCCGATCCTTGACGGGTGATTCCCGGGTTGGGTAGTATCAGGCTTATGGGCTGACTTGCGCAAAACCGCGGCCTGCGTCTCCTGATGCCACTCCGCTGCGGCGACGCTCACCGTTGGACAACTTCCATCTGAGTGGTTCGGCGCCCCGGAGGGGTGGCATGGTGATGCCAGGAGCCCGCCGATGCGCGACGACAGCCAAAAAGGTTGCAGCATGTTGAACAGACATCGATATCGCCGTGCCATCCGCGTGTGCAAGCTGGTTGTCCCGGCATTCTTGGCAGGCTCGCTGGTAGCCTGCACATCATCGGGCCGGACGAATCGCCCGGCCCCCCCGCCTACCCTGGCCACCCAACCTGCCGAGGATGTCGCCCGGATGGACCAGGAGGTGGCCGAACTGCGCCAGGCCTACGAGCAAAAACGCGGCACGGATCTTCAGATCAGGCTTGCCGAGGCCGAGTCGCGGGCGGCCGACGCCCATGTCGCCCAGGCCCGACAGCACCTCGGCGGGCGCCGATTACGCCAGGCACGCCGGGAACTCGGCATCGCCATCGAGCACGTGCCCGCGCACCCGCAGGCGGTCACGCTGGCCCGGGAGGTCGACCGCGACATTCAGCGAAGTGACGATCTGGCCAAACGGGCCCAGCAGGCCGCGAGCCTGCAAGACATCAAGGCTGCGCTACAGCTTGCCGAACAGGCCCTGGCGATCGACGCGGAACAACCCGCCGCCCGGCAGATCGTCGAGACGCTCCGCGGCCGGACGCTGGCCGAGCACCTCAAGCAGGCGAACGACGCCATGGAGCAGGGCAACTGGGACGCCGCCGCGACCGCGGCCGCCAAGGCCCGCGAGATCGCCCCGGACAACACTCAGGCCAAGGCCATCGAGAAGACCGCCGGCCAGCGTAAGCTCGCCCTGCAACTCATCGAGTCCGCACGAGCCGCCGCAGCCAAGGGGGAACACCTGACCGCCGTCAAATCCTTCCGCGAGGCCGCCGGCCTGTGGCCCGAAAACGCGGATATCGCGGCCGAACGAGACCGCACGACGCAGGCCGCCGTTGACGCCCACCAGGCCAAGGCCGAAATCGAGATCAAGGCCGGACGATTCGAAGCCGCTCTGGCCGAAATCGACGCAGCCTTGGCCGTCCTCCCCGGCGACTCCAGGCTCACTCGGGGCCGCCAGGCAATTGTCGGGCAACAGCTCCAGGCCCTCCAGGATCGTTACGAGCGGCTGGCGCTGAGCGGCGAGTGGGAGCTCGCCTGGCCCGCCGCGGTGGAGCTGGCCGTCCACCGGCCGGCCGACGACGCCCAGGCCATCCAGAACATGGCCCGGGCGGAAGAGATTATTCGCCAGCGGACCCGATATCGGCTTCGAGTCGTGCCGCTGGCATCGGGCAGCGTGTCGGCCGACAATGTGCTGGCCGTCGCCCATGAGATTGCCGGCGAACTCGACCGCGCCAAGCCTGTCCATGTCAGCGTCATGCCGTTTGAGACCACGGCCGAAGCTCTGGCGACCAATACCCTCAAGCTCAGCGAGGTCGGCGATGCCGCAAAGCTGAAGGCCCTGGACGCGGACTTCACCGATCAGGATCTGTGTCTGTTCGTGGAGATCGTCGCCCGGCAGATCGATGCTTCACAAGCGAAAAGCACCACGAACGAGAACCGGGCGAGATTGGAGCAGGCCAGGCTGAATCTTCAGCAGGCCCGGGAAGCCCTGAACCGGGCCCGCCAACTGGCCATGGCCGACGAGCGCAAATGGGATCCGCAGGCCCAGGCGGCCCTGGCTGCCGAGGACACCTTTCTGCCCAAGGCGCTGACCGGCACTTATGGCCCTCAAGCGCAGCGAGCGGCCGAGAGCTACCAGGCCGCCCTGCACAGGCTCCAGCAGCTCCCCGAGCAAGGTTCGGGGCAGAGCCCGTCCGTCGGCGAACAGGGCCATACGTGCATCCGGGTCCCCCTGCGACTCGTGCAGGCCACGACCGGCCGCATCCTGTGGAGCGACGACGAAATCGAGGTTCCCGTGCCCCACGCACCGCCGGGCGGCGCGGTCCCCTCCGACAGGACTGTCGATCTCCAGACTGAAACTGTTCGCGACATGACGCCCGTGCTGCAGAACAAGGCCCGTGAGTCGCTGGTCCGGCGTTCGATGGCTTACCTTGACGATGCCGGAAAAGCCAAGGGCGACGAGGCAGTCCGGCTTTATGCCCGTTTCCTGTTCGATCTCAGCAGTGATCCCGGCCCGCACGTCACGGCCCTGGCCATCGATGAGGTATTCAGCAAACAGGCCCGGAGCCAGCAATTGGAGGCGTTCCGCAAGCTGGCCGCCCAGCGGCTCAAACTCAAGCTCGGACCGGCGGCTACGCAACCCGCGCCCCCGGCGGCCACATCCGCTCCGGCGCCCGCGAGCCCGGCTCCTCTCTCGCCGCCCCCGGCCGCCCGTGCCGCCGCTCCCCAAGCGGTGCCACGGCAACCCATCACCCCGGCGAAGCCGCCGGCGGCAGAGCCGAGCCCCACGCCCGTTCAGAAGGCCGAGCCCATCCAGGCCTTCGAAGGCCATGTCAGCCGGGACGACAAACGCTATCCCAACGAGCGCCTGACCGTCGACGGAATCACCTTCACGGTCCGCGACACCGATGCCGACCCACTCGACGCGGACATCGAGATCCGCGTGGGCTCTTACCGCGGCAAGTTCGACGACCTTCGCGTCGGTACCCGCCTGCGGATCCGCGGGACATCAGGCCAGGATTACCACATCACAATCCTGGGCATCGAGGACGCCAACGAAACCGTCCGATTCTCGCTCGAACGTCTGCCAACCGGTTCAAATCGCTGATCTCCGTTTGACCTCATGTGGGCCAGGCACGAGTGGCCCGTGACCGACCGGGGATGGCGCCGGCCAGGCCGGTGAGGCGTTAAACCCTTATCAGGCAATATTTTACGGAAAAGTAGGCCGAAGGATCAAACCTGCATCGCCGGACCACAATGGTGGGGCAGACGTTGCTCTTGACAAGGTCGATTCTTAGACTTAATCTAATTACGATATGTCGGACTTGATCGCTGTTCTTCGCGGGCACGGTATCCAGGCTACGCCACAGCGGATCGCCGTGGCCCGGTTCGTGCTGCCCACCAAGGCTCACCCCTCGGCCGACGAGGTGTGGAAACACGTTCGCCGGCGCTGTCCGACATTGTCTCGAGCGACGGTCTACAACGCGCTCAACCTGTTCGCCAGGAAGGGATTGATCAGGCCCCAGGTGCTCAAGGGGGGTCTTGTTGTTTTCGACCCGAGGACCGATGCGCATCATCATTTCATCGACGAGGAAACAGGTAGAATCCACGACGTGCCCTGGAACGCGATCAGAGTAACCGGCGAGAAATCACTCCGGGGGTACGAGGTCCGTGAGTATCAGGTCGTGCTGCGGGGACGCAGACGCAGGAACGTGTAGTTCTTTTGGGGCAGTAGTATAGACATGATCCAGCAATGTACTAGATATCAGAAAGGACATTGTTGCGAAAGGAGAGTGCCGTGAAGAAACGTCAACTGACCACCTCGGCCGGAATCCCGGTCGGTGACAACCAGAACGCGCTCACCGCCGGGCCGCGCGGGCCGCTTCTCGTGCAGGACTGGCAACTGTTCGAGAAGCACGCGCACTTCAACCGGGAACGGATCCCGGAGCGGGTCGTGCACGCAAAGGGGTCGGCGGCCTACGGGGTATTCACCGTGACCCACGACATCACCCGCCATACCAAGGCCGGCATCTTTTCCCAGGTCGGCAAGAAAACGGAGTGCTTCCTGCGTTTTTCGACCGTCGCCGGAGAGCGCGGCGCGGCCGATGCCGAGCGGGACGTGCGCGGGTTCGCGGTCAAGTTCTACACCGACGAAGGCAACTGGGACCTGGTCGGCAACAACACGCCTGTGTTCTTCATCCGCGACCCCTACAAGTTCCCGGATTTTATCCACACCCAGAAACGCGATCCGGCGACAAACCTTCGAAACCCGACCGCCATGTGGGATTTCTGGTCGCTCTCGCCCGAGAGCCTGCATCAGGTCACGATCCTCTTCTCCGATCGCGGACTTCCGAAGAGCTACCGCCATTTGAACGGCTACGGCAGCCACACGCACAGCTTCATCAACGCCGGGAACGAGCGGTTCTGGGTCAAGTTCCATTTCAAGACCATGCAGGGGATCAGGAACCTGACCGAGGCGGAGGCCGAGCGAATCGTCGGACAGGACCGCGAGAGCCATCAGCGGGATCTGTACGAGTCAATCGAGAAGGGGGACTTTCCGAAGTGGCGGCTGATGGTGCAGGTCATGCCGGAAACCGATGCGGAAAAGACTCCTTACAACCCATTTGACCTGACGAAGGTGTGGCCGCACCGCGATTATCCCCTGATCGAAGTGGGCATGATGGAGCTGAACCGCAACCCCCGGAACTACTTCGCGGAGGTCGAGCAGTCGGCCTTCTCGCCCGCCAACGTCGTCCCCGGCATCGGCCACAGCCCGGACAAGATGCTGCAGTTCCGCATCGTGTCCTATGCGGACGCCCACCGTTACCGGCTGGGTGTCAACTACGAGAGCCTGCCGGTAAACAAGCCTCGTTGTCCCGTGGCGACGTATTACCGGGACGGCGTCATGCGATACGACGACAACGGCGGGGGGTCGGTGAACTACGAGCCGAACAGCCAAGGCGGACCGATCGAGGATCCACGGTTCAAGGAGCCCCCGTTGAAGATTTCCGGCGACGCGGATCGCTACGACCATCGCGACGGAAACGATGATTACACACAGGCCGGCAACCTCTACCGCCTGCTTCCCGCGGATGAGCGGGATCGGCTGCACCAGGCAATCGCCGGAGCAATGAAGGGTGTGCCTGTCGAGATCATCGAGCGTCAGCTCAAACACTTCGAGAAGGCGGACCCCGCGTACGCCAAGGGGGTGCGGGCTGCTTTGAACAGGTGAGATGCCGACGCTGACGTATCTCGATCGCCAGGCGGGCGTATCACGAAAATGCCTTCCAGTTCCTCCCCCAGCCCAAGGGGCGGCTCTGGAAGCACCATGCGTCCGGCAATAGGCGAGGGGAGCCCCCTACTCAAACGTCGATCTACGCCCCTTGAACCATGGCTTGGGCGTCCGGGCACGCGCGGGCACTTCTTCCGCGCCTCCTGGAGTCCCAGGTGATACAATTCTGGCATGGACCTGTTCAGCAAGCAGCGACGGGACGCCTTCGACCGCGTGCAGCCGCTGGCGGTGCGGATGCGGCCGCGGACGCTGGAGGAGTTCCTCGGCCAGGAGCACTTCGTAGGTCCGGGCAAGCTGCTGCGCCGCCTGCTGAAGGCCGATCGACTGTCCAGCGCGATTTTTTATGGCCCGCCGGGCACCGGGAAGACCACCCTCGCTCACATTATCGCCCACCACACCCAGGCCCACTTCGTCGAGTTGAACGCGGCCGGCGCCTCGGTCAAGGAGGTGCGCGACGTCATCGCCGACGCCAAGGATCGCCTCACGACCAACGGCCAACGAACCGTCCTGTTCCTCGACGAGATCCACCGTTTCAACCGCGCCCAGCAGGACGTGCTGCTCAACGACGTCGAGAATGGCCTCATCATCCTCATCGGGGCGACCACCGAGAACCCGTTCTTCGCCATCAACTCCCCGCTGGTCTCGCGCAGCCAGATCTTCCAATTCGAGCCGCTGCCCGAGGAAGACATCCGCACCCTGCTGCGTCGGGCGATGACGGACCCCGACCACGGCCTGGGCAAGTACGAGATCCGGATCACCGACGAGGCCCTGAACCACCTGGCCAAGACGAGCGACGGCGATGCCCGCCGGGGCCTGCTGGCCCTGGAGGTGGCGGTACTGTCCCAACTCAGCGCCGGCGACCCCGTCAGAGCCCCAAGCGGCAGCGCGGGGCCTGACCCGTCGCTTCCGCTCCGGGCTCCGACGGAAGCACATGTTTCGGCGGCCCGACCGACCGAGACCATCGACCTGGCGGTGGCCGAGGACTCCATCCAGCGCAAGGCGATCGTCTACGACCCGACCGGCGACGAGCACTACGACGCCGCCAGCGCCCTCATCAAGAGCATGCGCGGCTCGGACCCGGACGCGGCCATCTACTGGCTGGCCCGCATGCTCGAAGCCGGCGAGGACCCCCGGTTTATCGCCCGGCGGGTGGCTATCTGTGCGGCCGAGGACGTCGGGAACGCCGACCCGCAGGCCCTGATGGTGGCCAACGCGGCCGCACAGATCACACTGCTGGTCGGTATGCCCGAGTGCCAGCTCCCCTTGGCCCAGGCGGTCATTTACGTCGCCTGCGCCCCGAAATCGAATGCGTCTGCCGTGGCCATCTGGACTGCCGGAAAGGACGTCCGGGAAGGCCGAACGATGCCCGTCCCCAAACACCTGAGGGACACCCACTATCGTGGAGCGGCCCGGCTGGGACAGGGGAAGGGGTACGAGTACGCCCACGATCACCCGGACGGATTCGTCGAGCAGGATTACCTTGGCGTGGAAAAACGTTATTATATACCGACCGATCGCGGGTTCGAGGCCCGCATCCGGGAAATCCTGGACCGCCTCCGCCAACGGCGCGAGGGGGCAGGCCAGGGACCGGAACCGCCCAGGCCGTCGCCGCCGACGGACTGACGGGTGGATCAGCCTGCGTTCCCGTCGAACGCCGGGCCGTCAACGGGAGAGGCACATTGATCAAGAAGGAACTCCGGCAACAACTCCGCAACCTGCTGGGCAAGGTCAGCCCGCAGGAGCTGCATGATTGCTCGATTCGAGCCTGCGCGCGGCTGGCTGAGACGCGCGAGTACCAGCAGGCGGAGATCATCATGGTCTTTCTTTCGTTGCCGACGGAGATTGACACCACTCCGCTGGTGATGCGCGCCTGGCGCGACCGCAAGCGGGTGCTCGCCCCGAAGGTGAGCTGGGAACAACGGCGGATGCTCCCGATCGAGATCTGCTCGCTGTCCGACGACGTCCTGGCCGAGTCGCCGCTGGGCATCCGCGAGCCGGTCGAAGGTGCCCCCTTCCCCGTGGTCAACATCGACCTGATTCTCGTCCCCGGGCTGGGCTACGACGAACACGGGAACCGCATCGGCCGCGGCCGGGGCTTCTACGACCGGTTCCTCGCTCATCGCGACCGCAAAGGTGTCTCGTGCGGCTTCATACTGGAAAAGCAGGTTCTCGCCGAGGTCCCCATCGGCGAGCATGACATGCAGGTCGACATGCTGGTAACCGACGCCGCCGTCCGACGATTCGGGCCGTGAGTCCGACCGCCTCGGTTTGTCGGACGATCCTCGGTCATGATGGGGAAACTATCACCTTGGGAACAGGAACCCGCCCCCGCGCCTTCGTTCTCGGTTGAAAAACACCCACCCCGTGGTATCCTGGAGACGCGCGGCCCGGAAAGGCCGGGACCGGTGCTGCGGAAGACTTGACGACCTGTCGTCATCCCTGTTTTCGAGCGATGAGGAGAAGCATGGCTGGTTATCTTCGGCGAGACCGTCGGCGCAGGCAGCGGAGGTTCGTGGCCATGTCGATCGCGGTGACCGCCGCGGTCCTGGTCGTGACTTGGCCCCGCCAGGAAACGCTCATCGACCTGGACAGACTCCCTCTGCTGTCCGGCCTTCGGTCACTGCCTTCCACAGAGGACGCCTCGCCCCCCTCCGCCGCGGGGCAAGAGACGCCGGAACCCGCACTGCGACCCCTGACGTCCCTGACCCCGGCATCATCACAGCCTAGCGACCTGTCCGGCAGCACAACGCACCCGGCGGCCGCCGACGCCGGGCCAACGACCGGATCCTCGGCTGCATCAGGCCGGCCTGTTCCGCAAAGCCCGCCGGTCGCCGGTCGGCTCGCGGACCAGGCGGTTCCCGGCGTCCTGGCGAAGGTGATCTCACCGGTGACCCAGCCGGCCGGCGACCTGAACGCCAACCCGCACGCCGCTGCCCGCCTGCTGCAGGAAGGGCTTGACCTCTGGAAAAAGAACCAGCTCCTGGAAGCCCGCGACAAGCTGAACACAGCCCTGCACTCGGGGCTGACCGTCGCCGAGGCCCGGATCGCCCGCGAGGCCCTGGCGGATCTCGCCGACCGCACGATTTTCAACGGGTCCGTCGTCGAGGGTGATCCGCTGGCCAAGTGGCATTACGTCACCAGCGGCGACAAACTCAACCGCATCGCCCGCAGCGCCCAGATCTCCGAGGACCTGCTGGCCCGGATCAACGGGATGCGCAACAAGGACTTCCTGCGCGAGGGTCGGTCGATCAAGGTCCTGCAAGGCCCGTTTCATGCCTCGATCTGCAAGCGCGATCACGAGATGCACCTCTACCTGCGGCACGTGTACGTCTGGACCGCCAGGGTCGCCCTGGGCGAGAACGGCAAGACGCCGACCGGAGTGTGGAAGATCGCCAATCGCCTTGAAAACCCGCCCTGGATCGATCCGCGCGACGGAAAGGTATACCACCCGGACGATCCGGCCAACCCACTGGGGGAGTTCTGGATCGGGATGGAGGGCATTGATGGCCTGGCGGTCGGCCGGTCGGGCTTCGGCATTCACGGCACCATCGAGCCGGAGACCATCGGCCAGGACGTCTCGTTGGGTTGCGTGCGTCTGGCGCCCGAGGATATCGCCCTGGTTTATCGATTGCTTGAGCCGGGCGCGTCCCATGTTGTCACCCATGAATGAGTCGAGGATGGAGAATGGAGAATTGAGAAAGGCTTTTCCTCACCCTGCGTTCATCCGCCGAGGCATCGCTTCCGCTATCCATTATCAACCTTTCACTTCTGCCATGGTGTTTCATGCCGACTGATGCCGACACCACGGTGGCCGAGCTCCGCGGGCTGGTGGCCGCGTTCATCCGAGAACGTGACTGGGAACGATTCCACGACCCGAAGAACCTTTCGATGGCCATCGCCACCGAGGCGGCCGAGCTGATGGAGCACTTCCGCTGGGCCACCAACGCCGAGGCCCGCGACCTGGTTCGCGACCCGGCCAAACACCAGGCCATCAGCGAGGAGATCGCCGACACCCTGGCATTTCTGCTGTCGTTCGCCAACGCCGCGGACATCGACCTTTCCGCCGCCCTGGAGGCCAAGATGTCCAAGAACGCCCACAAGTATCCTGCCGACGAGTACCAGGGACGCTATTGACCGTATTGACAGAAAGTTGGCCCGGGGGTTCCTGCGTAACGGGCATCGCGCCGGGCGCGAGTTGGACCTGCGGTGTGTTCGCGATAACAGAAAACGGCAGATGCCTGCCGTGTGTTCACGGCAGGCCAAGACCACCCCCTGGGCCGGCATCGGCAGTTCAGGGTGCGGTGGGCTTCGGTTCCTGGGGGGCCGGCCTGTCGGGGCCGCGGATCTCCACGGGCAGCGGCTTGTCGCCGATCACGCTGAGCGTCCGCTGCGGGAACGGAATCTCGATGTTGTGCTGCTTGAACAGGTCGGTCAGCTCGAACCGGACCTGCGAAAGGAACCGCCAGCGGGCGGCGGCGTTGGGGAACCAGACGGCCAGCACGAAGATCAGGGCATTGTCGCCGAACTCGACAAACCACACCTCCGGGGCGGGATCAACGAGAACGTCCGGGTGCCGATGGGCGACGTCCAGCAGAATCTTCCGCACAAGCTGCGGATCGCTGCCGTAGGCCACGCCGATCTGCATCCGGGCCCGAAGCCGCGTGTCCGTCAACGTCCAGTTCACGACCCGGCCGTTGATGAATTCCCCGTTGGGGATCACGTGATCGATGTTGTCCGGCGTGCGAATCTGCGTCGAGCGCATGCTGATGGACAGAACCTCGCACGGGGTCTTGTCGGCCAGCTCGATCACGTCCCCGACCTTGACCTGCCGCTCGAAAAGGATCATGAGCCCGCTGATGAAGTTGACGAACAGCGGCTGCAGGCCGAGGCCCAGCCCCAGGCCCAGGGTGCCCAGCAGAATCGTCAGCGCGCCGAGGCTGACGAACAGAATCTGCAGACCGATGTAAAAGGCCAGGGCGAGGATCGCATAATGAAGTAGCGTGCAAATGGCCGCCTGGGTGCCGAGGTCCACATGGCGCGTCTGCGGGAAGACCTCGGTGCGCAGAAACGCGCGGATGGTCCGCGACACCAACACGCCGGCGACCACGGCCAGAACCGCCCACAGAATGCGGGCGATCGTGAGCGCTCCGTGCTCGGTGGTGAGCAGGCTGTAGT
>DATIKE010000114.1:0-2186 GCA_035477895.1 Phycisphaerae bacterium
TGGCGCCGATGGCCTTCCCGGCTCGCAGCAGCGGTGTGGCGAAAATGGTTCTGTGCCCGTACTGCCGGGCATAGGCGGCGCCCTGCGGAAAGTCCGCCCCGGCGGCCTGAAGATCGTGCACGTGGACGGAGGCGGCCTCGAGAATGGTCCGCCCGACCACGAACGCACGGCTGATGGGCAAGGAGTGCCCCACCGGCCATATGCGGTAATCCCCGTGCTTGGCGACAAGCCGAACCTCGTCACCTTCCACCTGGAAGATCTCGGCGTTGGTCACGTCGCACAGCCGCGCGGCCGCCGCAGCGACGGTGTCCAGGACGGACTGGGCATTGGACGGCGAGTCGGAGATGGCTCTCAGGATTTCGCTGATCGCCTCCTTCTGCTGCAGGGCCTCGGCAAGCTCGATCGCGGCTCGACCCGCGTCCTCTTTTCTGCGCTGTTCGAAGATTTCGCCCCCGAAGCGCAGGGCGCCGTGGCTCAAGGCCGCAATGAATTTTGCGCCGAAGGCTCTCGCCTTGAACGCGTCGACCCCGCGAACGTCCTTTCGGGCATCCATGACATGCGCCTCCTGCGGACCTCGTGCGAGCATCGGGAAGCCAGGGTGTCCAGACCCTGCACACCCTGTACGATCGGGGTGTTCACGGGCCCTGGCCGTAACTGTCCCCCGGACGGTTCTCCAAAAGGCGAGAGGGGGCATCCGCTGCCCCCTCTCGTTCTTTCAACGCGTTGATTAGTGAGGAGCCGCCCCTCGAATCCGATCACTCGGGCTCAGCGGGCGGCGACCTCGATCCTGCCCGCGGCGGCGGTCGCCTCGTCGGCAGGCTCGACTGCGGCCCTCTGCGTATGGGCCTCCTCGTGCTGCGCTCGAAAGTCGCGGGTGTCCGCCTCGCCGCCGTCGGCGACGATGTCAGCCGTGCTGATGGAGGCCACGGTGACGATGCCGACGATGGCCATCACGACCAGCGGATCGGCGTTGGCGCGCGGCGCCTGCGAAACGGCTGCCAGGACGGTTATTGCGATAGCGATGATCAGTGCTCGGTTTTTCATGGTGTTCTCCTCGGGCCGTCTCAACACTCAGGCAGAAGCCGAACAGATTTGAGTCGTTCAAGTGCCTCCGGGGCGAGGCGGCCATAATGGGCGTTTTAGATCACCCTGAACCGGCTGCACGTCCATGACAGCAACCGGTTGATGGTCGGGTTGATGACGGAACAGGCTGGGTCGGATAGCGTCTCGATCAGAATCGAATAGGCCTGATCAGGGCTGAACTCTGTGACCCAGGCTATTGCCCATTCGGTTAGGGTACGAGTTATACATTGTGGTAGTGACTGTCAAGGCGGCGGAGCTTGAATCCCGCGCTCTGGAATGAGGGCCGGGTTGCGGGGGCCGCCTTCCGTAATGATGAGACGGCCGATGGAAACGATAGCTCTTATGCCCGCCAGGGGCGAGGATGCGGTTGATTGAAGCTGAAAGGCGTTCCGTCATTTTACGCCTCCTTTTGACGGTACCCCATGCAGATCGGGCGAGATTGTCAACTCTTCCAGTTTGTCGAAAAACCGGCATCGGAGCGTCGGTCGGCACGTTATCGATACGAAAGGGAGTTTGGCTCGATCATCGCGGCCGGAAAGCCGATCTCACGGCACCCCCTCTGTGCGGCTGACGAGTTGAAAGGGAAAACGATGCTCGCCGCAGGCATGGCCACTGCAGTAATTAGGTATGGTACGATGAGCCGTTATTCGTTTTTATGGTCGAATGAGGCCGAAAGCGGAGCCCGATAGAACATGATCACAACCGCTGTCGTCGTGCTGGGGGCCTTCTGCGGCGGGTTCGTCACCGGCCTTGCCGGGTTCGGCACGGGACTCACGGCGCTGGCCTTCTGGCTGCACGTCGTAGACCCGGTCGCGGCCGCGGCGCTGGTGGTGACCTGCTCGGTGGTCGGCCAGACGCAGTCGCTTTTCACCGTGCGGCGCGAGATCTCGTGGCGGCGCGCCTGGCCGTTTCTCGCGGGCGGGGTCATCGGCGTGCCCCTCGGGGCAACCTCGCTGCAAGCGATCGCCCCGCAGGCGCTCAAGGTGATCCTCGGGATCCTGCTCGTCGGCTACACGGCCGTGATGCTGGCGCTCCGGCGGTTGCCCGTCACCGCCTGGGGCGGGAAAGCCGCGGACGGTGTGGTCGGGTTCGGCGGCGGGGCG
>DATIKE010000115.1:0-2547 GCA_035477895.1 Phycisphaerae bacterium
GGCGCGGCCCGGGTGGTCTGTCTGGAGCCCGAGGCGGCGGGGTCGCGCGAGAATGTGCGAGCCGTGTTCCGCTCGACCGCCGACGCGCTGACGTGCCCGCAGGCGGAGATGCAGGCGGTCACGTTTCAGGACTTTGATCCCGCCGGCGGGCAGTTCGACGTGGTGATGATTCACCAGGCGATCAACCATCTCGACGAGGAGGCCTGTATCCTGCTGCACAAGGAGGAGGAGGCGCGCCGGAAGTACCGGAAAGTGCTGATGAAAATGGCGGAGGTGGCCGCCCCGGGCGGCAGGGTGATCATCGTGGATGTCGGCCGGAGGAACCTCTTCGGCGACCTTGGGATGCGGTGCCCGTTTGCCAGGAGCATCGAATGGCATAAGCATCAGTCGCCCCGGTTATGGTTGGAGCTTCTGGAAGAGGTGGGTTTTCGACGTCGGCGGGTGCAGTGGTTCTCGTTCAATCGACTGGGTCGTTGGGGACGGATCTTCCTGGCGAACGCCCTGGGAGCGTACGTATGCGGTACGTCGTTCTGTCTGGTTGTGGATAAACCTTGACACCGCGCTGGCCGGAACCGCAGCCTGCTGCAGTTCACCATCGCGCGAATACAGGCCGGTATCGGGAGAACAGGGCTGACGCATGGGAAACCGAATAGCCATTCATCACCGGGCAGGCAGTTTCTCGGATCGCTGGATCAAGTACTGCGCGGAAAAAGGGATCGAGCACCGTGTGGTCAACTGCTTCGATGTGTCAATCATGCGCCAGCTTGCCTCGGCCGACGCGCTGCTGTGGCACTTCTCGCAGAGCACGCCCGAGGATATGGCGGTTGCCCGTCATATTCTCCGTGCGGCGGAGGTCATGGGGCTGATGGTGTTCCCCAGCTCGAACACATGCTGGCATTTCGATTCGAAGGTGGCACAGAAGTATTTACTAGAGTCGGTTGGTGCGCCGCTGGTGCCGACGCACATCTTCTTTCGGCCGCGGGACGCGGAAGAATGGATATCACGGGCGACGTTTCCGAAGGTGTTCAAACTTTCCTGCGGCGCGGGATCGATGAACGTTCGGATGGTTCGTGACGCGGCAGAGGCTCGCCGGCTGGCGAAACGGGCTTTTGGAAGGGGATTCAAGCCGGTGGCCGGATACTTCCACGACGCCGCGACACGGTTGCAGAAGACGCGCCGGGCGGCGGTGTCGCTGCGGAGTGTCGTCGAGCGTATGCCGGGGACCCTGATGCGGATTTACCGGGCGAATCTGCTGCTGGGCCACGAACGCGGGTATGTCTACTTTCAGGATTTCGTGGCCGGCAACGAATATGACACCCGGGTGACGGTGATCGGAAATCGGGCGTTCGCCTTCACGCGAAACGTGCGCAAGGGCGATTTCCGGGCATCTGGCAGCGGGGACGTCGTGTACGATCGCGACCGCATTCGTCCGGAGTGCATTCAGGTCGCCTTCGAGGTGGCTCGCAAGACCGGATCTCAGAGCATGGCTTTCGACTTCGTCAGGGGAAACGACGGGCGCTACCTGATCACCGAAGTGAGCTACGGGTACATCGCCGAGGCGGTGCACGCTTGTGCCGGGCATTGGGATCGCTCCTTGAACTGGCACGAAGGGCAGGTCTGGCCGCAGGACGCGATTCTGGAGGATCTGCTGGCCGAGTTGAGCGAGAAGTAGCCCGGGGAGCACATGGTTTACGAGACGAAACTACTGGACGTCGCGCAGGCGGATGATTGGGACGGGCTCGTGAGCGCGCATCCTTTCGGGCGGGGCCTGGTGACATCGTGCAGCCGAAGACACTGGGAGTTGAACGGGTGGTCGCTTCATGTTGTCGGCCTGTTCGCGGACAAGGTTCTCCGCGGTGGATCGGCCATGGTCATCAAGAGGATTCCACGGACGCCGTGGAGCCTGGCCAGGGTCGAGGCATTGTTGATGGACGCGGGGGACAGGTCGGGGTCGGCCGTCGCCCTGTTGAAAGGTTTGGAGCGGCACGCGCGGGCCCTTGGTGCGGCCGAGATCGAGCTGCGAGTGCCGATCCCTGAAAGTGTGCCGATCGACGGCGTGGACTACTATCCCGAGTTGCGGGACGCCGTGGCGGGATCATCGTACGAGATGGGGACGTTCCGCCCGGCGACCTATCTGGTGAGCCTGGACGCGGATGACGAGGCCCTGCTGGGCGGGTACGGCAGCAAGTGTCGGCGCGATGTCCGAAAAGGGCTGCGGGAGGGGGTCGCCGTCGAGGAAATGCGAAAAACGGAAGATATTCGGCTGTTTTTCGAGGCCCGGGGGCGGATGGCGGAGCGAAAAGGGCTGGATCATCTCTCGGCCTCGGCGTTCGAGACCTTTCTGCCGATGTTCGAGCGGGGCTACGTTCGACTCTTCGCCGCGATGCATGCGGGACGCACGTGCAACATGGCTCTGGTGGATGGACTGGGCATGCCGCGATACACGCTTGGCGCGTCGATGGCCGCGGCCTTCGAGAAAGGGACGCCGCCCACCGGGCAGCCCCTGCATTATGAAATCATGCGCTGGTTCCGCGACCGAGGGGCGCG
>DATIKE010000116.1:0-4533 GCA_035477895.1 Phycisphaerae bacterium
ATGGCCCCACGTTCCCGAGCCTCGGCCAACACCTGCTCGAAGGCCGCGTAATCGTCTGCGTCCTCGAACAGTTCCTGCCGACCCGCCACCCGGTTCATCACGTGATACGCCAACCCGCCCAACGCTGTCCGGGGTCTCCGAGCCATGACCGTACTCTACCGCCGCCAAGATCCGCTGTCAAATAGATTCTGACCCCTTTTCTGCTTGGCTCCGTTCGAGCCGGTCTCATTTCAAGAACGTGATCGACAACGGATACCGCCATACCTTGCCGTTGTTGGCATTGATCCCGCCGACGATCGGGAAGATGATCCCGACGGTGCCAAGGGCGATCAACAACGGAATCCCAACGATCACAAAGACCAACAGTATACACACGACCGCGTAGAGGATCGCCGAAATGATCCAGTTGACGGCGATCTTGCCATGGGCATCAATCCCCGGCAGCTCCTCCTTCTTGAGCTGCCAAATCACGATTGGGACGAGCAGCCCGGCGAAGGGCACCAGAAAACCCGCGAGCAGCGACAAGTGCAGGAACATGGCCCACTGCCTGGTCTGCTGATCTACGGCAGCGGGGCCGTTAATGGCGAGCTGGGCTTGCTCGCCGGCGCCCGCGTCAATCGGCGGTGGCTTGTTGAGCAGTTTTTCCTTGGCCAGGGCGAACTCGTCGTCATTGATCGCCCCGGCCTCCCGGAGTTGTTGCAGTTTTCGGAGTTCCTCAGCGACGCTCATCGGGCGTACCTCCTTTTTCAAAAAGGCAAAAAGGGGACATCACTCGTTTCCGTTCAGCTCACTCGTCCGCCGTGGTGTTTCATCGTCTTTGTGGGTCCGGTTGTTCATAATCACTGATGTCCCCTTTGTTCCTTCGAGGATATCTTTCGCAACCGTTCACGGCAATTTACCGCATTCGATTCTCCATGTCAAGCCACGCGACAATTATTTCCGGGCGTACTCGCCCGGCTTTGCCTGCCTGCGGCAGGCAGGAGACCCCGACGAAGGAGCGGCCGGTGGAACCGACCCACGAGCAATGGTACCAGCGACGGATCGCGGCACTGGAAGCCCAGCTCCGCCAACGCGACGAACGCATCGCGGCGTTGGAACGGCAAGCCGTTCATGCCCACCTCACAGACCAGCCCATCCCGGCACTGCCGCCCGTAAAACCGCGAACGGCTGCTGATTATCTATCTCGCGGGCTGCGATGCCAGCGTGCGGTAGTACGCCTCCAGGAGGAACTCATATCGCGGTGGGACGCGTTGCCGGCCGACTTCCATCAACCCTCGGGTATCGTCGGCCGGGCGGGTATCGCTTTCTCGAAGGCCGCGAAGACCGGGAGCCGCCGCCCGTCCGGCACGAAGCACGCCGGGCGACTCGATCGAAGCCGCCTCCGACCTCGGTCCGCCCTCGACAACGCGGACATCGACATTTCCCGCCGGCCGAGAGGCCGACGCCGTCCGCTTGAACTCCTTGACGAACTGCTGCGCCGCCTGCAGATCCCAGCCCAGTTCCTCCAACAGAGCCGGATCGGTATCTCCACGCCGCAACGCCCTTTCCAGCGCGTCGATCACCTGCCGGGCTTGTCCGACCGTCGGCGCGGCGCGATGCGATCCCCTCCGCTGGGCGATCACCTCCAGTTCTTCGCCGGGGCCCTCACCCGGCCCGGAGGCAGGAGCCGGCCCCGTGCCGTCGCCGCCGCCGGCGGAGGTCCCGGCCCCCTGCGGCGAATCGGTCGGCTGAATCGCCCCACCGCCCTGGGAACTCCCCTCGGACTGCCCTTGGCCTTGCCGGCCGGACTCACCGGCTGCACCGGATGATGACTGCTGACCGTCGGCAGCTTCGGCGGACTGCCCGGAGCAAGGCCTGCCGCCCTGGCCGTCCGATTGATCGTCCGACTGACCTTGCTCGGACGCGCCGCTCGCCGAGCCTGCCCCGGTCTGGGCTGCCGCGGAAGGATTCTCCATGTCGCCCTTGGAATCACCGGAACGTGCCCGGCATTGTGTCGCCAACCCGGGTTCACTCGCGGCATCGCCGGCGTCGGCGAGCATACGCTCAGCCAGAATCCGCAACGGCTCTTCGTGTCGGCGGGCAAAATCCTCGGGGGATTCGGCCGGCGCGGACCCGGGCGACTGACATTTTTCGTCAGCCGACTTATCCGTCGGCCAATCGAGACCTCCGGGTTGCGAGGCTGTGGTTGACTCAATGTCAGCGAGTTCCTGTTTGTCCGCGAGAGATGGTTCGGAAGCTGTCGGCTGACTGCCCGGAATACGCTCGGCCATCTCCGGCGCTGCCGAGTCGGATCCCGGCGTGCCCCCCGATGCCGAGACATCGCTTTTCGCTAGGCGAACCGCTTCCCTCTGTTCTCCGGTTTCATCCTCAGCCGGGGAATCCAACGCTGCCGACTCATCAGCCGGTGCGGTGGTCGGCTGCTCGACCAAAGCCGGTGCGGATTGAAGCTGCCGCCCGGTATCGGTGGCAGGCCGGACCCGGATCGCGTATCGGATGGCCTGGGAATTGGGCTCGCCGTGGGCGTCGCGGAACTCAATGCGGTAATCGTCGTCACGGGTGACCACCAGGGGGATCCGTAGCTCACGTTTGCCGTCGGCCGGCGCCTCCAGAACCCGGCGGCGTTCGTCGCTGCCTTGGCCCAGGATCAACAACGGATTGAAAGCGGGGACGTTCGTTTTCGCGACGATCGTGACTTGCGTTCGCGGGGCGGCTTCGACATCGCCGCCCGGCCGGGTTGTCGGCGCGGCCCCGGATTGTATCGGCTGGTCATAGCGGACCTGCACATCGGTGACCACAGGTACGGGCCGGACCTCGAGGCGGCGGTTCTCGGAAACGGCATCTCCGGCTACGATCTGCCAGACCATCGATTGCCGTACGTCCGCACCCGGCTTGGTCGCCCGCCACCCGCTCGGATCGGAAACCGGAACTCCAGGGGACAGGGGCAGAAAGTGGTCCTGTACCCAAGTCTTGCCGCCGTCGAGGCTGAATCGGGCGTGAACATCGTTCGGTCGCCTGCCCGCCAGGGCCGCCCGGAACTCCACCGGCCGGCCGGTAAGCACCGATGCCCCGTCCTCGGGTGCCAGCTCGACAATGCGGACGCGCGTCGGTGCCGGCAGGGGCATGCCCAAGGCCCTCGCCAGACTCGGCAGGACATCTTTCGACGACATGGCTCCATACAGGATCAGCAGCGCCAGAACGCCGACCGCCAGCGCGGATGCCCGTCGCAATCCGCGCGTCGGCACACTGCGCAAGGGGTCGACGGCGGCCAGCTCCTCCCCGGCCCGCTGCAAAACCGCCGACCGAACGGAGCCGGGCACATCCGTCCGCCGCGCGATCTGGATCGCGTCGACGAGCGTGTTCCGCATCCGGGGATGGTCGTGCTCGATGAGCCGGGCGATGTACAGGTCGTTCAACTGCCGGGCCAACGGCCGACCCAAGGCCAGAACCATCCATGCACCCGTGGCCAGCCAGAACAGGATGGACGCCGGCCGACGGATGGCGTCGGGCACACCGCCATCCAAGGCATGATCGAGGATCACAAACAGCAGCAGCCACGTGAATCCCCCGGCCAGCCAGGCGCAGATCGCGACCCCCGCCCCCACTCGGCGGATTCGACGCCGGGCAAGTATCAGGGCCTGATCCAGTTCGCGCCAGGATGGCATATCCGCGTCCATGATCGTCAGAACCGCATTCTCCTGCTTCTCCCACAGGTCGCCCCACAACATTGTACCTCCGACCTCCTGTCCGCAGCTCGACAATGGGCCGCCCGTGCGTCCACAAATGCTTGCTTTTGAGCCACTTGCACCTTACCTTGACGGCGGATTGAGCGGTAAGACGGACAGACCGGTCGTTCATCGCGTGGGGCTGGGCACCGACCTGCACCGGCTGGAGCCCGGCCGGCGGCTGGTCCTGGGCCACGTGCCGATCGAGCACGATCGCGGGCCGGCGGCCCACAGCGACGGAGACGTGGTGCTGCACGCGATCATAGACGCCCTGGCCGGGGCGGCCGGGTTGCCGGACATCGGGGAGTCGTTCCCGAACACCGACCCCGCCTATGCGGGGGCCGACAGCGGGATGTTGCTGACCGAGACCCTGCGGCGGGTGGCCCAGGCGGGTTACGCCGTGGTCAACGTGGACGCGACGATCCACGCCCAGCGGCCGAAGCTCGGGCCGTACAAAAGCGCGATCCGGTTTGAAGTCGCCCGGTTGCTGGGTTTGCCGGTCGAGTCCGTGAGCATCAAGGCCAAGACCGGCGAGGGCGTCGACGCGGTCGGCCGGGAGGAAGCAATCGCGTGCACGGCCGTCGTGGGCCTGTACGCGACGGGGAGTTGAGCGGGCGGCTCCAATAAGAACTTGTGGAACCGGCTTCTCCGCCGCGGCGGACAGGGCAGCCGGTTGATTGGATCGGCAGGATGCCGGTCCCACACAAGGCTTGTGAGTCCCTCTGAAAACCCATAATGGGAAACAGGAACCGCCGGGTTTGTACCGGCGGACTGGTTGAGCGTCGGAACGTCAACGCGGGCAAGGTTGCAT
>DATIKE010000117.1:0-10745 GCA_035477895.1 Phycisphaerae bacterium
CATCCCCGCCGCACCGGGGATTATCCTGATGGCATACGGCTCGATCGTCCGAGACCCGCGGCTCGACAAATACGTGGCGTTCGTCCGCGGCCGCGGGGCGAGCGACTATTACCGCGTCACCTCTCCGGACGGCCTGAACTGGGACGCGGCCCGGCAGGAGCAGCTCACACCGGTGACGTTCGACATGAGCCTCCAGCAGGAACCCGGCGCCCGTGGCAACCCCGGGCTGGACCTGTTCTCCTGCTGGTATAACCAGAAGGACAAGGACCATCCCTACCAGGGCTGGATGTACTACGCCAACTTCGGCAACAACCGCGAGGGCATCTATTACGTGCGTTCGCGCGACGGGCTGACCTGGGAGCGAGGGCCGCTGGTGGTCAACGCCTGGGCCGGCCAGGGCGACGCGAGCTGCCGGGTGATCACCCAGGACGGAAAAACCGTCTACGGCCCCGGCGACGTGACCCTCTTCTACCACGACCCGGTGACCGACCGTTTCCTGGGCCTCTTCAAGTTCTTCACCGACCAGGACGCCGGTGAGGGCAACAATCTGCGGTCGCGGGCCTACCTGTTCCTCGATCGGCTGGACGAGCCGGTGGACACCAACCGCATCCAGCGGATCGCCCTGCTGCCGCCGGCCGCGGACCGCGACGGTGACTTCCGCTTCGACGAGTACTACGCCTCGACCGCCTGGCGCTACGAGTCGCTCTGGCTGGGCGGGTTGAAGGTCTACCACTTCAAAGGCGACTACCCGTTCTCGGCGGCCGGCTGCGCGTTCATGAAGCTGGTCGTCAGCCGCGACGGCCTCAACTGGAAGAAGGTCCGGTTCAACAACGACGCCGGCGTTCCCGAGGTTTTCATCCCCAACGGACCGGAGGGCGGCAACAACGGACAGAACGACGGCGGGTATATGTGCGAGTTCAGCCAGGGGCCGCTGCGAATCGGCGACGAGCTGATCTACTACTACACCTGCTCGTCTTACGGCAAGAATCACGAGCGGGGCAAGCGGGTCACCGGCGGCGGCTTGTTCCGGGCACGGCTGCGCGTCGACGGATTCGTCTCCGTCGACGGCGGCATTCTGACCACGAAGCCGATCTCGTTCGAGGGCGACGATCTCTTTGTGAACGGCATCGGGCCGATCGTCGTCCAGGCGATCGGGCTCGACGGCACGAAACTGGGGGAAAACACGGTTTCCGGCGATTCGCTGCGGCATCGGGTGACGTTCGACGGCAAGACCCTGCGTCAACTGACAACCGAAGGCACGGTGCGGTTGTCGTTCAACGTCCGGCCGGGTGGACAACTGTATTCCTTCTCCGTGCGGTGAGCGGCACTTGGACATCCCATGAGGGTCATGACCATGCGCAAGAATCGCCTTCGAATCGCAGCCTGCTCGGCCGCCCTGCTGCTGGGAACCTGGGCCGCCGTGGCCGCAGAGCCGGCCACGCCGGGCTTTCTCGGCGGCACATGCCGACTCGACAAGGATTTCCCGAAGTTCATGCCCATGTGGCGCGAGGGCTGGAAGCTGACCGACGAGAAAGGCGACCGCCTGCGCCACGCCTACCCCGGCATGCCGCTGGGCAGCTATCTCCACGTTTTTATTCAAAACACGACATCCGCCGAAATCGACATCGACGATGTGCTGCTGAACGGCGTCAGCCTCAAGCAGGGCATTGCGCCGGACAGTCCCCCAAAAGACTCGGAAGGCAAGTTCGCCTCTCACATCCTGTTCTCCAAGCTGCCGACCGATCAGATCGAGACGCTCACCGACCTGGGCGAACCGGTGTGGTGGCGGGCCGACCCGTTCACCATCGCCCCGAACGGCTTCGCCGAATTGATCATCCGCCTCCGCCGGGCACCGAAGGTTCAACAGGCCGACGTGCGGATCACGGGCAAGGGGTTCGAGATTCAGGGCGCCGTGTCCCTGAACCGCGTCCAGCCGCGCGTGGTGGGAATCGGTTATTCACCAGCCATGGACCGGGTCTACCTGTACGTCCGGCATCCGAAGGGCGCATTGAAGCCGGCCCGTATCCTGATGGACGGCAATAACGCGAGCGATGACCTCGCCATGCTCGCGGACCCGGCGGTGGACACCGCGCTGGCCGCGGTGCGGACGCCGAAGCCTCTTCAAGAAGGTGATTTCCACCTGTTCCACGTCCACTACGAGGATGAGTCGGTGGCGGTGACCGGTGTTCGCGTCCAGAAACCGGACTTCCTCTACGGCATGTGGGGGTATCCCAGGAAGGCGGCCACGGCCGCCGAGAGCGTCGCCCCCTACATCGACGGACTGGCCCTGCACAACCTCAACATAATCATGTTCCACTATGGCTCGCAGGTGCGGGAATACGTCCGCAGCGAGGCCGGACAGGCTCATTGCGCCAGGCTCGGCATCCAGATCATGGACAAAGCGCCCGGCGGCTATCCAAACCAGCGTTATACGTTCCTGCGCGACGAGCCCGACGCCAGCGACAGCGCGCTCAATAACATCAACCCGCCGGGCAAGCGCATCGGCTCCCTCGCCCAGTGGCTGATCGGCATGGGCCGCGGGTACCGCCAGCGCGAGCCGCGCGCCCTGCAGGTGGTCAACATCGACAACACCTTCAAGCCCGAGCAATGGTACACCTACGGGGCGATGACCGACGTCGCCTCGGCGGACCCGTACTACCAGGCTCAACTTCAGAGCGTGTACAAGACGGATCCCGGCGCGCTCGGCGCTTATACGAAACCGACATACGTTTACGCCGCGGGAACCGTCTTCCAGTCCGCCTGCGCGCCCAGGCCGATGCATCTGATACTGCACACCTGCCGCTTCGACTTCGAGGATTCCCCGTTCCGCGCCCCGACGCCCGAGGAAAAACGCATCGAGGTGTTCTACAGCATCGCCTCTGGCGCCAAGGGCATCTCCTACTGGTGGTACACACCGGGCGGCCGATTCAACGGCGCGGGCGGCGACGCCCCGGAGCTGAAGCGGTTGTACAACGAGATCGGCCTGGTCGGCGCCGAGGTGCGGACGGCCGAGGCCCTGATCGGACGCGGATGCCCGGTCCAACTCGATATCGATAAACCCCGCACGCTGTGGGTCCGCTCACTGATGGGCGGTGAGGACACGCTGGTCATTTTCGCGGTCAACGACGACATCATCTGCGATCGCCTCGGCACGGTCGTCCAGCCGATCAACAAGGCCGCCCTGCGCTTCAAGGCCCCGAACTGGCTGAAGACCAGCGATGTCTTCGAAATCACCCGTGAAGGCACGAGGGACATTGAGTGGAAATCGACGGAGGCCGACCTGTCGCTGGACCTGGGTACGGTCAACGTGACCCGACTGCTCGTGGTGACGGCCGACAGCCAACTGAGACAGGAACTTCAGGGCCGGTACGACCGGTTGTTCGCATCGAACGTCAGGCGACTGCTCTCGGAAAGAGAGCAACTCGACAAGGAAGGCGAGAAATGAAGAAGACCATATTACAGTCGAATGCTTTGTGGATGATTGTCCTGTCCGTGGGCGTTGCCTGCCCGGCGGCTTCGGCGGAATTGCAGGTGCTCGGGGTTCATTTCCGCGCGGACCAGCCCTATCCGCAGTATCACCGGCTCTGGCACGAGGACTCGAACGACCCGGAGATTCCCGAAGGGGCCGCCGCGGAGGAGGCCAGCGTCAAGGAGCCTCTGGGCGCGTCAATCCACGTGCTGGTGCGGAACACCGGCACGTCGCCGCTCAAAATTGAAGACCTGTTCTATGCGGGCGAGAGTCTCAAGGGCTGCCTGGTGTATTCCGACCAGCGCAAGGTGCGCAAGTTCGCCAGCATCACCTTCGCGAACCTGCCCCCGGATCGGCTCAAGAAGCTGGTCGCCGCCGGCGAGCCCATCTGGATGAAGGCGGACCCGCTCACCCTCCCGCCGGGCGCCGCGGGGCAGGTCATGGTGCGCACGCGACGCATGCCGCCCGGCGAGAACATTGCCCTGGCCCTCAAGTGCGGCCCCCGGGCGATACCCGTCACGGTGCCGCTCCAGCCGCGGCAGCCGCGCCTTGCGGGGGTGAGCTTCTCGCCCGACCTCCGAGAGGTGTACTTGTACTTCCGCCATCCGGAGAAGGGCAAGGCTCCGGTCAAGGTGCTGCTGGACGGCACGGATGTCACGGGCAGTGCGGTCGTGAGCCGGGACGCGACGTTGAACATATCTCCGGTGGTAATGCGGCTGAGTCGGCCGCTGGCCCGCGGCTCATTTCATGTGTTTCAGGGTGTTTACGACGATGGGCAAACGGCTTCGGCCGGTCTGCGGGCCTGGAGCGACGAGTTCGGGTACGGCATGTGGGGCGGACCGCCCGGCAAGTCGGAAGATGAGGCCATTGCCCGAAATTACATCCTCGATCTGACCGCCCACAACATCAATCTTCAGGTCGCCCAGATCGGCTCGCCGCCCGTTCAGGCTTTCCTGAGAAATCCCGCGGGCCAGCAGTTCGCGGCCGCCAGGGGACTGCGATTCATCCCCGACGAGCCGCAGAAGTGGGGAGTCCGGACCCCATACATGATGTTTATCCACGACGAGCCGGACTGCGCCGACCACAAGATGGAAGGAGTGGCCGAAGCCGGAAAAATCGGCGGGCTGGCCCAATGGTGCATCCAGCGCGCCAATGAGATCCGCGTTGAAGAACCCGACGAGCTCAGCATGTTGAACGTGGACAACACCTACAAACCCCAGAACTGGTACATCTACGGCCAGCTGGCCGACGTGCTGTCGATCGATCCGTACTACCAGCCCCGTCTGCGCACCGCGGCATGGGAGCGCCCGGAGCGTCTTGCGACCCACTCCAAGGCCACCTACGTGCTCGGGGCCTCGCAGGTCGCCCGGTCGGCCTGCGAACCCAACCCGCTGCATGTCATCCTCTACGCCTGCAGCATCATTGATGGGGAGAAAAAGAGGGCTTTCCCATTCCCAACGCCCGAATCAAAAAGGATCGAGGCATACTACGCGCTGGCCGCCGGGGCCAAGGGCCTTTCCTACTGGTGGTATACGCCCTCTCTTGCGCCGGACAGGGTGAAATCGAAAGTCTCGCACGGCGTGGGCGCGGGGTCGATACTCGGCGATCCGGCGGCGGGAGCCCTGTGGCGGGAGATCGGGCTGGTGGGCGCCGAGGTCCGGACGCTCGGGCCGGTGCTGATGACCGGCTGCCCGGCCGGGCTGGAATTGCAGGCCACCAAGGGGCTGCGGGCATGGTCGCTGATCGCGGGGCAGGATACGCTCGTGCTGCCGGTGGTCACCGACCAGTACGCCAACAGCGAACAGGGCACGAAGTACGATCCAATCGCCAAAGCAAGCCTGACCGTGAACCTGCCGAGCTGGATCAAATCACCGACCGTCTTTGAGGTCACGGCCGGCGGCATCAGGGATGTTCCGGCCAAAACCGCCGACAGGGAGCTGACCGTCGACCTGGGCAAGGTGAACCTGACTCGCATGATCGTGGTGACCGAGGACAATACCCTGCGAAAACAACTGCAGTCGCGATACGAGAAGGAGTTCAAGGCCAAGGCGGCCGCTCTGGTAAAAGGGCATCAAAAACCCTGAAAACCGACCGGCTGGAACCGGTCCCACACGGGTTTTAGGAGGCACAGTAAGCCGGAAGCCGCCGACAGGCCGGAAATGAACCTCGCCGTCGAACGACCTTCAACAACCGAAACCGCGGGGACGGCCACATGAAACTGACGAGACGGCATTTCATGCGAGCATGCGGTGGAGCAGCCGCGATCACCCTGTCGCAGGGCACAGGCTGCACCTCGGCGCGGAAAATACCTCTCGTCGGGCCCGGTGAACAGGAAACCGGCCCCGATCCGCGCCAGGCCCGGCTGGCGTGGTTCATGAACGCGAAGTTCGGCCTGTTTCTGCATTACGGGCTGTACAGCCTGCTCGAGCGCGGCGAATGGGTCATGTACTGGGACAAAATCCCTGTGGCGGAATACGCCCGCCTGAAGGGTCGGTTCACCGCCGGCGGATTTGACGCCGACCGAATCACCGACCTGGCCGTCGAAGCGGGCATGAAGTATGTGAACATCACCACCCGGCACCACGACGGCTTCTGCCTGTTCCGCACCGCCGCGACCGACTTCAACAGCCTCAACAGCCCCGCCCGGCGCGACCTGATCGGAGAACTGGCCAACGCCTGCCGGCGAAAGGGACTTGGGCTGTTTCTCTATTACTCGTACGCGATGGACTGGCGGCACCCGTATTTCTTTCCTTACAGCGACGAGAGCGAGAACTGCTCTCTCGCCCGCCCGGCCTACGCCCGGCCCGAGCCCGCCTACCGCTTCCGCGATAATGCCGATTTCCGCGAGTACATCGACTTCGCCCACCACCAGATCGCGGAACTGTTGACGCAGTACGGCCCCATCGCGGGAATCTGGTTCGACCCGCTGCGAACGTACTATTGTCGGCCGGAGTTGTTCCCCGTCGAGGAAACGTATTCCCTGGTCCGATCCCTGCAGCCGGGCTGCCTGATCTCGTTCAAGCAGGGCGCCAACGGCGACGAGGATTTCGTCGCCCCCGAGCGCAAGGTCGACGCCCTGCATCGCGGGGGTGAACTGGCGACGAAAGTCTGGGCCAGGAACCAGGGCAAACCGATCGAGATCTGCGATACCCTCCAGAGGCGGGAATGGGGTTACGACCGGGCTTCCGACGGCGACCACAAGTCCGCCGACGAAGTCATGGACATGCTGTCTTACGCTTCCTCCAGGAATGCGAACCTTCTTCTCAACAGCGGCCCCCTGCCCGACGGCTCGATTCCGCCCGAGGACGTCGCAACGCTGTCAGCCGTCGGCGGGCGTCTGCGCGGCCGGCAGGCATCTTCTCACGCGAGCACAGGCGTTTGAACTTGGCCGACCGGCCGTACACGGTCCGTGACATTGCGGGAGTATCACCCGGCAATTCCGCTCGCCCTGGGGCCGAGAAATCAACCGGCGCCGCTTCCCTGTCACCGTTCTTGTCCGGCCGGGACAATCGTGAGTTTCATTTGAACTCCAGCGTGCCGAAGCACTCGGGCACGTGGAAGTCCGGCCGGGGGCGATCGACGAACGACCAGGTCAGCCAATGGGGATGGCTGGTATGGTCGGCGCACTTGAAGAAATTGGCCCGCCAGGTGACGCCGGGCGCGGGTTTGACCGCCTCGGGCATGTAGGTGGCTAAAACGTCTAGCGGGAGGCGGTACTCGGCGGTCCAGATGGTCGGGCCGACGCGCTCCGGATCGACGGTCCTGGGCAGGCTGGTCCTGACCTGGATGCGATCGATGTCCGCCGGAGCAATCGGGGTACCCCGGCGCGGGACGGTCTGGAAGTGCAGCAGCATGATGCCTCCGCAGTTCATCTCCAGGTTGAAGTACCCTTTCTTCACGTCGGTTCCGGGGGTAAAGAAGAACTCGACGCAACTGTCGCGGCAGACCGGGTCCTGGTGCTTGGCGGCCACCGCGCGGACGTATTGATCCTCGACACGGAAGATGACGTAGACCGCCTGAGCGTCGTAGGCCAGCCTGACCTGGGTGACCGGCAGGTGCTCGGGCTTCTCGCCCATGTAATAGGTCAACGACAGCGGCTTGATCGCCTGCCAGGCCGGCTTGTCCCAGTTACCGTCGATCCGGATCGGCTCGCTGACTCGTTGCACCTCGTATGTCATGGGTTGTTCCTTGCCGGAGCTTCCGGCCTTGAAGCCGCCCGGGGACGCACATCCCACCAGGCCGGCCAGTACCGCCACTGAAGACACCAGGAGGATCGGACATCTCGCGATCATGGTTTGTTCTCCGGTCCAGGAGTCTTGAATCGCCCGTGCCAATGGTGCAAGTACTTTACCGGCTGTCTCTTCCCCCGCCAACAGGTCGGCATGGCATCAGCCGGACGGATCGACCGATTCGCATGAGGCCACTACAATGAGGGCTGATTTCATTGGGCTTTGACCCGTGAACGGTTACTCTTTGCGTAGCATCGCCTTGAGTGCGGTTTTCGATTTCGCGGCTGTGGCTACAAAGCTCTGAGGAGTGCGTTCTCAGGGGATGTTAACCTGCCCTGGACAGACCCTCTCGAAGAAAGGCCAGCAGCCGGTTCACCAGGGCATCGTAGGTGAACAACTCCCGAACGCTCGCCTGCATCGACCGCACGATGTCCGCCCGCTCCTCGGGATGCGCGATAAAATGCCCCGCCCGACGGGCGAACAACCCGGGGGAGTCGAAGGTGATCCGCTCGAATCCCGGAAACGCCAGCTCGGCCAGTTCATACCGCCGGTCGTCGCCGCTCCGCGGGTTCTGCTCGAAGAGGTATTCCCTGGTGATCTCGATGAACGCCGGCGTCGCCCGCCCCATGAGCGCGTCGCGCCGTCGGCGCCCCTCGATGTAATCACTCGGAAGCTCGTCGATCGGAACCCGCCTCGGCCCGCGGATGTCGCGATCCAGAAGGTATCGGCGGAAGCTCTCGTGGCCCGGCGGCCCGAAGTCCAGCGGATGGAACCGGGCCATCGGAAAACCCGCGGCGGCCAGCGTTTCCAGCACCCGCTGGTGCAGCGACGGACTGCTCCCGCAATGCAGGTTGATCGCCGCGTTCCGCGCGATCCGGGCCAGGTGACCGCCGTGCTCCGCCACGCCTCTCGCATACCGCCCGAACCGCGGATGCCGCTCCCAGTCCCGCCCGTACAGATGCAGCACCCGACCCGCCCCGTCCGCCCAGTCCGCGATCCACTCCAGCGTCGCGTGCCGGATCGTCCGGTCCACCAGCGGCCGGACGTACATGCCCATCAGCCGATCGCGAAAAGGCCCGTCCGGGCAGTGCAGACCGACCTTCGCCTCCACATCACTCAGCAGCGTTTCGGCACTGTAGCCGGCGTTGAACCGCGGGCTCCGCATCAGCGGCCGGGTCTCCTCGAAAAACGCCTCCATCAGCCGCTGCAATACCTCGTCCTGATTGTGCTCCAGCAGGCGATCCCGCAGGGTCTCCGGCGATTCCGAATGATTGCTCACGAAAACCACGTCGCATCGCAGCGACGGGTCCGGCCGCTCATCCGCCGCCGGGGCGAACTTGCCTATGTCCACCGCCAGGCGACTCGGCATGAACCGATCCGCAGGGTAACCGCACTGCAGCACGCAACGCGTCCGACCATACCCCATCGTGAAATCAAGCTCGTGCATCCGCGCGCCGACATCAGGTTCGAACAGCGGGGGCAGATCGTCCTGGATCCAGCATACGAACGGAACATTCCGCGGATACCGCTCCGGCGGCTCTGCCCGGTGATGATCGATCACCAGCACCAGGTCCGGCCGGAACCCCTCGAACATCTCCATGACGTGCCGGCGATCCAGCAGCGCGTGGTCGTGCGGTTCGATCAGCAACCGCGCGCCCAGCCCCGCCCGTTCGAATGCCGCCGCCAGATCCCGCGCCGAGTGCCGCAGAAAGGTCGTGAACCGGCTGGTCACCAGCAATACGCGCAGCGGATCAGCCGCCCCCGCCGTCGCGTAGCGCCGCGCCCAGTGCGCACGGTCCAGCTTGTCGTAATGGCCGTCGACTCGCCGGCGAATCCCGTTGAATTCCGCCTCTCGCCGGTTCCTGGCTTCTTCAAGGAACAACTCCCCCACGGCCGCGGGCGCCCCGGGCCACGTCGCCAGGTTGATCACCGACAGCGGCAGCGACAGCGACGCCTCCCGCACCACTAAATCCTTCCAGTTCTCCCACCCCTGAGGCCCGCCGAACACGTACACCCGCTCGTCCGACAGCACCCCGGACCAGTCGTGCAGGTTCAGCACCGCCGCCAAGGCCCGCAGATTCGGCTCCACCACGTAGATCGCCGGGCTGTAGGTCAGGTAGGTGCAACGGGTGGCCGCGTGCAGCCGTGGAATGAACCACCCCGCTCCGACGCCCTCAATCAGGAAAGGCGGCACCAGCACCCCCTGCCACTTGGGGTTCGCCGAGAGAACCTCGATCCGGTTCGCGAAATCCAGCGCCTCCGGCAACCAGATCCGCCGCCCGTCCGACCGAACCGCCCTTGCAAGCAGGTTCCCGTCGCTCACCCGGTGAAGCGTGATCTCCCCGCGACCATCGCGCCACGCCCGCTCCACCTCATCCGCCAGCCCACCGAACTCCCCGCCCCGCCCCCGCAGGGCCTCCAGGTTGGCATGGAATCGCTTCTCTGTCGTCCGCGGTTCAATCATGTCCGTCTGGACCGCGCCGAGCTGTTGCGCCGCCCGGTGCAGGTCAGCCGCGTTCGCGCTGGCCGGCGGGCAGCCACGGGCCACCTCGGCCCCCACGCTCAACAGACCCTTGCCCGCCAGCAGCGACACCGCCCTGGCCCGAATCGCGTCATCCACGGGCACCGCCGCGAGGTAATCCTCCACGACGGCCAGAAACGGATACGGGTCGGCCGACTGAAGAAGCCGCTCAATCTGTTGGCGAAGATCCGATACGCTCGACATGATCACCACGCTTGTTTCGAATGCATCGTAATCGTTATTATCGGCCGTCGTTTCCCTCCGTCACCAGCCGCATCCGCGCAAACGAACTTCCAAAAAATGAAGAAGGCCGCCCCACCCGGAGCGGCCTTTGCACACAAACACAATCGGGACCGGCCGTAGAAGACAGATGACCCGCATGGGCATCTGCCCGGCAGGAGGCCGCCGGTCTCTTTCGCCTCACTGCCGGAGGGTGACCCGGACCCCGATAGTCCCTCGGAACTCGCTGCAGCAAGCGTCCTGACGGCCAAGCCGTCCAGCCCGCGCCAATTCGGCGAACTTGTAC
>DATIKE010000118.1:0-2776 GCA_035477895.1 Phycisphaerae bacterium
CGGGGGGCGGCCCGAAAGGGCCGTCCCTACCGCGACTCTTGATTGCCAAACGGGCGAAACGGGCGCGCGACGACGCAACGGACGGATTGTAGGAGACACTTCCGGGAGCGTCAATCGAGCGCCGGGTCGGTTTCATCCACGGTCTCGACATCCGCCCTGGAAGCAGCCGCCGTTGCTGTTTCGTGTTCCTCCCGAGGCCGGGATTTCCATCGCCGGTGAATCCACAGGTATTGCTCCGGAGCCTCCCGGACACAGCCCTCGATCGCCGACGTGTATTCCTGCGTGATCCACATGAGCGGATCGTCCCGGCCTTCCCACTCCTCCGGCAGAATGACCCGGTTGGACTCGATCTCGTACCGGAACTTCTCGCTCAACCGGCGGGCGCAACCGACGACGATCGGCACCCGGTGCTGCATCGCGAGCAGTCCTATCGACTTGTAAGTCGAAGCTTTCACCCCGAAGAAATCCACGAATAACCCCTTGTGCCCCGCGTTCTGGTCGGCGATGAAGCCGAGCACGCCCCCGCTGTCGAGGATCTCCCCCGCGGATTGGGACGCCCCCTTCTTGTACAGCAGCTTGAGACCCCGTCGGGCCCGCACGTCCATCAGGAACCGGTTCAGGTTGGGGTTGTCCAGCGGGCGCATCACCGCGGTGAGCGGGAATCCCAGCGTCGCAAGCATGAAGCCGACCAGCTCCCAGTTGCCGTAGTGCCCGGTGACCAGGATCACGCCCCGACGCCGGATCAGCACGTCCATCGCCCGCTCGACGCCGCGCAGCCGGATGTACCGCGGCCAGGTCCATTCATTGATCAGTCGGGGGATGAGCAGCTCCTCGACGGCCATCATGGTCATCTGCTGCATCGAAAGGCGAGCCATCTCGCGAAGCTGCTCGTCGCCGTACTCCGAACCGATGGTCATCTTCAGATGGTCGAATGCCCGCTCGCGGTGCTTGCGCATGACACGGTACCAGACGTTCCCCATCCACCGCGCCGTGCGCAGGTTGAGGTCGATCGGGAACATCCCGAAGATCACCGCGACCCAGCGGACCGCGATGTAGACCAGCCAGTCGATGATCGGGTTTCGAGGCCGAGCCATCCGGCGGCATTATAATGAGCCGCGCCGTTCGAGCGAAACCGCGCGGATTCATCCCCGCATCACCCGGCGTGTTCACCGGGGGCTAAAGGGTTGGGCATCATTTCTCCTTTAGCCCGCCGTGAATACACGGCGGGTCCTCGAGTGCCACGGGCGTCTCGCCTGTGTCATCAACTCCGGCCCGGCGAAATGAGCACGCTACGGACTTCCCTCCGACGCGTGCGCGGTGGGCGTGCTCAGTTGGCAGGGACGGTGATATTGACCGCGGCGCTGGTGAGTCTGGCCTCACCTCGGCGGACGCGGTCGGCGAAGGCTTTCGCCTCCTGGTAGAGCGCATCGAGGATCTCGGCCTCGCTGACTGTTCGGGTCTGCTCGCCCTGGACGTAGATGACGCCGCGGCCTTTGCCGGCGAAGACGGCCACGTCCGCGCCCTCGGCCTCGCCCGGGCCGTTGACCACGCAGCCCATGACCGCAACCTTGACCGGCACGTCAATGTCGGCCAGCTTCCGCCGCACGTCCTGCACGAGCTTGATCAGGTCGACCTCGATACGCCCGCAGGTCGGGCATGCGATCAGCTCAGGCTCGTGCCGTGCCCGCAGGCCCAGGCAGCAGAGCAGTTCCTTGCCGTCCTCGACCTCGAGGACCGGGTCGGCGGCATACGAGATACGGATCGTGTCGCCGATACCCTCGGCCAGCAGCGTCGCCAGGGCGGCGGTGGAACGGATTCGGCCGGTCTCCGGCGGGCCGGCGTGCGTTACGCCCAGGTGCAGCGGGAAATCGTAACGGGCGCTGATCGCCCGGTAGGCGTCGATCACGATGGTCGGGTCGGGACTCTTGGCCGCCAGTACCACGTCGGCGAAATCGTTCTCCTCGAAGATCCGCAGGTATTCCTCGAGCTTGCGGAGCATCAGCCCGATGAGCCGGCCGCGGTAGTCGCCCGCGAGGCCATGCATCTCAGCCGCCCGGACGGTCTTGTCCTGCCGCTCGACGATGCTGCCCTCGTTGACCCCGACGCGGATGGGGATACCGGCCGACCGGCACGCCCGGATGACCTCGTTGACCTGCTTGCGGTCCTTGATGTTGCCGGGGTTGAGCCGGATCTTGTGCACCCCGGCGTCGACGGCTTCGATGGCCCGCTGGTAGTGGAAGTGCACGTCGGCCACGATAGGGACGGAGCACTGCTTGAGGATCTCGCGAAGCGCGTCGGTGTCGGCCTTGGCCGGGACGGCCACACGGACGATGTCGCAGCCGGCCCGCGCGAGTCGGTCGATCTGGGCGACGGTCGCGTCGATGTCGTGCGTGTGTGTGTTGGTCATCGACTGCAGGGCCACGGGCGCGCCGCCGCCGATGGGGACATTGCCCACGCGCACCTGGCGGGCGGGACGACGAACGCGATCGCAGGCGAGCGGCTGAGGCATGGAAGACTCCGACTTTCCTATTGAACCCCTGACGGCCTGCATTATAGGTTTGTACGGCCGGTGAACCCAGACCACCCGCCTTGACCCACTCCCGTGACGCGATTAGTTTCGCCCTGTGCCTGTAAGCCAAGGCGGCTCGAGAGGGACATCCATGCCTCGCATTTGCAGTATCACGTCGGTAGTGGTTGGGTTGATATGGATGGCGACCGGTTGCGTGCAGCAGAATCAGCCGGCCGGCACGCCGATCGAGCAGACCTGGGAGGCCCC
>DATIKE010000119.1:0-8123 GCA_035477895.1 Phycisphaerae bacterium
ATGCCTGTTTTCGTGTTGTGCCGGCGGGCCGGGTGTCCCGTTTGTCGCTTTGGAGCGTGAAATGACCTCGCAGGAAGTATTCGACCTGTACAGCCGTTGCGTGATTCCCAACTATCCGCGGTATGCCATCGTGATCGTGCGAGCCGAGGGGTCGCAGATGTGGGATGCGGACGGCAAGCGATACCTGGACCTGTTCCCAGGCTGGGGCTGCAGCCTGCTGGGTTACTGCCATCCGCGGGTGGTCGAGGCCGTCCGGCGGCAGGCCGGCAAGCTGATCCACATCGACAACCTGTTCTACACCGAGGAAGGCGGCGAGTTGGCCCGACTGCTGTGCGATCACGGTTTCGGCGGTCAGAGCTACTTCTGCAACAGCGGGGCCGAGGCCAACGAGGCGGCCATCAAGCTCGCCCGTCGGCACACGCCTCCCGGCCGCTACAAGATCATCACCATGGAACGCGGGTTCCACGGCCGGACCTACGGCTCCATGTCGGCGACCGCACAGTCCAAGACGCATCACGGATACGAACCGCTGGTGCCGGGCTTCGTTTATGTCCCCTACAATGACATCGACGCGGTCGTCAAGGCCATCGACGACGAGACCGCGGCGATCCTGGTCGAGCCGATCCAGGGCGAGGGCGGCGTGAACATCCCCGATGACGGCTACCTGCCCGCCCTGCGCGAACTGTGCGACGAGAACGGCATGCTGCTCATGGTCGACGAGGTGCAGACCGGCTGCGGCCGGACCGGCAAGTGGTTCGGCTACCAGCACAGCAACATCGAGCCGGACATCATGACGCTGGCCAAGGCCCTGGGCGGCGGCGCGCCCATCGGGGCGATGGTCGCCCGCCCGGACGTGGCCGCCTCACTTAAACCCGGCTCGCACGCCTCGACTTACGGCGCCAACCCGCTGGTCGTCGCCGCCGCCGTCGCCGCCTTCCAGACCATCGCGCAGGAGAACCTCCTGGAGGCAACCGTTCGGATGGGCGACTACATCCGGGACAAGGCCCGCGGACTGCAGCGGCAGTTCGGCTTCGTGGAAGAGGTTCGCGGCCGGGGGCTGATGATCGCGATCGTCCTGTCGGTGCCCGGAACACCCATCGTCAACCGGGCTCTGGAGTTCGGCCTGCGTCTCAACTGCACACAGGGCAACATCCTGCGGTTGCTGCCGGCCATGACCATCACCACCGCCGAGGTGGACGAGGGCTTCGACCTGCTGGCCCAGGCAATGAAGGAAACCGAGAGCAAGCTGGTGTCGACATGAAAACGGATATCCCCGCCTCACTTTCGGGTATGGAACATTTCCTGGCGATCCGCGACCTCGATCCAACCGCCCTGGCCGACCTGATCGACTTCTGCATCCGCCGCAAGAAGCAATTCCTGGACGGAAATCTCAAGCCGATGCTGCAGGGCAAGGTTCTGGCGATGATTTTCCAGAAGGCCTCGCTGCGGACCCGCCTCGGTTTCGAGGCGGCCATGGTCCAGCTCGGCGGCCACGCCATCCACCTCGAGGACCACCAGGTCGGCCTGACCAAACGCGAGGACGTTCGCGACGTCGCCCGGGTCATCTCGTCCATGTGCGACGCGATCATGGCCCGGGTCTTCGGCCACCAGCTCGTGATCGAGCTGGCCCGGTTCAGCCGGGTGCCGGTGATCAACGGCCTCAGCGACTTTTCCCACCCCTGCCAGGCCCTGAGCGACCTGACCACGATCCAGGAGAAGCTCGGCCGGCTGGCCGGCCTGAAGGTGGCCTACATCGGCGATGCCAACAACGTCGCCCGCTCGCTGCGGAACGGTTGCGTCATGATGGGCGTGCACTTCGCCATCGCCGCCCCGCGGGACTATCAGTTCAGTAAAGGCGACCTGGAAACCGCGCACCTGCTCGCCGGCAAGTCGGGAGCCTCCCTGACCCAGACCGCCGCGCCTGCCGAGGCCGCCGACGGCGCCGACGTGCTCTACACCGACGTCTGGACCAGCATGGGCCAGGAGAATGAAAGCCGGCAGCGCGAAAAGACCTTCGCCGACTACCAGCTCAACGCCGGCCTGCTCAGGCGGGCCAAGCCGACCGCCCTGGTCATGCACTGCCTGCCCGCACATCGCAATATGGAAATCACCGACGAGGTCATCGACGGGCCGCAGTCCGTCATCTTCGACCAGGCCGAGAACCGCCTGCACTGCCAGCGGGCCCTGCTCGAGCTGCTGATGGAGTAGAGCGGATCGCCGTCCACGGCGCGCTCTATCCATATATCGTTCAGCCACGACCTCCGTCGCGAGTCTGTCGAACAACGAAGGGGAGCGCTTCCGTCGCCCCACCACGTCCGATCGGATATGATTCCCCCGGAGACCGAACGGACGGTCCGGACAACTGGAGTTTTCTCGATGAAGTCCCGACGCCCCGACGGCAGACGCGCCAACGAGTTGCGACCGGTCACCATCACCCGCGGCTACACCCAGGGCCCGCCCGGGTCCGTAATGATCCGCCAGGGCGGCACGATGGTGCTCTGCACGGCCTGCGTGGAGGAGAGCGTCCCCGAATGGCGAAAGGCTTCGGGACTCGGATGGGTAACGGCTGAGTACGACATGCTGCCCGGCTCGACCGGTCGGCGCCGGCCGCGGCAACGCATTCGGCCCGATGGGCGGTCCACGGAGATTCAGCGGCTGATCGGGCGAGTTCTGCGAAGCGTGGTCGATTCCGCCCGGCTCGGCCCGCGATCCATCTGGATCGACTGCGACGTGATTCAGGCCGACGGCGGCACGCGGTCGGCGGCTATCACCGGCGCGTTCGTCGCGGCGATCGACGCCGTCCGCTGGCTGCTGGCCCGGAACCTGATCTGCGAGTCGCCGCTGATCGAGCCGGTCGCGGCGATCAGCGTCGGGCGGATCGACGGCCAGATCCTGCTGGACCTTGATTACGCCGAAGACTCGCGGGCCGAGGTCGATTTCAACGTGGCCATGACCGCCTCGGGCAAACTGGTCGAGGTCCAGGCCTCGGCCGAGGGCGGCACCTTTTCGCGAGCCGACCTGGACCGTATGCTCGCCTTGGCGGCCGGCGGAATCCGCAAGCTGGTCGCCACCCAGCGTAAGGCATTGGCCGGTAAGAAATGACTCCTGTTCACGCGCTCTTGCAGCCTTGTCGCGTGCGGCGCCCACCACCTTGCTCGCGGTGGACATGAAGAACACGCACCGAGGGTCCAATGCATGACCGGCTGCACGAGGAGGTTGTCATGCGAACGAGGATGATCATCATCAGCGGGCTGTGGTTGGGGGTGGTCCTGGGCGGATGCGAATCCCCGGGGGGCTCCGGCGGTCTGCTCGACCTGGGCCAGAGCGGCTCGGAGAAATGGACCATCCGCTGCCTGCACGCCGAGGGGCCGGAACATCAGTTGCAGGCCGGCCTGCTGGCCGACCATCTCCGCAAGGTGCGGGAACTCCGGGCCGACAGGATTCGGCTGGTCAGCACCTCGAACGACAGCACGATCTACTACGGGCAGTACGTCAAGGTGCCCTCGCCCGAGACCGGCCGACTCATCTTCCCGCCCGAGTACCTTCGCGACCTGGCCGTCATCCAGCGGACAACCTACAACGGGCAACAGTACTTCCGCTACGCCAAGCCGGAGCTGCTGGAGACCGGCAGTGTGACCGCCGGCATCGAGCAGTGGGACGTCGCCAACGCCAAGGGCAGGTACACCCTCCAGATCGCGGTGTTCTACAACACGCCGACGTTCACCGAACGCAAGGAGGCCTCCGAACAGTACTGCAAGCTGCTTCGGCAGGACGGCTTTGTCGCCTACTATCGCCACGAGCCGGCCCGAAGCTTCGTCTTCGTCGGCGACTTCGACGAGTCCGACATCGTCAAGACGCCCGAGGGCTTCAAGGCCGGCCCGCGCGTCGAAAAGCTCATCCGGCAGCGCGAGGAGGAGTTCCGCCACACGCTCGAGAACGGCTACAAGATCAAGCGCAAAGCGCCAGACGGGCAGATGGTCGTGCCGCCGTCGATGCTGATCCCCCTGCCCGACAAGGAAGTCGGACAATAGCGCGAGGCGGACATTCGCTCACGGCTTCGCGGGATCACCTGTTGACTCAGAGTGGTCGCACCGGAGTCCGAGGTCATGGACATGCGTGAGATCCTGTTGGCGACCGGCAATCCCGACAAGGCCCGGGAGATGGAGGAGATTCTCTCGGCCTGCGAGGCCGGGCTGCCGCCGGTCCGGTGGCGAAGACTGTCGGAGTTCCCCGGCATCCCCGAGCCGATCGAGGACGGCGAGACGTTCCTGGCCAACGCGAAACTCAAGGCCCTGCACTACGCCCGCCACGGCGGCCTATGGACGATCGCCGATGACTCCGGCCTGGAGGTGGACGCCCTGGGCGGCGCTCCCGGCGTGCGGTCGGCCCGTTACGCCGGCGAGCCCTCCAACCCCAAGGCCAACAACGCCCTGCTCGTCCGCAACCTGACCGGCGTGCCGGCCGAACGCCGCTCCGCGCGGTTCCGCTGTGCCGTCGTGCTGGCCACGCAGGGGCAGGTTCTGGCCTCGGCCGAGGGTGCTGTCGAAGGCCGGATCATCGACGAGCCGCGCGGCACGAACGGCTTCGGCTACGATCCCCACTTCTGGATCGACGAGGCCGGCATGACCGCCGCCGAGATGACTTCCGAGAGAAAGCACGCCATCAGCCACCGTGGGCAGGCTCTGCGCGGGCTGCGCGATCTTCTTCCGGCCATCATGGCCGCCTCCGCGGGGCAGGTGTCCGTGACCGCGGGGCAAAAAAACTTCCCCGCCCGGCGCTTAATCACTTGATTTAGGAACCGCGGACTGCACAATAACTAGCTTGGGAGCCGACCTGACGGCGCCGCCGGCCGATTTGAGATTTCCGTTTCACGAGTTCAGGCACAGGACCACTGCCGGGTCTGCTCTTTAACCGTTGTTCGCTTTCGTTTCGGGGTGCGCCGGAATGGGAAAACTTCAGCATCCGATCTTCTCCACCGCGGATACGCTCCGTGCGTGGACCGTTCGTGAATCCATCGATCTGTACAACATCCAGAACTGGGGCGCGGGCTACTTCGGGGTCAACGACAGCGGCCACACCTGCGTCTTCCCGCAGGGCGCCGGCGGCCCGAGCCTCGATCTCAAACAGATCGTCGACGAACTTCGCCGCCGCTCGATCCAGCTCCCCATCCTCATCCGCTTCTCCGACATTCTCCGGGCCCAGATCGACGCCCTGAACGGGGCCTTCGTCAAGGCCATCGGCGACACCGGCTACCACGGCCGCTACATGGGCGTCTACCCCATCAAGGTCAACCAGCAGCGCCACGTGGTCGAGGAGATCGTCTCGCACGGGCAGAAGTACCTATTCGGCCTGGAGGCCGGCTCGAAGCCCGAGCTGATCGCCGTCCTGGCCATGCTCGACGCCAACGATCCGCTGATCATCTGCAACGGCTACAAGGATGACGAGTACATCGAGATGGCCCTGCTGGCGACCAAGATCGGCAAGAACGTCGTCCTGGTCGTCGAGAAGTTCAGCGAGCTGCCGATCATCCTCAAGCACGCCCGCCGGCTGAACGTCGTCCCGCACATTGGCGTGCGGGCCCGGCTCAACAGCCGCGGCTCGGGAAAATGGGAGTCCTCCGGCGGCGACCGGTCCAAGTTCGGGCTCAGCGTCCGCGAACTCATGAAGGCCATTACCTACCTGCGCGAGCAGGAGATGCTCGACTGCCTCGAGCTGCTCCACTTCCACCTCGGCAGCCAGATCACCAACATCCGCTCCATCCGCGACGGGCTCGAGGAGGCCTGCCGGCTCTTCGTCGAGATGAAAAAGCTCGGCGCCCCGCTGCGGTTCTTCGACGTCGGCGGCGGCCTGGCGGTCGACTACGACGGGTCAAAAACCCACTTCGCCAGCTCCACCAACTACTCCATGCAGGAGTACGCCAACGACATCGTGGCCGCCGTCTTCGATACCTGCGAGGCCGCCGAAGTCCCCCACCCGATCATCATCTCCGAGTCCGGCCGGGCCCTGACCGCCCACCACGCGGTGCTGATTTTCGAGGTCCTCGGCACCAACGCCTTCACCGACGCCAAGGTCCCCGAGGCGCTCGAGGGTGACAAGCCCGACCCGCTCGTGAACCTGTTCGACGTGCACCAGAACATCAGCCGAAAGAACTTCCAGGAAAGCTATCACGACGCCCTCCACTACCGCGACGACTGCATGAGCCTTTTCCGCCACGGCTACCTCTCCCTCGAAGACCGCAGCCTCGCGGAAACCATCTTCTATTCCATCTGCCAGAAGATCCTCCGCATCGTGCGCGAACTGGAGTACGTGCCCGACGACCTCGAAAGCCTCGAACGCTCCCTGGCCGACACCTACTACTGCAACTTCTCCTGCTTCCAGTCGCTGCCCGACTTCTGGGCCGTGCAGCAGCTTTTCCCGATCATGCCGATTCACCGGCTCAACGAGGAGCCCACGCGCCGCGGCCTGCTGGCCGACATCACCTGCGACTCCGACGGAAAAATCGACAAGTTCATCGACCTGCGCGACGTTAAGGACACGCTGGAGCTGCATCCCGTCCAGGACGAGGACTACATCCTCGGCGTCTTCCTGGTCGGGGCATACCAGGAGATCCTCGGCGACATGCACAACCTCTTCGGCGACACCAACGCCGTCCACGTGCGGCTGGACCCCAACGGCGGCGGCTACCAGATCGAGCACGTGGTCAAGGGCGACACCGTCGAGGAGATTCTGCAATTCGTGCAGTACTTCGCCGGAGACCTGATCGCCCGACTTCGCCAGACGGTCGAGGCCGCCGTCCGGGCCGGCACCATCTCCTTCGAGGAGGCCGGCACCTTCATCGACAAGTACGAACGCGGCCTCGAAGGCTATACCTACCTCGAACGCGAATAAAGATCGTCGCCGGGCAAACCTGAAAGCCCGGCACGCCCTATGGTAGGCGGGAAACCTGTTGCGGAAGCATACCTGCCGGGAGGCGGCACCGGCGACACAAGAGGAGGCCGTCGAACATGTCGATTGATGTGCCCTGGGGCATCCGCCTTGAAGCGGAGCCGGCCCAACGTGTCGGGCCGATCATCACCGGCGGCGAGCGGCCATGGGAAGTCAACGGCATCTGGGTTAACACCCTGATGCACGATGAGGGCAAGTACCGTTTATGGGGTATCGGCCAGGACGAGAAACCCTGGAGCGAAGGTGGGGACGAGAAAGGCAACAGACTCGCCTGCTATCTGGAGTCTGACGACTGCAAGACTTGGCGAAGACCTTCGCTGGGGTGTCCTGGCATCAGGCCGGTGACTCCTCCAGTTTCGCATTGTTCACCAGCCACGACGGCAAGCTCTGGTCGCGAGCACCGGGCTTGCCCGTGCTGAAAACCGCGGAGTTCGGGCAATGGGACGGAGGCTCCATCTTTAACGCCCCGGGACTGGTCGAGTTGCCCGACGGGAGTTGGGCCATGCCGTACACCGGGTACATCTACCCACACAAGTATCCGCGCGGAGCGTGGAAATACGCGGCCGGACTGGCTGTCTGGCCCAAGGGGCGGCTCATGGCGCTGGTCGCCGACTCCGGGGCCGAGTTCGCCACCGCGGCCGTCGTGGCCCCCGGCAAGACCCTGCTCATCAACGCCGTCACCGCTCGTGCCGGCTCCATCCTGGTCGAAGCGGCGGACATGGACGGCAAGCCCATCCCGGGCCGATCATTTGCCGACGCCGTTCCCATCATCGGCGATCAATTCTGGGCCCAAGTCAAATGGAAAGAACACGGCGACCTCGGCATCGAACCCGGCAATCCGGTCGAGTTCCGATTCCGCATGGACCACGCCAAGCTATATGGGTTAGAATTCAAATAATGAACTCATCGAATGCTACCCGTACGCAGGAGATGAAATAGTGGGTTTGTGATTACTCCATCCCCAAGGACGCCGCTTGCGGCGCAGGGTGAGACATGGCCGATCGAGAAACCAACCAGGACATGACCGACGCACCAGTCACTCCAAAACGCCGGAAGAAACGGATCCGCCGGATCATCGTATCGCTGCTGATCCTCGTCGGCGCGGGCATTGCCGTGGCCGCGATAGTCGACCAGGTCCGCCTGCGTCTGGCCCTCGCCAGGTGTCAGGACCTCAACCC
>DATIKE010000120.1:0-19501 GCA_035477895.1 Phycisphaerae bacterium
CGCCCACCGATCAAACAGCCGGTCACGGTCAACCGCTCGGAGCCGGCGGATTCCGCCCAGGCTCGCACCCCGTCGGCGGGCCGGGTCGCGGGCAAGCCCGTGACCATAAGTGGCAATTACCAGTAAATACATCTTTTTCTCGAGCTGCCATTCGTCACACGGGCGCACCCCGCACGGCTGCCACGCTTCATCAACCCGGTCGGAAGCATACGTTTCAGGCGGCGGAGGTCCGGCTGACACCAGCCATCAGGCGCATGAGGGATTCCTGGTCGGCTTGGTCGCGGGGCAGTTCGCCCATGACCCGGCCTTCACGCAGTGCGATGATGCGGGTGCTGAGATTCAGGACCTCGGGCAGCTCGGACGAAATCAGCAGAATGGCGGCCCCCTCGCGGGCCAGCTCGTCGATCAGGGCGTGGATCTCGGCCTTGGCCCCGACGTCGACGCCGCGGGTCGGCTCGTCGATGAGCAGCACCCCGCACTCCGTCGCCAGCCACTTGGCCAGGGCAATCTTTTGCTGGTTGCCCCCGGAGAGCGACCAGACCGGAGCATCCATGTGCGGCGTTCGAACCCGAAGGCGGTCGAAAAACCTCCGGGCCAGGGAACGCTCGGCACCCGCGCGGACAAAGCCCAGCGCGCTGAGCCGATCGAGGATCGGCAGGGTGAGGTTGGCCCGGCCGCCCATCTGCAGGACAAGCCCCTGGGTCTTGCGGTCCTCGGGCAGATAGCCGATGCCCAGGGCCATGGCCTGACGCGGCGAGCGGATGTGGACCTGCCGGCCATCGACAGATATCTTGCCGCAAACATTGGCGTCCAGACCGAAGATCGCCTGGGCGATCTCGCTGCGGCCGGCGCCGACCAGCCCGGCCAATCCCACGACCTCGCCCGCATGGACGGAGAAAGAGACGTTCTCGAATCGGCCGGGCGAGCTGAGCCCCTCCACGCGAAGCCTCTCGGCGCCGGTGGGCGCGGAAAGATGCTCGGGGAAGTAGTCCTCAACCGATCGTCCGATCATCAGCCGGATCATCCGGTCCATGGTCATGTCGCCGATCGCCGCTGTCTCAATGTGCTGCCCGTCGCGAAGGACGGTGACCCGGTCGCAGAGCCGGAATATCTCCTCCATGCGGTGTGAGACGTAGATGATGGTGGCCCCGCGTTTCTTGAGCCGGGCGATCAGCTCGAACAGCCGCTGGGCCTCGGCCGAGGCCAGCGAACTGGTCGGCTCGTCCATGACGATGATGGACGCCCCGGTGCCGACCGCTCCGGCGATCTGGATCATCTGTTCCTGCCCGGTCGAGAGCCGGCCGATCGGAATATCAACATCGATGTCCGCGCCGATCTCAGCCAGCATGGCCCCGGCCCGTTTACGCACCTCCGTGCGACGGAGAAAGCCAAGACGCGTCGGCAGGCTGCCTAGGCAGAGGTTCTCCGCCACGGTCAAGTTGGGGCAGAAGCTGAGCTCCTGGTGGACCATGCCGATACCAGCCCGCCCGGCCTCGAGCGGCGAGTTGTATCGCACCGGCCGGCCACGAAGATACATCGTCCCGGCGTTCGGCTGATGGATGCCGGCCACAATCTTCCCGAGCGTGGATTTACCCGCCCCGTTCTCGCCGATAAGGGCATGACACTCGCCCCGGCGGATCTCGAAGCTGACATTCGACAGTGCCGTCACGCCGGCGAAGTTCTTGCCGATGGACTTGAAGCGAAGAATCGGAAGGCTGCCTGATTCCGTGGTCATGATCGTCCCGCTATTGTAGTTGGTCGCGCAATTGGCATCTTATTGTGTGGCACCGGCGTCTGCCTGTGCGTGTATGCACGCAGACAGGTCTCGCCGGTGGGGTCCCGGCGTCCCGTCCCGGCCATCGGCCCATGATGCAGTCTTGGTGACCGGCTACACTACCTGCTGCTGGTTGACGACTCGGAGACCATCCGCTCCGGCCGCGAACGGAGTATACCCTCCAGCCAAAACGGGGCAAAGAATCCGCTCAGGTGCGGCGACGAGCAGACACGCGATCTTTCCAGTGCCACCATTGGAGCAGACGAGGCTCGTGACGGCGGCGGGAGGCGTAGTAGACGGCGCATCGAAAGACGTAGAGGACGCAACGATCCACCCGCGTCCCCCGCAGTCGGCAGAGGTTCTCGTACATCCGCTGCGGGTCGGCGTCGCGAAGCTCGACCACCGATGCGAACCCCAGATCCCGAAGGTCGCGGGCCAGTCTTGGGCCGATGCCCGGAATCGACTGCAACTCTCCGCTCGGATAGGCGTTCATGACACCACCCCCAACGGCCTTTCACCCCCGATGATGCCGGACTCAAAACGGATACACAAGCCTCTTGGTCCATGTTATGCTTGTCGCCACCTGCATTCCAGCAGTGTCCGACCCATCCACGAGGGCTTCACTCATGACGTCTCCCCAACCAGCAGAAGGAAGTACAAGGTATGTTCTGCTGTTGACGCTCGTGGCGGCCCTGGGCGGGCTGCTGTTCGGCTACGACACCGCGGTGATCTCCGGCGCGATCGGGTTTCTCAAGCAGCGGTTCGATCTGAACGCGGTGATGGAGGGCTGGGCGGCGGGCAGCGCCCTGATCGGGTGCATGATCGGCGCGTCGTTGGCCGGGTTCGTCAGCGACCGGTTCGGACGCAAGAAGGCGATGGTCCTGGCGGCGGTGCTGTTCACCGTGTCGGCCATCGGGTCGGCCATCCCGCGGAACCTGACGGAACTGGTGATCGCGCGGATTCTGGGCGGCGTGGGCATCGGGATCGCATCGCTCCTGTCGCCCCTGTACATTTCGGAGGTGGCTCCCGCGGGCAAGCGCGGGCGGTTGGTCTCGCTGAACCAGTTCGCGATCATCTTCGGCATGCTGGTGGTGTACTGCGTCAACGCGAAGGTGGCGGCGCTGGGCGACGAGGCGTGGAACGTCGCCGTCGGATGGCGGTGGATGTTCGCGTCGGAAACGCTGCCCGCCTTGCTCTTTCTCGTGCTCGTCGGCACGTTGCCTGAGAGCCCGCGCTGGCTGATGAAACAGGGACAGGTCGGGGAGGCCGAGGCGATTCTGGCCCGCATAGGCGGGGCCGCCCACGCCCGCCAGGAGGTCGCCGAAATCCAGGACGCCCTGGCCCATGAACAGCAGGAGAGTCTGGCCCAACTGTTCGAACCCGTCATGCGCCTGCCGCTGTTGATCGGGATCGGCCTGGCCATCCTGCAACAAATCACGGGCATCAACATTGTGATGTACTACGCGCCGGAGATTTTCAAGAGCGCGGGGCAGGCAACCCAGGAATCCCTGAACGCCACGGTGGCCATCGGGGCGGTGAACATGGTCTTCACGCTGGTGGCAATCGGGATCGTCGATCGCCTGGGGCGCAAGCCGTTGCTGCTGATCGCGTCGGCCGGCATGGGCGTTTCACTGGCGCTGCTGGGAAGGGCGTTCGTGTTGAAGCAATGCGAAGGGCCGTGGGTGCTGCTGTTCGTGCTGGCCTACGTGGCGTCGTTCGCGGCGGGCATGGGTCCGGTGGTCTGGGTGGTGATCGCCGAGATTTTTCCCACCCGGATTCGCGGCCGGGCAATGTCGATCGCCATCGTCAGCCTGTGGATCTCCTGCTTCGGCGTGACTCAGCTTTTTCCGATCATGCTCGAGGAGCTGAAGGGGGGGGCATTCTTCGTCTACGCCGCGATCTGCGCGGTCACGCTCCTCTTTATCGCCGCGGTCCTGCCCGAAACCAAGGGCCAATCGCTGGAAGAGATTGAAAGACAGTGGTTCAGGCGGAAACAATCGCCGAGGCAGAGCAATGGCTGACACATACACCTCCCACGAGCGTGTGAAGGCGACCCTGGAGCACCGCGAGCCGGACCGCGTCCCGTTCGACCTGGGCGGCTCCGTCCTGACCGGCATGAACAAGGCGGCTTACCGGCGCCTGCGGGCATACCTGGGCCTTCCGGAACGGCCGACCGAGATCATCGACCCGATTCAGCAACTGGCACGCATCGACGAGGACGTGCTGGATCGTCTGAACGTCGACGTGCGTTGCGTGGATCCCGACCCGCCGAGCCGGGCGCCGCTTGCGAAGGCAACCGCGACCGAGGGCGATTACCACGCCTTCACCGACGAATGGGGCATCACATGGAAGATGCCGGTCGACGGCGGGCTGTACTTTGACATGCGCCGACATCCGCTGGCCGAGGTCGGGTCGGTCGCCGAACTCGAACGGTTCCCCTGGCCCGATCCGGCGAACGCCGCCCGGTTCGTGACGATGAAACAGCGAGCCGACCGCTACGTGCACGACGAGAAAAAAGCGTACATCCTGGGACGCCACGCCGCGGGAATCTTCGAGGTCGCGCTGTGGACCCGCGGCTTCGAGCGGTTCTTCATGGACATGGCCCTGAACCCGAGGTTCGCCGAAGCCCTGCTCGACATCATTACCGATCTGAAGATCCGCTACTGGGAGAAAGCGCTCGATACGGTGGGCGAGAACGTTTTGATCGTCTCCGAGGCCGACGACATCGCCACCCAGCGCGGGCCGCTGATTTCGAAGGACATGTACAAGCGGTTCATCGCTCCGCGGCACAAGCGGCTGTTCGGCCATCTGCGCAAAAAGGCCCGGTCGCGGTTCCACCTCTTCTACCACACGTGCGGGGCGGTGTACGACCTGATCCCGCTGCTGATCGAGGAAGGCGTCGAAATCCTGAACCCCGTTCAGCTCAGCGCTCACGGAATGGACAGCGCCGCGCTGAAGCGAGAGTACGGCCGGTCGATCACGTTCTGGGGCGGCGGGATCGACACGCAACGGGTGCTGCCCCGCGGCACGCGGCAGGAAATCCGTGACGAGGTCAAACGCCGTATCGAGGACTTCGCGCCCGGCGGCGGGTTCGTGTTCAACACGGTCCACAACGTCCAGGGCGACGTTCCCCCGGAGAACTACATGGCCATGTGGGAGGCCCTGCAGGAGTTCGGGGGGTACTGAGCGCAACAACGATCATTCTGCGTGTCTTGGCGCAGGGTTTTCCGATGAAATCTCCCGTTTCCGTTCGGGCTCCCGGCCGGCAGGGCCTTATTGACATGCCCGAACGCCTCGTCGTCCCAAAGCCGCCGCGCAGGCTGAAGCCCGCGGCTTCCTGGGAAGCAATCGGCCAATTCGATCTACAGGTATTTGGCGATGAACTTGGCGGCGTCGCCGACGGTCTGGACGGCCAGGGCGGCGTCCTCCTCCATCTCGATGCCGAACTCCTCCTCGAAAGCGGCCACCAGCTCGATACTCTGGGACGACTCGGCCCCCAGGTCAAAGACGAAGTTGGCGCTTTCTTCGATCGTGGCCGGATCGATACCCAGCACGCGGGCGGTCACCTTCTTGACGCGTTCGAGAACTGCTTTGTCTGCCATATGACTGGTCTCCTTTTCGGTTAATAAGGTCGCTCGTCTCTCGATCCCGCTGCCGGACCGTCACCACGCTGTCATGGCAGCGCTATAGAAGCGACCGCTTCGGGACGCACTCCAAGCCCGACCGGCTACCTGGTCTGCAGGCGGATGCGCACGTCGGCGACGCGAGCGCCCTTGCCGGCCGAATGCACGATCAGCGGGTTGATGTCCATTTCGGCGATTCGCGGGAAGTCGGTGGCCAGTTGCGACAGGCGGTTGAGCGCGTCCTCGATCGCCGCCGTGTCACTCGGCTCCTCGCCGCGAAGCCCTCGCAGCACCGCCGAGGCCCGCAGGCCGTTGACCATGTCCCGTGCGGTCAGTCCGTCGATCGGCACCACGCGGAAGGTCACGTCCTTGAAGGCCTCCACGTAAATGCCGCCCAAGCCGAACATGATCACGTGCCCGAAGATCGGGTCGCGGTTCAGACCGAGGATGACTTCCTTGCCCGCCGGAATCATTTTGCGAACCAGGATGCCCTTGATGTCGGACTCCGCGACGATCTTGAGGATATTTTCGCGCATCGTGTCGTAGGCCTTGCGGACGGCATCGGCCGAGCGGAGGTTGAGCACGACGCCCTGGGCCTCGAACTTGTGAATGATCTTCGGGCAGACGACCCGCAGGACGACCGGGTAACGAATCCGCTCGGCGGCGGCGGCGGCTTCGTCGGCCGAGCACGTGATCTGGAAGTCAACCAGCGGGAAACCGTAGGCCTTGAGCACGTTCAGGGCGTCCACCTCGGCGATGTAACCGTCGGGAGACTGGTCGATGATCGCGGCGGCGGCGGCGGTGTCAACCTTGTACTGCTTCGCGCCGCCGGCTTCGCGGCTGAGCCAGCGGCGGTAACGGACGGCGTCGACCATCGCGTCGGCCGCCCACTCCGGCAGAATGTAATGCGGGATGGCCGCCTGCTGCAGAATCTGGATGCCCGGGGCAACATCCTTGGCACCCATGAACGAGCAGGCCAGCAGCTTGCCGCTGCTCTTGAAACGTTTGTGGACGTCGACGACCGCATGGGCGATGGCCGTGATGTTGGTCATCGACTGCGGCGTCAAGATGACCAGTACCTGGTCCACGTCGGGATCGGCGAAGACGGCTTCCATGGCCGCGATGTACCGGTCGTCGCGGGCGTCGCCGATCACGTCGATGGGGTTTTTCATGTTCGCGGCCGCGGGCAGCGACTTTTTCAGTTTGGCAGTCGTTTCCACGGAGAACTTGCTCAGTTCCAGGCCGCGCTCGATCGCCGCGTCGGTGGCCATCACGCCCGGCCCGCCGGCGTTGGTGACGATCGCCATCTTGTTGCTCTTGGGCAACGGCTGATAGGCCAGCAACTGGGCGGTGTTGAACATCTCCTCCAGCGAATGCGACCGGATGATGCCCGCCTGTTCGAAGACCGCGTTGCACACCACGTCCGAGGTGGCCAGCGCCCCGGTGTGCGACTGGGCGGCGGCGGCTCCGGCTGCGGTCCGGCCGCCCTTGATCGCCAGGATCGGCTTGGGGGTCGGGCCGTCGTGGGTGATCCGGCTGGCGACCGCGATCAGTTCGCGGCCGCGAGTCATCTCCTCCAGGTACATCAAAATCACCGAGGTCTGCGAGTCGGCGGCCAGGTACTCCAGCAGGTCCACCTCGCCGACGTCGGCCTTGTTGCCCAGGCTGATGAACTTGGAGAACCCGATATTCTTGCCCTGGGCGTAGTCGAGGACGGCCGTGCACAGCGCGCCGCTCTGCGAGAGGAACCCGATGTGGCCCGCGGCGGGCATGGCCCGGGCGAAGCTGGCGTTGAGCAGGACGTCCGGCTCGGTATTGATGACCCCGAGGCAGTTCGGACCGATCAGCCGCATGCCGTGGTCGGCCGCGACCGCCTTGATTCGCTGTTCCCGCTCCAGCCCCGCGGGGCCGACCTCGCGGAAACCGGCCGAGATGATGACCGCTGCCTTGATGCCCTTCTCGGCGCACTGCTTCAGTGCCTGCTCGCAGACCGCGCCCGGGAACACCAGGACCGCCAGGTCGACCGGGTCGGGGATGTCCAGCACGTAGTCGTAGGCTCGCACGCCGGCGATGTGCCGCTTGCGCGGCGCAACCGGGTACACGACCCCCTGGAACCGGGCGGAAAGCAGATTCACGAAGATGTCGTGCGGCACGGTGCCCGGGGTGTTGGTCACACCCAGTACGGCGATCGACTTGGGGCGGAAAATCGCGTCCAGGCCCTTGTGCAGATCTGCTGGGGTTCCCGTGCGGTCGGTCTGCTGCGACATGTTCCCTCCTAAAGACTTTTTAAGACAGCGCATCCATTGGGGTGGTGAAACGACCGGTAAAGAATACATGAAAGTGAATGATTTTCAATGCCGCCCGACGGCACACGGCAGGCGCGGACGTCGGACCAGCCGGGACCCGGAACCGGGGCCGCTCGGGCGCCGGTTCGCGCGTCCGTCGGACCGGCTTGGCGGAGCCGTCCGGACGACGTATGCTATGTCGGCCCGGCCTGACATGAGCGGGCCGGGCCGACGTTTCAGCCAATCCAAGACAGGAGCACAATCATGAATCGGCGCACGTTCACGGTCATGACGATCCTGGCCGCCCTGGTTGCGGCTCTCGCTCTTCCCCTCCCCGCGCAGGACGCCCCGCCACCGGCGGCGGGCAAGATCAAGACCCTGCTGCTGACCGGCGGGAAGATTCACAAGGGCGTCGCCATCGGCGACGTGCTCCAGCCGGCCATGGAGAAAACCGGGAAGTTCGACATCACCCGCGTCAACGAGGACCTCGACGTCCTGGTGGCTGACAAGATCGCCCCGTACGACCTCGTGGTCTTTTACTGGACGATGGGCGAGATCACCGAGGCCCAGAAACGGGGGGTCATGAACCACATCGCCTCCGGCAAGGGTTTTGTGACCTTTCACTCGGGGGCCGACTCGTTCCGCGGCGACCCGGATTGGCGGGCGTTCGTCGGCGGATACTTCCTCACTCACCCCAAGTATCGCACCTTCCAGGTCAGCATCACCGAGAACAAGAGCCCGATCACCGAGGGCATCGACGAGTTCATGATCTTCGACGAGCAGTACGTGCTCGAATACAACCCCAAGGTGAACGTGCTGGCCAACGGGCTCTGGAAAGGCCAGACCATGCCGGTGATGTGGACCCAGGACTGGGGCAAAGGCCGCGTCTTCTACTCCGCCCTCGGCCACGACCCCAAGGCCTGCGAACAGGAAATGTTCCAGAAGCTCGCCTTCCGAGGCATGCTCTGGGCCGCCGACCGTGAGGTCAAGGACTGATCACCCGATCCGGTTGCGGGATGCCGCCAACTGAGCCGTGGAGCTGAATCCCGCGCGATCCCGCACTCCGTCTACGCGTCCATCCACGGAGTCGCACGATGACTTTCGGCAGCCATCGCGCGGCGATCCGGCTCATCCGCTCCAGGCTGATCCGACCCTTCTGACTGCGACGGCAGATAGCCGCCCACCAGGACTGGAACATCCGGAGGTTCGACCGGTTGAACCGGCGAAGGAATTGTCCGAAAGCCTACACCGCCGCGAGCATCTCTTCGAGTTCGGCCTTGCGCTGCCGGACGAGGGCCTTTTTCTCCACGGGCATGTCGTCCTCGGCCAGCAAGGCGTCGCAGCCCTCGATGAACATCGGCACCGCCCCGTCGGTGGACCAGACCCGCTGCTCGGGAGAACGCGAGCCGATCAGTTTGAGGAATCCCTCGAACTCATGGAAATAGCTGCCATAGATGTGGAACGAGTCGGCGATGTGCACGTACCGGCCCACGGGCATGCCGACACGGGCGGCCACCCAGGCCTGCAGGTCGATAAACGCGTACATGTTCATGAACGCCGCCTTGAACGCGTCATTGCTGCGCATGTGCACGTTCAGGTTCAGCCGGCCGTCGTGGACGCGGAAGAACATCCGCTGCAGGCAGGCCGGGTCGTGAACGCTGATGTCCTCCCAGGCCTTCCAGGTCACCGCCTGGGCCCGGCGGGTATGAGGGCAGTCGCGGAGCATTTGTATGCACTGCTCGATCTGATCGATCGGCTGCGAAAGACCCGGCACGCGGTAGTTGAACATCCGGTCGTGGTAGGTGTACTCCCACTTGCCCTCCTCCGGCTTGATCCAGTGGTCGTGCACGCCGTAGAGCACCTCGGCCCGGTACTTTTCGAGGTCGGCCAGCCCGCCGGGAAACGCGCGATGGATGCGCGGCTCAGCCAGCGGTTCGGTGATGTGGACCATCACGATGACGTCGCGGCTGGCGGGGTCGCCGGGCTTGTCATACTGCGTCGGAATGCGGTCGCCCTGCTCCCAGCAGGACACGACGGCCTTCTCCCAGGCCATCGGCAGCGTCCGTTCCACGATATGGATGGTCTGCATGGGGGCACCTCCTTGCAGCGGTCAATTTAGAGACAACAGGCAGGGAGTCAATTGGGAATAGGGATATTTACTTGACTCCACTAACCCCAATCCGTAGTGTGCTCCGCCATGAGCGAGGATTACCCCCTCACGTTGATGGAACTCGAGAATCGGTTCAGGTCGGACGAAGCATGCCGAGCCTACCTGGTTGCCTTGCGTTGGCCGAACGGTTGGGTCTGTCCGCGATGCGGCGGCCAGCAGGGTTTGCCGATCCGCCGGAGCCTGTGGCGATGCGACAATTGCCGACACGAAGCTTCGGCCACCGCCGGCACGGTTTTCCAGGACAGTCACTTGCCTCTGGCGACATGGTTCCGGGCCATCTGGCACGTCACCAGTCAAAAGAACGGCGTCAGCGCCCTCGGGTTGCAACGCGTGTTGGGCTTGGGCAGCTACAAGACAGCTTGGGCGATGCTGCACAAACTCCGTCGGGCGATGGTACGGCCAGGGCGGGATCGGCTTCGGGGCACCGTCGAGGTGGACGAAACCTACTGGGGAGCGCAAGAGCGCGGCGTCATCGGCCGGCTGACGGAGCAGAAGGCCCTGGTCATCGTTGCTGCCGAAGAAGACGGCAAGGGCATTGGACGAATCCGCCTCCGCTGCATCCCCGATCTGACGAAAGCGAGCTTGCACGGGTTCATCGGGCAATCGGTCGAACCGGGCAGCACGGTGCGTACCGACGGGTTGAACGCTTATCTGGGCCTGAAAGGCTACATCCACGACCGGCAAGTCCAGCGGCATCAAGCGGAGGGCGAGCACCTGTTGCCGCGGGTTCACCGTGTGGTCTCGCTTCTGAAGCGTTGGTTGCTGGGTACGCATCAGGGTGCAGTTCGGCAGGGTCATCTGGATTACTACCTCGACGAGTTCACTTTCCGGTTCAACCGTCGCAAGTCGGCGTCCCGCGGCAAGCTGTTCTATCGTTTGGTCCAACAAGCGGTCCAAGTGGAACCCGCTCCGTTTGCGACCTTGATCAAACCACCACCCATTGGGGGCGGTGGAGTGAAGTAAATATCCATGATTGGGAAAAAGAATCGCGGGGCATTGGGCTGTGAGATTCTCAGATCCTTCGAGATCCTCTATGACTCGAAGGGTCGAAAACCTCCGGTCGGCTGAACAGAATCCTGCGGCCAGAGATCTGTACGATTGGCGCGCATGTTGTCCGCAAGACTCCTTCTCAATTGCGGTCCGCAAAGTCGCCACGGCGGCTCGACTGGGCGAGAGGCGGACGCCGCCAGCATCTATCGGCGAGATCAGAGCCGACTGTGGTGGGCGACGCAGCGGGAACACCACCGGCTGCTGATTTCACCGGAAGTCCTGACGGAACTGATGAGCCCGGCTTACCCGCACCGGGACCTGGCTCTGAACATGACGGTGAACGCGGAGGTCCTGCCGTTGACGCAGGAATCCCGCGGCCTTGCCAAGATTCTCGTTGCCGAGAAAGTGATGCCCAAGCTGAGGGCAAGAGCAGTTCATTTCGCAGGCAGGAGAAACAACCGCCCCTCGCCGGAATCCAGGCTGATCTGCAGGCCCTCCATCGCCGGGCTGTCGTCGATGACCGGGGAGATCGTTCCATCGTGCCGGCTGACCTCCATCACTTGCGAGGCCCCGGTGTCAAATTCGACCGTCGGCCATGCGGTGTAGTCGTGGCGGTAGTTGTTGAGCAGTGCCGCTCGCCGGCCGTCGACGTGACGGAAGATGCCGATCAGGTAATCTCCGGGCGTGAGCGTGCGTATCGGAGTGTCCTTCAGCTTCGTGGCGGGATCATCGGCCGGCAGGATGCGGATCACCGCGGTGCTGATGAGCTGCATCAGCACCGGGCCGAGTTTCTTCACCGAACCGTTGATCCGTGTGGCCTGGTCGTAGTGGCGCGTGGGTCGGCCTTCGGCGGTGATGATCGCCCCGCCTTTGGGGAACTCATCGCCCTTCGGCGTCCAGTAGCAGAAGTAAAGCACGCCCTTGGCCCCGTAGGCCAGCGACGTATAGATCTGCCAGCGGAGTTGAGCCTCTGTCGGATCGAAGTGCGGGCCGAAGGGCATGGTATTGAAGAAGTTCCAGAACGGGATGCCGCGTTCGAGCGAAACCCGCCGCATCACCTCCAGAATTTCGCAGTAGGTGTTCCGCGTATCCCGCTCGGGCGTCATGTGCGGGTAGTAGTCCATTGAGAGCACATCGACGTCCACGTCGCGGACGAACTGCTCCACGTAGGCATCATAGGTGGGAGCCCCGAGCCGATCGGCACCGGCCGTGCTGGGAAACAGGTTGATGTAGGCCAGTTTGCCTGGCCGGGCCTTGCGGATGGCCGCGACGCGACCGGTCAGGTCGGGGAAATCCTTGACGTAAGGTTCATCCTTGACCAGGTATCCCCAGCAGGCCGGGCTGGTGGGCAACTCCTCCGGCGGGACATCGCGCGAGGCGACCAGCGCCTTCAGATCGTGTTTCGCACACAGCTTGAGCTGGCGATCGACTGCCTGTGGCGTCCTAGCGCCGAAACCGCCAAGGACAAGCGTGAAGTTCGCCCGGGCGATCCGGGCGTAATGGGCGTCCATGTTCTCGTCGGCCGGCGGATCGACCCAGAACCCGATGGCGAAGCGATCCTGAACGAACCGCGCGGTTTTCGCATGCTCCGCTTGCGCGGGAGCACCAAACAGCCCGACCAGCAGCCCGGCCGCTCCGATAATGCATGAATGATTTCTCATGTTCGGAATGATAAGGGGGCGGACATCCGAGAGAAAGCCTTGCAGAGGCGCCCCGCGTCTCGGAGCGCGTGGGCGAAGCCCTGCCCGAAGCGCCCGTGAGTGAGGAAGCGGCCGTCTTCCGCTTGTGTTTTACGCTCCCTTGCGGTCGCGGTTTGGAATGTCCGTTGACTTCTCAAACACTCTCTCAAGCATCCTGTCGCGGCCCGGCAGGAGCCGACTTCCGTCAGTGCCCCATGCCGGGCTGTGTCGCGGCCGGCTTGGAGGCCGGGCGCGACGCGGGCCGGCTGGCGGCCGGCGCGGAACTGGTGGCCGGCGCCTGCGAGGCCGGAACGATCCGCAGGTCGTCGAACCAGACCGTCCCTTTGGCCACACCCTGCCCGCAATAACTGCACAGGATGTTCATTTTGCCGTCGGGGCTGGACTTGAAATCCACCCGCACCTGTACCCAGTCCGTCGTGCCGTTGTGGTTGGGCCCCTTGACCATAAGGTTTTCGTCCATGACCGGCTCAGGAACCACGACCAGGGTGCCGTACATGTCGGCGTTTTCCGAGACTTCCAGCTTGTCGGTTTTGATCCACCCGGTCAGGACATACGCCTGATCGGGTTCGAGCGTAACGGTCTGGATGGCGTTGGTCAGCACCTGCTTATCGCTGATCACCTTGAGCGAACAACGGCCGTCATGAGCGACTTCGCAGTCCCGGACGACCGCGGGGATGGTGCCCATGGCCAACCCTTCCCAGTCCCGCGGGGCGCCGATGTCACCGATAGGGCCGACGATCTCAAACGAGCCGTTCTCGATCGGGTTGTTCGCCGCCGGCGAGGACGCCCAACAGAGTCCCAGGCTAACAAGCATAACCGTCACCACGATGCCACACGCCGCTTTCATGCCGAACACTCCACATTCCGAAACAACATGCCGGACCGCCAAACCGCCGGCAGTCATTTTATCTGACCGGGTGAACATTGGACAAGCCGGCCCGCGCGACTACGAACGCCAGGGCAGGCCCGGGAATACACCGCCCGCCCAGCCCGTTCGGTTCATACCACGCCCCGATACTGCGTTGATATATCGGCAGGTGCAACTGACCCGTGGACTTGGTCGATATCACGGAATATGGCCGACAGGCCGCGGAGCCGATAATCCCGGGTTGGCCGAACCGGCCCCGGAGTTCTAGACTTATAACCAGTATGACCTCACCATTTCTGAAAGCACTGGAGCGGCGGGCCCTGGTCTTTGACGGGGCCATGGGCACGAGCGTGCACGCCTGCAGTCTTAGCCTCGCGGACTACGCTGGTCACGAGAACTGCCCGGAAATTCTCTGCCGGACCCGGCCGGAGGTAATTAGCGAGATCCACACCCGATTTCTGGCGGTGGGGTGTGACGCGGTCGAGACGAACACATTCGGAGCGAATCGGATCGTGCTGGGAGAGTTCGGCCTGGCGAGTGAGGTCCGAACGCTGAACCGAATGGCGGCCGAGATCGCCAGTGACGCGTGCCGGCAGTATTCGACGCCGGACCATCCGCGGTTTGTGATCGGGGCGGCCGGCCCGGGCACCCGACTGGTCACCCTGCGGCAGATCACCTTCGACGCCCTGGTCGAGAACTATGCCGAGCAGGTCCGCGGACTGATGGACGGCGGAGTCGACGCCCTGCTGTTCGAGACCTGCCAGGACATCCTTCAGGCCAAGGTTGCGGTCTGTGCGGCCGAGCGGGTATTTACCGAGTACGGCCGCCGCGTGCCAATCATGGTCCAGATCACGGTCGAGACGACCGGCACGATGCTGGTCGGAACGGACATCGCCGCGGCCCTGGTAACGCTCGAGGCCTACCCTCAGATCGACGTGATCGGTCTGAACTGCGCGACCGGCCCACAGGAGATGAGCGAACACGTCCGCTACCTGGCCGCCCACTGCACGCGGCGGATCAGCGTCCAGCCGAACGCCGGCCTGCCCCAGATCGTCAAGGGTGAGCCGTATTATCCGCTGACGCCGGAAGAACTGGCCCGATGGCTGCTGGAGTTCGTCGAGACCGACGGTGTGAACATCGTCGGCGGGTGCTGCGGGACAACGCCCGAGCATATGCGGCGGGTGGTGGAAACCGTGAACCGACGGGCGCCCGGGCCGCGTTCGCCGCAGATTGAACCCAGCGCCTCCAGCCTGTACCAGGCGATGAGCCTGCGGCAGGAGAACAGTTTTCTCATCGTCGGCGAGCGGACCAACGCCAACGGTTCCAAGAAGTTCCGGGAACTCCTGGCGGCCGAGGACGTCGACGGAATGGTCCGGATGGCCCGCGAACAGGTGAAAAACGGCAGCCACATGATCGATGTCTGCGTCGCATACGTCGGACGCAACGAGCAGGCGGACATGGAGCAGCTAATGGCCCGGCTGGCGACCGAGGTCACCTGCCCGCTGATGATCGACTCGACCGAGACGCCGGTGATCGAGGCGGCCCTGAAACTCGCGCCCGGCAAGTGCGTCGTCAACAGCGTCAACCTCGAGGACGGCGAAAAACGCTGCGAAGATGTGTTGCCCCTGTGTCGGCGGTACGGGGCGGCGGTGGTAGCGCTGACCATCGACGAGGAGGGGATGGCCAAGACCGCCGATCGCAAGGTCGAGGTCGCCCACCGGCTGTTCAAGCTGGCCACGCGGAAGTACGGAATCCGCCCGGGCGATATCCTCTTCGACCCGCTGACCTTCACGATCTGCACCGGTAACGCCGATGATCGGAAGCTGGCCCTGGAGACGCTCGAGGCGATCCGGAGAATCAAGCAGGATATGCCCGAGTGCCACACGCTGCTCGGGGTCAGCAACGTCAGTTTCGGCCTCAAACCGGCGGCCCGGCACGTGCTAAACAGCGTTTTTCTGCATTACGCCCGCGAAGCGGGGCTCGACGCGGCCATTGTCCACGCGGCCGGCATCGCCCCCCTGTTCAAGATCGACGAGCAGCTCCGCGAGATCGCCCGCCGGCTGATCTTCGACGAACAAACCGACGGATACAACCCGCTGGTTGACTTCATCGGCCGCTTTCCTGACGACAAGGCCCCGCGCGAGAAAGTCACCCGGCGATCGGCCGCCATCGAGGATCGGCTCAAGAACCGAATCGTCGACGGCGACCGGACCGGCATAGAGCAGGACCTGGAGGAAGCCGTGGCGAAGTACTCGCCGCTGGCGGTCATCAACGAGATCCTGCTGGCCGGGATGAAGACGGTCGGCGAGCTGTTCGCGTCCGGGCAGATGCAATTGCCGTTCGTGCTCCAGTCGGCCGAGACCATGAAGGCCGCGGTCGCCTGGCTCGAACCGCTCATGGACCGCACCGCGGACACTGGCAAGGGCTCGATCGTGCTGGCCACGGTCCGCGGCGACGTGCACGACATCGGAAAAAACCTCGTGGACATCATCCTGACCAACAACGGCTACACCGTGCACAACCTGGGCATCAAGCAACCGGTCGAGACGATCATCCATGCCTGGCAGGAAAAGAAGGCGGACGCGATCGGACTGAGCGGTCTGCTGGTCAAAAGCACGCAGGTGATGCGCGACAACCTGCTGGTGCTCAACGAGCGGGGCATGGCCCCGCCGGTCATCCTGGGCGGGGCCGCCCTGACCCGGCGATACGTGGAGCACGACTTGCGGCCGCTGTACCACGGCGAGCTGCATTACGCGAAGGATGCCTTCGCCGGACTGGATTTGATGCGGCGGATCTGCGACCGCACGAGCGGCGAGCTGGTAAGCGTCGGCGCGGCCGCGGCGGCCGAACGGGTTCCCGCCGGCCCGGCCGTCGAGGCTATTCCTCCCGCGTCACCACCGGTCGGCGTGGGCGAAAGCGAATCAATTGAGACGCCCCCCGCCCGCAGTGCCGTCGCCATCGACGTGCCAATCCCCGAACCGCCATTCTGGGGCCGGCGGGTGATCGAGGACATCCCGCTGCGGGCGGTGCTGCCGTTCATCAATGAAACAATGCTCTTCCAGGTGCAGTGGCAGTTCCGCCGCAAAGGCCGGCCGCTCGAGGAGTTCGAGAAGTACGTCAACACCGAGGTCCGGCCGATCTACCGCGACCTCGTCGCCCGCTGCGAGCGGGAACAGATCATCCAGCCCAGGGCGGTCTACGGCTACTGGCCCTGCCAGAGCGACGGAAACACCCTTTACCTCTACGACCCGGTTGACCGGGGGCTGGTGGTCGCCCGGCTCGATCTGCCGCGGCAGAAGAAGAAACCCTTCTGGTGCCTGGCGGACTTCTGGCGTCCGCGTTCCGGCGGCCGGTACGATGTGATCGCCCTGTCGCTCGTCACCGCTGGCTCGCGGGCCAGCGAGGTCGCCCGGCAATGGTTCGCCGAGGACCGCTACCGCGACTACCTCTACCTGCACGGCCTGAGCGTCGAGGTCGCCGAGGCCCTGGCCGAGTACCTGCACAAACAGATCCGCGTCGAGCTGGGCATCGCCGACCAGGACGCCCGCGACATCCGCAAGCTCTTCCAGCAGGGTTACCGCGGCAGCCGGTTCAGCTTCGGCTACCCCGCCTGCCCCAGCCTGGACGACCAGGCCAAACTCTGGCCGCTCCTGCGCCCGCAGGACATCGGCGTGAACCTCACCGAGGAGTTTCAGCTCGAACCCGAGCAGTCCACATCGGCCCTCGTCGCCCACCACCCCGAGGCCCGGTACTTCAAGGTGTAGACCCCGCGGGGACTACGGCGGAACCGACTCGGCAAAACCCGGCTGCGACTCCGGCTCGCCCGACAGCGGGCCGATATCCTCGGAAACGGCCAACATGAGCCGCAGGTCGACGTCGTGGCCGTCTCGGCGGACGCGAACGTCCACCCATTCGCCGGCCCGGCGCGCCCGAATCGCCCTTTTAAGATCCAGATAGCTCTTCACCGGCCTCCCGCCGACCGCCAGGATGCGATCCCCCGCCTGCATCCCGCCGCGCATCGCCGGAGACGGGTCGGCGACCTGCCGGACGTGCAACGGCATGTTCGGGCGGGAATCCAGCCGCACGCCGAACAAGCCGCGGCGAAGACTGTGCCCCACGGCAAGACTCTCCACGCTGACACGCAACAGCGGCCGGGGCACGGCAAACCCGATCCCCGAGTCATACCACTCGACGCCCGCGATCGGCTCGTCGCTCAGGCTCATCGACACACAGATGCCCAGTACGCGGCCTTGGATGTCGATCAGCGGCCCGCCGAAGTTGCCCGGCGACAGACGCGCGTCCGTCTGAATCGCCAGGCCGCTCATGCGGTTCAGCCCGCTGACGATTCCGACGTTCAGCGAGCACTCAGGGCCTCCGAAGCCGCGGCCCAGGGCCATTACCGTCTGGCCGACGCGTATCGGCTCATCATCCGGTCGCCACTCGGGCACCGGCAGGTTGGCCGCATCCACCTTCAGCATGGCCAGGCCACAAACCTCGTCGCGGGCCAGCAACTCACCCACCAGCCGACGACCGTCAGCCAGCACGACCGTGACCACACTCGGGTCGCGCAGAAAATTGAACTGGCTGGTCAGGATCAACCCGTCGGCCGACCAGACCAGACCGGTCGTCGGACCATCGGCCAGGATAAATCCCGCCTTGGCCAAGGGCATGCTGGCGGCCGACCCTTTCGCAACGGACTGCGTGCCCCCCACCGTCTCGATGGTCACCACCGTCGGCGCCACCTTCGCCGCCGCCTGGCGCAGCAGGTCCCCCCAGGCATCGCGACCGTCCGCCTGCGCGAGCGCAGGCGTGGTCTGCGCCAAGACGTGGGCCGCCATGACAAGAACAATTACCGAAATCGACACGATCGCCCTCACTTGGGCATCTCCGTCAGGGTGAAGCGGACCGGCAGCAGCACGTCGCCGCGCTTGACGGTCAGCGACAACTCGTCGCCCGCTCGCAAGCGCTCGCACAATTCCTCGAACACGCTCGACTGCGCGATCGCGACGCCGTTGGCGCTGATGATCAGATCATCGGACTTCAGCCCGGCCTTGGCGGCGGGCGACCCTGCAACCACGCTGCGAACGAAAGGCAAGGCCCGGCGATACGCGAATCGCGACAGCCGCACACCATGATAGCCGGGACCCGCAAATACCTCTTCCAGCCGACCGGCCGGTGCGGTCGAGGTCGACGTTGGTCGGGCCTCGTCCAGAAACACCCGGATTTCGGCAGCCGGGTACGCATAGTTCAGGTGCGTGTTCGTCAGGCGCGATGTGACGATCTCGCCCACCAGCCCCACCCAGCGGCCGGCCAGATCGACCACCGGGCTGCCGGCCGACCCCGGATTGCTCGTCACCACGTCCAGCAGGAGCACCTCGCCGCGATAAGCCACCTCTTGCGTGCCGGCAGTCGCATCCAACGTGCACCGGCCGGCCACAATCCCCCGCATCACGCTTAGTGACTCAGCCCCTTGGGCAACCTTGAAAGGATTGCCGATGACCAGGATCGCGTCGCCTGTCTGCCCGGCGGCTTCATCCGGAAGCTGCGGCGGCTCCCACCGCGCCGGTGCCGTCTGGTCCCGCAGCGAAGCGGCGGTGTCAACGTTTTCCGGGTAGGCAGCCAACTTCAACAAAGCCAGTTGCCGGCGTTCGTCGCGGTGGACAACCTCGCAACGCCAGACGCGGCCGTCGCTTGTGACCGCCCTCAGACGCCGGGCTTCGAGCACGAGCGAGACGACCGTCAGCACGTATCCGTCCGGCGAAACGATGACCCCGGTGGCATAACCCGACTCGCGTCCGATGGCGGCCCCGTACAACTGCACGGTGGCGGCTTGCACGCGGGCGATGGAACTGCTCGATTCGTTGCCCGGTGGCATCGGCTCCACCGGCTGCGACGCCGCGGCCTCGGCCGCCGCCCGGGTCACAATCTCGTCGGTCTTGAACGCGCTCGCCAGACGCGGCGGAAGCTTCGCCGGCAAACGATCCAGCTCGATCGTCCTGGAGATCTGTTGTCCGTCGTGCTCCCAGACCATCCGCACCGGCCAGCCCGCCGGGTAGGTACCGATCGCGTTCAAAAACCCGTTCGCGCTGTC
>DATIKE010000121.1:0-6147 GCA_035477895.1 Phycisphaerae bacterium
GAAATACTGCCCCGAAGACTATTCTTCGCCGCTGGCATCGTCTGGCCGCGGCTGCCTTGCCACGGATTGAATGGTATAATGGCCGCCGGCCAGACCCCGCCCGCAGGCCGACACGACGGCCGCCAGGGGCCTGACGCCACGGAGAAACTGCCGCACGGCTTCGCATGGAGTGCGCGATGATGAGATTCAGGATCAGGCTGCGGATGGTGTTGACCGCATTGGCGATCTCGGCGGTTCTGGCCTCGACGGGATGCGGTCAGACATTCCGGCAGGCGGCCAAGGACGGCCTTTTTGGCTTTGTCAGCGGTCAGCTCAATTCGAGCCTGATCTCCGCTGAGTTGGCCAACTTCCTCGCCAGCGTTTTAACGACCGGCGGCTTGACGTTTCTGTGACCAGGCAGACCAGCTCGCCCATTCGCCGCGCTTGGCGGCGCGGAACGGGCAAGGACCCCCATCGACGAGCGTATCAGCCCCGAACGAGGGGATTCCGCGTCAATCCATCACTTCGTCCAGCGTATCGAGCTGCCACACATGTTCCTGCTGAGCCGGGGCCTGCGGCTGGCGTCCATGGGGGAGCGCGCCCGGCCGAGCCGACTCGGCACTCTGCATCACCTTGATAACGCCGCCCCGGCGATCGAAGCATTCAAACACGTATTGGTCCAGCCCCATGTGGCGATCGCCGTGGATGATGATCTGCACGCCGCTTTCTTTCTCCAGCCGGTGAAGCACCTCCCGCCTGTGGTTCTGCAGATGAAACGCCACACTCGGCGGGACGCGCACCGACACCTTCCGAACCTGCTCATGGTGAAGGGCGATCCGCAACAGGCGAGCCACATCCAGCGTCATCGACTCGGCATTCTTGACCATGCCGGTTCCGTGGCAGCCCGGGCAGTCCTGGTAGACGCTCCGCTTGATGGACGGCCGCATGCGCTGGCGGGTGATCTCCATGATCCCGAACTGGCTGATTCTCAGGCACCGGGCCCGCTCCTTGTGCTTGCGAAGGGCATCGCGGACCTCCCGCTCGACCGCCCGGATGTTCTTGTCGTGCCGCATGTCGATGAAATCGCAGACGATCAGCCCGCCCAGATCGCGAAGCCGGAGCTGCCGGGCGATCTCCTCGGCGGCCTCCATGTTGGTGCGGAACGCGGTCTCCTCCGCGTCCTCGTGGTCGCGGAAACGCCCGCTGTTGACGTCGATGGCCACCATGGCCTCGGTCGAGTCGATCACCAGCGACCCGCCCGACCGCAACGGCACCTGTCGGCGATTCAGGAGGTCGATCTCCGTCTCGATCTCGTACTTGTGAAAGAGCGGAATCGGACCGGAGTAGACCTCGACCGGCATCGAGGCCCGGGGCATGGCGATGGCAAGGAAGTCACGGACCTTGTCGGCCACCACCTCCGAGTCGACCACGATCTTGTTAAAGTCCGACGAGTAGACATCGCGGATCGTGCGGATGACCAGGTCGGACTCCTGGTAGAGCTCGCAGGGAGCCCGGTCGTTCTTGATCCGCTCGGCGACCACCTTCCACAATCGCTGCAGGTAGTTCAGATCTCGCTGGAGATCCCGCTTGGTCCGGTCCACGCCGGCCGTCCGCATGATGAAACCAATATCTCGAGGCAGACTGAGATCCTCCAGCAACCGGCGCATGCGGCGGCGAACCTCGTCGTCCTCGATCTTCCGCGAGACGCCCAGCCGGTTCATCCCCGGCATCATGACCAGGTATCGGCCGGGGATCGAGATGTAGGAGGTCAGCGTCGGCCCTTTGGTGCCTATTCCCTCCTTGATGATCTGAACGATCACCTCCTGGCCCCGGCGGAGGCATTTCTGGATCGGCGGACGATCGCGGCGAGGGGTCTTGCGGCCCACCTCCTCCGACTGCTGCATGCCTTGCGGGAAGTATTGCGGCAAAAGGTCGCTGATGTGAAGAAACCCGTTCTTGGGGAAACCGAAATCGACGAAAGCCGCCTGGATGCTCGGCTCGACGTTGGTGACCCGGCCCTTGTAGATGTTGCCGACGTGCGACTTGTCGCTGATTCGCTCGATAAAAAGTTCCTCGATCCGCTCCTGGTGCATGATCGCGATGCGGCACTCCTCGCCCTCGGACACATTGATCAACATGACCCGATCGCCCGACCCGTTCGGCACCACGGGCTCATCCTCGTCATCATCAGTGGGAACAGCCGCGACGGCGGGCTGAGTCGCCGGCTTGGCCGGCATCGGGCCGGAGGACGGTTTGGCCGGCTGACCCTCGGCGGCGCTCTGCCCTCCACGCCGACGAGGCCGTCGCCGACGACGACGCGAGGCACCCCCATCGGCGGGCCCGTTTGCGGGCAACTCGCCCGGCGGCGCGTTGAGGGCTTTCTCGGCCGATGAGGGCGGCCTGTCCGCCTGCGATGAGGCAGGCGGTCTGTCACCCGTGGAGGCCGCGGTTGCCTTCTCCTCGGACGGTTTCCGATCCGGGGCCTCCTGACTGGGCTTGGATCGGCCCCGTCCCCGGCCTCCTCTTCGGCGATGTGGTCGGCCGGCCCGCGGTTCCGGCGTTGCCTGGCCGCCTCCCCCGCCCGCCGAGCCCTCGATCGCCGCGGCCGCAGGCGCCGGGGATACCGGCAACTCCTCCGGCGGGAAAATGTTGATGCCGAAATCATCCCCTTCCACCGCCGGAGCCGGCGGCGGACGGGATGGCGGGCGCACAACCCCGGCCGTCAAGGCCGCCGCCAAGGCCGCACGCGGCTCCGACGGGGCTGAGCGAGAATCGCGTTGCGGCCGACGCCGCCCTCCTCGCTGGGCCGGACCGGGTGTCGGGTTTGAATCGCTCTTGCTTGAAGACGTCTCGTTCTTGTTGGATTCAGTCATGGACTCCTGCTCTCAATGCTGCGGATCGAGGAACGGTATGACACGCGGCGGGGAGGCGTCGCGGGGCCGGGTGAGCTTCAATCCGGGGTGGAGAAAGCCGACCAGCGGACTTCCGTCCGTCGTACGCGGTGACGCCAGGAGGCCGGGTCGAGACCACAGGCCGAAAGCATCTCCGCCGGTCGAACCGATCCGCCGGTCGTGACCCGGGCCGTCCACCGCAGAACACCGCCATCCACCGAGGCCGCCAGAAGGTAAGCCCGCAGATCGACGATCTTATCGGCGCGATCCTGGTTGCCTCGGCGACCGATGCACCACTGGTCGCAAGCCAACAGCTTGCCCACCGCTGCGGCAACAGCCGACTCATACTCGGGAGCAAAACCCACCTCGTAGGTGACCTGCTCCGGCTGAACGGCGGCTCCGGTATCAAGATACCGGGCCTGCAGCAGTTTCATTCCCTCGGGTGCCTGTCGGGCCAGCCGCGCAACAACCTCGGACGGTTCCGTCGGCTCGCACAACTCGACCACCAGCAACTCATCGTCACTGGCCACCCCGACCGGGCGGGGCAGCGGTAGCGAAATCCCCGGCCGGGGATTGAACCCCATCGAGAATCGCACTGGCAGCCTCGCACGGGCCAAAGCCCGCTCGAAAAGGCGCATCGTGTCGTGGTGCGAGATAAACCGCAGGTCGCCTTGAATCACAAAACGGATGGCTACCCTGTACCGCAACTCGCTCCTGTTTTCCTCTTTCCTTCGTTTCGGATTTCCGTGTCGCCCCCTCCGCATCCGGCGAATGGGGCCCGATATCTGTCCAGCCGGCGCGGGCCGCCTCGGCCCGCCCGGCACATTAGTCCTTGGTGCCCCGCCTACATCGAGTCCGGGGCGATCTTGCGGGTCTCGTCCCGCAAGTAATTGCTCACCTGCCGATCCGTGTCGAACGTCAGCGCCCGCCTCGCGACCCGTTCGGCCCGGGCCAGAGTCGTCGACCGGATGATCTTCTTGATCTCCGGGATGTCCGCCGGGGCCATCGAGAATCGTCTCAGGCCGATCCCCAGCAGGAATAGAGTATACATCGGCTCGCCGGCCATCTCACCACAGAGGCTGCAGGGCAGTTCGGCTTGCGCCGCCCGGCGGACGATGTCCCGCAACAGGTGCAGAATCACCGGGTGAGACGCCGTGTACAGCGGCGCCACACGCTCGTTGCCGCGGTCGACGGCCAGGGTGTACTGAATCAGGTCGTTGCTCCCGATGCTGATGAAGTCCACCTCGCGGAGCAGCTCGCGGAGCTGCAGGGCGGCGGCCGGTGTCTCGACCATGATCCCCACCGGAATGTTGCGCCGGAAGGGAATGCTCTCCTCCTCCAGATCCTCCATCGCGTCCGCCATCGCCATCTTGGCCTGCCGCAGCTCCATCAGGCTGGAGATCAACGGGAACATGATGCTCACGTCCCCCTCCGCCGACGCCCGCAGGATCGCCCGCAACTGCACCTTGAACAGGTCCAGGTTCTGCAGGCAGTAGCGGATCGACCGCAGGCCGAGGAACGGATTGCGCTCAGGCTCGCGGGCCTGCGTCCGGGTGTACTTGTCCGCCCCCAGGTCCAGTGTGCGGATGGTAACGGGCTTGTTGCCCATCGTCCGGACTACCGAGTGATAGGCCTCGTAGTGTTCATCCTCGGTCGGCTCCTCCTCGCTGCGAAGATGCAGGAACTCCGTGCGGTACAGGCCGATGCCCGCGGCCCCCTTCTGCAGGCACATCGAGACCTCGTGGGGAAACTCGATGTTGGCCCGCAGTGAGATGTGCACGCCGTCGGGCGTGTCGGCCGGCTTGTCGCGCAGCTCGAGCAGCACGGTGACGGCGGCCCGGATCCGCTGTTCCTCCGCGCGGTACTCATTCAGCATGTCCTCATTCGGCCGGACAACCGCCAGCCCCTTGGTCCCGTCGAGGATCACCATGTCGCCGGGGCTGGTCGCGGTGGATATATCCTTGAGACCCATCACCGCGGGGATGCCCATCGAGCGCACCACGATGGCGGTGTGCGAGGTCAGACCCCCGCCGTCCATGGCCACGCCGGTGACTCTGGTCTGTGCCAGGTGGGCGGTCTGCGACGGGGACAGATCATGCGCGACCAGAATGCATCCGTCGGGCAGGTCGGACAGGGCCTGCACCCCCTTGCCGCACAGACGCCGCAGAAGCCGCCGCTCGATGTCGCGGATATCCCGCACCCGTTCGCGCAGCAGCTCGTCCTGCATGCTCAGGAACCGGCGCTGGTATCGCCGCAGGACCTCGCGCACCGCGTAGGCGGCCGCGTAGCTCCGATCCCGAATCAGGCCGGCGATCTGCTCGCGGAGGTGGGCCTGGCTCAGTACCCCGTGATGAAAATCGAAGATCGAGGCGACGTCCTGGCCGAGCTGGCGGGCGGTGTTGTCCCGCAGGGCGTTCACTTCGACGAGCGAGTCCTCGAACCCGGCGGTGAGCCGCTCGAGTTCCGTCGCGATCTGCTCCGGGGCGACGCGGGACTGCGGAATGTGGTATTCCTCGGCGTCCAGGGCAAAGACCACCCCGATCGCCACGCCGTGAGAAACCGCAATACCCTTTTTGATCTCCATCGCCTTGATTCTTCACAGCCGCCCGAGTTCTCCGAGCGGCGGCCGGTGCCCCGACGGGGTATCAGGCCGCAGGAGGTGCCATTTCGCCGAATCCTTCCTGGATGAGCGCAGCCAAGGCGACCACTGCGTTGTCGGCATCCTCACCGTCGGCCACCAGCTCCAACTGCGTCCCCTTGGTCGCCTCCAGGAGCATCATCTCCATGGGGTTCTTGCCGTCGACCAGCCGGTCCCCTTTTTTCACCAGGATGCGCGAGCGAAACTGGTTGGCAATGTCCACGAAACGCATGACCGGCCTTGCGTGCAGACCCTGCTCGTTGGGAATCGTGACCGTCCGCGATACTTCCAAGGTGCACTCGATGGTTACACTCAACCCTCGGAAAGCTCATCGGCTTCCTTTATCAGGTCGATGATTTCCTCTTTCTTCGACGCCTGCCGGAGGAAGCGGCGGAAGTTGTCCCGCTGCAGATGGCGGAAAATGTTTTCCATCGCCGCCAGATGCTGGTCCGGGTTGTCCGGTGGGCTGAGCAACAGGACCACGATGTAAACCGGAGCACGATCGAGAGCGGCGAAGTCGACGCCCGCGCTGGAACGCGCGATCGTTGCCACGATCTTCTTGACCGCCGGGTGCTTCACGTGCGGGACGGCCACCCCCTTCCCGAAACCCGTGCTCCCCTGATTTTCACGCTGGATCAC
>DATIKE010000122.1:0-7814 GCA_035477895.1 Phycisphaerae bacterium
ATCCCAATCCGCACTCAACTTCTTGGTGATTAAGGGGTTACGCTATTCAACGGGGGGTAAGTTGCGTCAATACGGAGTTGCTCCCGATGTTTACGGAACCCTCAATAATAAACGCGCCGTGCGTTGTAAAGCCCGAACCGAGGGTTGCGATGGCTGACATTCCGGTCACGTGCACCAGACCGTCCAACCCCGTAGGATAGGAATCGGCGATATCAACGTCCGAAGTGCCCGAAGGCCAGGGATAAGGGGTCCCTGGTGGATTAAAATTGCACGACGTGCTGGCTTCGGAGAGCAGGCTACTGAACCCATTGAGATTGATGTTGTTCGAGCCGCTTGTCCGGACGATCAGGCTTGGGAGGGTCGGCTGGGGCGGAGTCCACGTATACGCATTGGAAGTCGTTATCCTGGCTCCGGTATCGAGCGTAACGAGGAGGGTCGCCACCAGCCGCGATCGCCGTATGGTCAATGTGGCGAAGGACGGAACGCGAATATGATAAATGCCATGGGGATTCGGAGCCCCGTATGAGCGTATCTCGGGAGGATTGAGCACAGGCCGTTGACTTCGTTCTGGGTGCGAGGGACGTGCATCGATCCATCCACCCGCAGTCGTTCACTTCTGGATCAATCATTCCTCCCATCCTCCGCCGAGGGCCTTGTACAGGGCAATCAGGTCAGTAATGATGGCGGTATCACTCAGGACGAGGGCCTCCTCGGTGACATACAGCGAACGTTGTGCATCGAGTACGTTCAGGAAGGCCGTCATTCCGCGGACGTAGAGCTGTGTGCTCGACTCGGTCGCCTGCTGGCTTGTCTGGACGGCTTCCTGCAGGGTCTGGCGGCGTATCTGCTCATTCGAATAGGCGGACAGCGCGGCCTCAGCTTCGTTGAGTGCGTTCAGCACGGTTTGTTCGTACGTGGCCAGAGCCTGCTCCTGGCGGGCGTTCTGTATCTCGATGTTCGCGCGGATCCTTCCGCCCTGAAAGATCGGCCAGGAGACTGCCGGTCCGACCGACCACACGAGGCTGTTGCGATCAAACATATAGCGGACATCCCGGCTCTGGGTCCCGAAGGCACCCGTGAGAGAGAACTTCGGGAACAAGTCGGCGACTGCTTCGCCGATCCGCGCGGTGGCCGCCGCCAGTTGACGTTCGGCTGAACAGATATCCGGTCGGCGGCGGAGCAGGTCTGAAGGCAGGCCGATGGGCACGTCGGGTGGGCTGGCGGGAATCTCCGCGGCTTTTTCGAGTTCCGGCACCAGCGCACCCGGCGGGTGTCCAAGCAAGATGCTCAAGCGGTAGATGGTCTGGCGAATCGCATCCTGCAGAACGGGCACCTGGGATGTCGTCGTGGCAAGCTGCGTTTTGGCTTGCGCCACCTCCAGGTCGTTCGTGAAACCCACCGAGAGCCTTTCCTGGGTCAGCTCGACCGTTTTCCGCTGCGCCTCGATGTTCTTGAAGGCGATCATCAATCGTCGCTGGTAGCCTCTTAACTGGACATACTCGCGGGCCACTTCCGACACCAGCGACACGGTCACGGCTCGTCGATCCTCGATGGAGGACGCGATGTCTGCGTCTGCCGCCTCGACTCCTCGCCGGACGCCGCCGAATACATCCAGTTCCCAGCTTGCGTCGAACCCGGCCTGGAACATGTTCTGGCCGCGATGCGAGCTCTGACCGTCGTCGGTGAGCTTGTTGTTTATGGCCTGGGTAAGGACCTGCTTGGCCGTACCGGCAGCAATCTGAGCAGGGTCGATGTCCTGACCGTTCGCCAGCGATTGGATGGCCGAGTTGACTGCCGTATTCCTCGCCTCTTTGGCCAATCCGGTCCCGCCCGATGACTCTCGACCGGTATTCAGGCTGCCGCCGCTGTAGTTGTAACTGCTGGACAGGCCGATCTGCGGCCAGAGTCCGGAAGCCGCCGAATTGCGCTGCGCCCTGGCCTCGCGGACACGAGCCGTGGCGATTCTCAAGTCCAGGTTCGATTCGACGGCCCGGCTGATCAGCGAATCGAGCGCCGGATCGTTCAGCCTCTTCCACCACATGACGACATCGTAGGCTTTACTGGTGGGCCGGGTGGTCGGGCTGGAGGGCTGAGTTACTGCCGCATCCGACTGCAGACCGCTCCATCCGGCTGGCATCGGCAGACCCGGGCGCTCGTAGTTCGGCCCGATGGTGCATCCGCCGGTGGCCATTGCGGCGATCCAGATCGCCCATACTGATGATCTTCTCATTGAACACCTCCACCATTCACCGCACGGCTGTGGTAGCAGCACTGCGCCGGCGTCTTGCGATGCTCATCACTCGTACCGGAGCGCCTCGATAGGATCGAGCCGGGAGGCTTTCCATGCCGGATAGTAGCCAAACAAGATGCCGACGCCCGCTGAAACCACCACCGCGGCCACGATGGCTCCAACGGACAATGCCGTCGGCCAGCCGAGCAGCATCCGAACAAGGATTGAGGCCCCCCGCCCCAGCGCGATCCCGATTGCCCCGCCGAGCAGACACAAGACGACCGCTTCGACCAGAAACTGTCGCAGAATGTCGCGCGGCTGGGCGCCCACGGCCATACGCAGTCCGATTTCGCGGGTGCGCTCGGTTACTGAGACCAGCATAATGTTCATGATCCCGACGCCTCCGACGATGAGCGAGATCGTCGCCACGCAGAGGAGCAGATTGGTCATCAGTGACGTCGTTGAGGTGAGCATGTTGCTCATCTCCGTCATGTCCCGTATGTCGAAGTCGTCCGGGTCATTCGGGTGGAGGTGATGCCGGCGGCGCAGCACCTCCTTGATTTGCCGTATTGCGGCGGGAATCGATTGGGTGTTGCGGGCGACAGCGAGGATCTGGTCGACGTTGGTGAACCGTACCAGCATCGGGCTGTTGGCCGTCTGAACGGCCGACCGCTCCGGATAAAGACTCGCCTGGCCGCCGGGATAGAGATTGCTCAACGTGTTCACCGAACTGCTGCTCGAGCTGCTGCTGATACTCTGGTTGGATGTTCCCAGCGACGAACCGGTCACCCGGTACTTGATCGTAGACCAGGGGGCAATGAGGATGTCGTCCTGATCCATTCCCATCATGTTGGCCCCTTTGTTCCTCAGGACTCCGACGACCCGAAAGGTCACGTTTTTGACGCGGATCTCCTTGCCGATGGGCGAGGAGCCTTGAAACAGTCCCTGCACCAGGGTCTTACCGATGACGCATACCCGGTTTCCGTTGAGGATGTCCCTGTCCGTGAACATCTTTCCCTGCGCCATGGGGCCCAGTTGCCGGACTTCCAGGAAAGCGGCGGTCGTCCCATAAATCGAATTAGGCTCCCAGTTGCGGCTCCCGTAGACGACCTGGGTGCGGGCCCGCACAACCGGGGCAGCCGTGCGAACCGCTGGGCATTCGCGAAGGATCGCATCGCAGTCCTGCGGAGTCAGTGTGGTCGCACTGCCAGCGCCGAGAGTAACACCCGCCGTTGACGCGGTACCGGGCATGATCAGCAGCACGTTCGCACCCATGCTTGAGATGCCCTTCTGGATCTGCGCCGAGGAACCCGCGCCGATCTCCATCATAGCGATGACGGCCCCGACGCCGATCACGATGCCCAGCGTTGTCAGCGTCGCCCGCATGGGATTCCGCCGCAACGCCCTCATGGCGGTCAGGGATGTACGCACGATCCTCATATGCAGGCTCCGTTCTCCACGCACTCTGACACGGAAGCCGTTTGCGTATAGTCATTGTCGGAACCCGACCCGTTCGAGATCGCACCGTCGCGGATATGGATGACCCGTCGGGCGAACCTGGCCACGTTGGCGTCGTGCGTTACCAGGATGATGGTAAGGCCGTCATCCTCGTTGAGTTGCTGAAAGATGCGAAGAACGTCCACGCTCGTTCGGGAATCCAGATTTCCTGTAGGCTCGTCGGCAAACAGCAGCGGAGGGTGGTTGACCAGGGCACGGGCAATGGCCACTCTCTGTTGCTGACCACCCGACAACTGCGAGGGCTCGTGATGCAAACGGTCTTCGAGCCCGAACCGGCAGAGCATATCCCGGGCGCGACGCCGGGCCTCGCGTTCGGGAAGGTGCTCGGCCGTGTATGACAGGGGCATGGCCACGTTCTCCAGGGCGCTTGTACGCGGCAGCAGGTTGAAGCTCTGGAATACGAAGCCGATCTTCCGGTTCCTTTCCATCGCCCGCTGGGTGACCGACAGCTCTGAAACATCGTTGCCATCGAGCCAGTATTGGCCGGAACTCGGCCGGTCGAGGCAGCCCAGAATGTTCATCAACGTGCTCTTGCCCGAGCCGGAAGCTCCCATGAGGGCGACCAACTCGCCGGCCTCAACGGTCAGAGAGACATTCTTGAGCACCGGCACGCTGATCTCGCCGATGTAGTACGTCTTGCAGATATCTTGGAGTTCAATCATTGGCATGGCTCACGCCCACGACAGTCGGCGGCGGTCTACATCGGCGGCGGCGGCCCACCCTTTCCGCGGTTGGGCGGCTTGGGCAGGAATGGATTGGTGTTACCAGACTCGGCTTCGCCCTCTTCCTGCCCCGTCACGATCTTCATGCCTTCCTCCAGTCCCTCACCTTCTACCTCAGTAACGAGGTCATTGCTCAGCCCGACGCGGACGAAGATGGGCCGTACATACTGTCCCTCGGGAGCCCAGACCACGCCATGACCCAGCCCGCCGGCCGGGGCGGATGCCGGCTGCGACGCGGCCTCGCCCGCCCGGTCCTCCTGCGATTCGCCGGCCGATTCTCTCTCGGACACCCGGCGCAACTCCGGCACAACCTGCTCGGTGGTCGGCGTCCAGGTCAATGCGGCCGCGGGAACCATCAGGACGTTGTTATGGCGATTCAATTCGAACTTGACGTCAGCAGTAAGATACGGCAACAGTCGTCCGGTGGGGTTGTCGGCCACAACCTCTACGATGTAGGTGACGACATTCTGGGTCATCGAGGCATTCAGGCGAATCTTGCCCACCTGCCCTTTGAACGTTTCGTCCGGGAACGCGGAAACCGTGAATGTCACCGGCTGGCCGGTGCGCAGTCGTCCGATGTCCGCCTCGTTCACGGCCACCCATACTTGAATACGGGTGAGGTCCTTGGCGATCAGGAAAAGGCTGGGGGCATTCAGGCTCGCAACGACCGTCTGCCCGATGTTGACGCGTCGGTCGATGATTATGCCCTTGACCGGTGAAGTAATCGTCGTGTAGCGCAGGTTGCGCTTCGCCCGCTCCAGCATGCTTTCGGCCTGAGCAAGGCTGCCTTTGGCCTGAACGATCGCCGCCTCGCCACTCAGCATGTTCGCCTTTGCCGTATCGTAGCCGGTCTTGTAATTGTCGTAGTCCGTGCCCGCCAGTGCCGATGACGGCCCCAGCTGCTTCGCTCGTTCCCAGTTCCGGTCGGCCTGGTACAGCTTGGCCTTCGCCTGCTCCAGATCTGCCTCGGCCCGCTGAAGCCCGCCCTTCGCGGTCAGAACCTGTGCCTCGGCTTGTGTCAGGTCGGAGGTGTATAGGGCGTCATCAATCGTAGCCAGCACCGTCCCTGTCTCGACCGGCGAACCGTAATCGACCGTCTTGCCGTTGGCGTCTTGGCCGAACGACAGGATCAGGCCTGCGACCTGCGCGCCGACATCGATGACTTCTTCCGGCTCAACGGTGCCGGTGGCGCTGATCGAGACAACCAGATCTCCCCGGCAGACCGCCTCCGTGCGAAGGACAACAGCGGTAGCACCGCTGCGCCTCCAGTACGCCGTGCCGGCTCCGACGAGCAAACCCGCGAGTATGACGAGTACCAGGATCTTCTTCATTGCAAACCCCGCGTTGTCAACTCCCGATGCCGATCCCGACCATACTCGGATCGGCCATCGCCTCGAATTCTATCGATGTGAACCTTAAGGCAAGATGAAGGCATGCTGGGCGAAATGCCCTCTGGCGGAAAGTCGTGTCGGCAGTAAGGTTAGGCGGTGCCGGGCGATCAGGCGAGTGGCAGCCGGACCTCGAACGTAGTGCCCTGGCCGGGTTGGCTGCGGAACGTAATCATCCCGCCGTGGGCCTCGACGATGGTCTTGCAGATCGCCAGCCCCAGGCCGCTGCCACCCTCCTCGCGGCTCCGCGCCTTATCGACCCGGTAGAAACGCTCGAAGATATGCGGTTGGCTCTCCACCGGGATCCCGAGCCCCGTGTCGCTAATTGTCAGTACGGCGTCGGTGCTATTCATATCCAGGCAGACTGTGACATGACTTCCCTTGCGGTTGTACCGGATTGCATTGGTGAGGAGGTTCGTGGTGACTTGGGTGATCCGGGACGGGTCGGCGGTCACTTCCACAGGATGCAGGTCGGCGTCGATAACGATGCCCTTGGCCTCCGCCAAAGGCTCGACCATGGCGATGCAGTTCTCCACAACTTCCCTCAAGTCGACACGCTGCCGGTTCAGCGTAAGCCGGCCGGCATCGGCGCCGGCCAGGAGCAGCAGTGAATCCACGAGGTCCTTCATCCGGTTCGATGCCCGCTGGCAGGTCTCAATTGTCTTGCGGTACTCGTCGGCGGATCGCTCCCGCAAAAGGGCCAGTTGGACGTGGGTGTGGATGACGGATAGTGGCGTGCGAAGCTCGTGGGAAGCATCTGCGGTGAAGCGGACCTGCTGCTGAAAGGCTGCATCAAGCCGGCCGAACATCTCGTTCAGAACGGCCGCGAGACTCCCAAGCTCGCTTTGGACGTCGGCGGAAGCGATGCGGCGGGACAGGTTGGACGCGGAGATCTCCTGTGCCACCGCGGCGATGGCCCGGATCGGCTTCACGACACGGAAGGAGATCAACCACCCGCCAACCAACCCGATGACCAAAACGCTGGCGCCAATCGCGGTGAGCAGAAAGGCGAGATGCCGCAGCTCAGTCTGCGTCGGACGTGTGGATGTGCCCATCAAGATCCGTGTCCAGTGGGGGCCGTTCACAAAAGCCTCGTGGAACTCGCCTCGCCTTCGGATCTGAGTCGGGCCCGGGGCGGGCGGGCGCCCAGAACGGTCCGGACGGGGCCCGGGGTAGGGGACCTCGTTCGCGACGCGGGTGCTCGAAGCCGTCATGACATGGCCGTTCTGATCCCAGACGACATAATAATCGGAATCGGGGTGCGCCGTCGCGAACCGCTGAATCAGGGACGCGGGCACCTCGAACTCCGGCGGCGGCAGGTTGAGCCATGCCTCGTGCGAGCCATCGTCCGCCGCGGCGGTTGTCGATGCCGGCTGGGACGATGGAGCCGGCGGCTTCGGCGGCCGGAATCCCCCTGCCAGCACCTGCACGGATCGCTCCAGCTCGGAATCCAACTGTGCCAATCGGGCTCGCGAGATACTGAAGTGCGAGGCGGCGCCAAAGCCGACCAGCACGGCGGCCAGCAGGCCCGCGTGCCACAACTGAAGCGTCCATCGGATGGACCTAAACATGCACCTGGTATCCCTCACCCCGGCGGGTGGTGATGAATTCCTTCCCAAGCTTTCTTCGCACGTTGGCGACATGGACATCGACGAGGTTCGACAGGGTGTCGTTGTCCTCGTCGAACAGGTGCTCGTAGATCATTGTCCGCGTAACCAGTCTGCCCCCGTGCAGCGCGAGGAGTTCAACCAATGCGTACTCCGTCGGCGTGAGGGCAACCACCTGCCCCGCCTTGCGGACGATGCGTTCGGCCGTATTGACCGTCACATCTCCGATCGCGATCACCGCCGTCGCCTGGCCTGCACTGCGGCGAATGAGCGCCCGCAGGCGAGCATGCAACTCGGGAAGCTCAAACGGCTTGGTGAGGTAGTCGTCGGCCCCGGCGTCGAGGCCCCT
>DATIKE010000123.1:0-5853 GCA_035477895.1 Phycisphaerae bacterium
TCGCACTTGCCGATCAGCCCGACCACGTCAAGAACAGTCTCGTGATACTCTGGATAGGCTGCTTTCAGGGCAGCCAGGTATCTGGCGAGCCTTTTCAGGCGATCCGGATTCGGTTTCGGAACGCCATCCGGCGTTGGCTGGTATATGAACTGAAGCAAATCGAGCATCTGTGCAATCTCTTCAGAGTCGTACTCGGCCTGTGTCTGGATTCTCTTGTCCTGCATGGACAGGATTTGCATCATTTTCACTGTTTCGGACGGGCCGAATACATTCTCTCTGAGCGCGCGCAACATTGACATATAAATGAGTTCATGGTTCGCGTTCGACACCAGATGGCCGATCACAGTGTGTGAGCTTGCTTGATCTGCCACGGAAATCGCGGTGCGAATCGCGTCCTCCATCGCCTTGGGGGAAACCTTCCCCTGGGGCGCTCGCCAGGCGTTCTGTAACAGGACCTTTACGATTCGTCGGTTAGGTGAAAGAGAAGGCATCAGAACATTGATAAGCAGACGGTCCTCTGCTGTCAGGCCGATATCCGGCTGACTGGCCGCTCCACCCTCGTCCCCTGGCGAACTGGTGATGGCCTCTCGGGGATCGTAGAACCCGAAGGGCTGGCTCAGTTGCTTCCGTTTGCCGATGGCCCGCAGTTTCTCCGGCAGACCGGCCGCCACCTGGGCCTGGTATGCCGCCTCCCACTTGGGGTGGTCCGCCGGGTCCCAGGCGTAGCGCTCGGGAAACTCTTCGTCGCCGGTGAACATGCCCTCAAGGCGGCCCTTTTCATCTTCTCCCCACAGGCGCGATTTGGCTTTTTGAATGGCCTCGGAGTCCCCGCTTTGAACAAAGATTTCGTCGTACAGCGGCCGGGCATCGTCCCCGGGAGGCGCGGTGAGCCGGTCCCTGAGCCATTGGATGTAGTCAACCGGCTGTTTGAAGTCCGGCAGCGGTGGCAAATGAGCCGGCAGGTCCTTGAGTGCGGGGTTCGTTGACGTTGCCACAAGGCAACAGGAGGTCCACAGCGTCAGCAGGGTCCAGGACATGACGGTTGCTCCGTTCTGACTTGTGAGAGTCGGTTACCTATGAACAGGTTGCCTTGCTACAAGAGTAGAAGCAACCAGGTGTCACACGAAAGGGCCGGGTCCGGCTTCTGCTTTACTGAATGGAGAGTATACAATGCCCGGCCTGTTGTCTGGAAGCGCGAGTTTGCAGGGAGGCCGATCATGACGTTTATTGCCGGGGTGGTTGTTTGCGCGGCGGTGTTCGGGCAGGTGACGGAGGTAAACCTGCTCGAGTCGATGGATCTCTGGCAGCGCGACGGCGGAGTGGCAGGTTCGTTCGAGATCAAGGACGGGCGGTTGCTGGCCAACTGGACGACGCACGAGCCGGCCGACCTGATCACCAGGGCCGACTACGAAAACTTTGAGCTCGGTTTCGAGTGCAAGATCGACGAGTACGGCGAGTCGGGTCTCTACATCCACGCGCCGCGGAATGGGGCCTGGCGGGCGGGTATCGAGCTGGAACTGGCCAACTACTACGGCGGCGGGGCAGGCCGACACAGCCCGTGCTCGATCTTCCGCGAGGCTCCGCCGCAGCGTATATCCATGAAGCCGGCCGGCCAGTGGAACGCGATCAAGGTGCTGATGGACTGGCCAAAGCTCGTCGTGCACATCAACGGCGAGCTGGTCCACGATCTGGACCTCTCCGCTCACCCGGAGCTGAGGTACAAACTCCGGCGGGGGGCGATCGGCATCCAAAACCTCGGCTGGGGCGTCGAGATCAGGAACATGGTCCTCAAACCCCTGCCCGACAAGGAAAATGCGGTCAGCCTGTTCAACGGCCGCGACCTGTCCGGCTGGACGGTCGACGGCGGCAAGGCCAGGTGGGAAGTGCGCGACGGCGCGATCCGGGCCACGGGCGACGGGTACCTCAAGCACGAGCGGGTCGTCGAGGATTTCGATCTGCGGCTGATGGTCCGGACCAGCCCGGCGGCCAACGGCGGCGTATACTTCCGCTGGCTGCGGATGGACCCGTTCAGCGACCGCGGCCATGAGATCCAGATCCTGGATATCTCCGGTGCGATCGCGCCGACCGGGAGCATCTATGGCTACGAGCGCGGCGAGGACCAGCCGATCACCCCCGGCAGGTGGGAACTGCTGCAACTGTTCGTTCGCGGCAAGGAGGTGGTGGTGTACCTCAACGGCGTTCGAAGCTGTACGACGAAGGAGCTGAAACACGTCCGCCCGGGCCACATCTGCCTGCAGATGCACCGCGGGGGCACGTCGATCGAGTACAAGGACTTCCTGCTGGTGCCGGCTGGGCGGTGAACGGACCGGCCGGAGGCCGTTCTTGGGGTGGCTGGTTTGGCCGCCGTCAGCCGATACAACCTACGTCAGTTGGCTCGACCTTGCCGGCGGGCGGCGGTCTGGACACCCGCCCTTTCACGGTCTGGCCGGCAGGGGGTCGCTTTCACGGAGGTTTTCCGGTACAAGATGCACCATTGAACCGGCCCGGTCGAGCGGCATCGGCCCGGCCCGCCGCGTAACCCACCAGCAACGGGGACCACAACGATGCCGCGATGGACTGCGACATGGAGGTCGGCCGGGTCCCGGCTGACGGGGGCCTGCCTGAGTGCCTTGCTGGCGGCGATCGGTGCCGGATGCGCCTCGACGCCGGCCAGCCAGCCTGCGCCCGAGCGGGTGTCGGCCATGTACGGCCGGCGGTGGCTGAACCAGACACCCCGGCAGACGCAGCCGGTCGAGGCCGCCGCCTCACAACCCGCGACGCAGCCCGCGACCATTCAACCGGCCAGCCAGCCCGTGGTTGTCACCACCCGCCCCGTCACCGGCCTGGAGGCGATGAACCCCCCGTACCATCTCAACCTCATCAGCATCGTCACCCTGGTCCACGAACTCAGCCCCCTGGTGCGGGCCAGCTACGAGGACATGATCGCCGCCCAGCACGGCCTCGAGGAGTTCAAGCTCAACCTGCAGCGGCTCGAGCCTTATACCCGCATCGACACGCAGGCGATCCGGTTTCCGAAGCGGCGCGACGTCAACGGCAACACCGGCGAGTTCGTGGGCGGGTTCCAGAAGGAAACCTACGAGGGCGCGGTCTTCAAGGTCGAGGGCGGCGGCAGCGCGTCGCATTTCGAGTACGGCGAGGTGGGCGAGGGGCAGGAGCCTGCGGACTCCGGCAGCGGCGGTCTGCTCCGGGCCCGGGTCGAGGTCCCGTTCCTCGGATCCCGCATCCGCCAGAACCGCGTCATCCAGCAGGCCTACCAGGAGTCCAGCGCCCGCAAGAGCGAACTCAACTACCTCTCGAACTTCCAGGCCTACGTCGTGACGGCGCTCACCTATTACTACTATTCAGTGCTGTACCTGGACTACGTGCGAGCCTACGAGCACAAGCAGGAAGAGCTGGACCGGCTGCGCAAGGATCCGCGGTTCAGGACCACGGACCTGTCGCGGCTCGAGTCGGAGATGAATACCTCGCAGGTGTTGCGGGACCAGTACCACATCTCCTATCGCGAGTATCTGTTGAGGCTGCTGTCCACGCTGGGCATCCCGCCGGACGCGCCCGCGGTGCTCGAGGAGGAGCCTTACCGCACCAGCGAGTACGTCGAGAAGTCGCGCTCGCCCGAAGGGCTTCTGCAGATGATCGAGGATGCCTACCGGATCAACCCGACCTTCCGGGTGCTCAGGAACGCCATCAAGGACGCCGAGTTGCAGCGCTCCCAGGCGATCCTGGGCAAGCTCGACATTACCGCTTACTTCGAGGGGACCCAGTTCCCCTTCGGGGCCGAGACCTACGACGACCGCATCCGCGGCTGGCAGGTCGGCGGCGGCGTGACCGTCCGGCTGAACGACCAGCGGGTGCTCACCGCGGCCCGGCTCAGGGCCGAGGCCCAGATCCGACAGTTCCAGGCCCAGATGGACGCCGAGAAACTGACCATCCAGCGGCAGATCACCACCGAATCCGACCAGTTGCGATCCAACAACGACATGCGCCCGCAAATGGTGCAGCTCGTCCAGCAGAAACAGGCTGAATATGATGAGAGTGTCGAGCTCTACCTAGAGGGCGACGCGACGGTCATTAATTTCGACGATGTGGTGGGGGCCCTCAACCACATCGTGAGCGCTGAGGTCCGGCTCGCCACCAACCGCTCCAGTTGCGGCACGTCGGTCGCATCGTTGATGTCGGCGACCGGCGAGGTGTATCGGATCGCCGGCATGCAGATCGACGACGAGGAGCCGGCCGAGGTCGTGTCGGGAATCGACTCGTCCGGCAGCGGAGGAAAGTAGTATGAGCGCGATCGGTAGAAGACAGTTCATCAAAGGCGCGGCGGTTGCGGTCACGGCAGCCGCGGCCGGAGGCATGAAAACCCTGGTCACACCGGCCTTGGCGGCTGAAACGACGACAGCCCCCGCCGGCCGGGCCATCCTCCGGGCCGGTGATACTGTTGCCCTCGGACGCACCGGCATTCAGACCTCCAGACTCGCCATCGGCACCGGAACCAAGGTCTGCCGTCAGCGCGAGATGGGCCAGCGCGGGATGCTCAAGCTCTGGCGCCACGGACTCGATCGCGGCGTCCGCTGGTGGGAAGTGGCCGACATGTACCGCACTCACGATCTGGTGCGGTCGACCCTGCGCCAGGTGAAGCGCGACCGGGTCGTCATCACCACCAAGACCATGTCCAAGGACCACGACACCGTCCGGGCCGACATCGAACGGTTCCGCCAGGAGATGGGCACCGACTACATCGACATCGTCCTCCTGCACTGCCTGACGGATCCCGAGTGGACGAAAAACATGCGCGGGGCGATGGATGCCCTGAGCGAGGCCAAGGCCAGCGGCCACGTCAAGGCTGTCGGATGCTCCTGCCACACGTTCGGCGCCCTGACCGCCGCCCGGGACGAGGACTGGGTCGACGTGCAGCTTGCCCGGATCAATCCCTTCGCGGTCATCATGGACGTCAAGACGCCCGCCGAGGTGCCCCAGGTTGTCGACACGCTGCGGACCATGCACGAGCGCGGCAAGGGCATCTGCGGCATGAAGATCCTCGGCGAAGGCCAGATTCCGCTCGACAAGATCGATGAGTCAATCCGGTTCACCCTGCAACAGCGATACCTCGACAGTTTCGTCATCGGTTTCCGCTCCATCGAGGAGTTCGACGACCTTCTCAAACGCATCGAGGCCGTTCAGGCTGGAGCCTGAGAGGGCGCGTGAGAAGACCTGTCCGAACCGCTCCCGCGAGGAACCCGCCGGCTCCTGTCTCGGGTTTCCGCGTTTTTGGATACACTCTTTTAGTCCGGATTATTCATTGCCGGTAGTAGTTAGGTAGCCAGCGCGCGCTTTCGCTCACCCCGGGCGGCTTTTGAGCGACCTTGGGCGCGTTCCCGGCGTGCCGGACTCGCATCTTGGGGGCGAGAGGGCGACCTCGGCGCGCACCGGCCCCGTTTCTCAGGTGAAGAACCGCGTTTGGGGGCCGATTTTCCCGGCTATGTTTGGACCTGGGCACAACCCCGCAGTTTGTCGAGACGGCGATGCACTGCCTGGAACCACATCGCCGCGAACGTGGATCACCACGTCCGGCCAGGCGGCGCGCAGGCGGGTCACGATGTATTCCAGGGCGTCGTGGTCATTGCAATCCTCATAACCGGCCAGGATGCCGTAGACCCGCTGGCGGACCATCTCGTCCAGCGGGTGATCGATCTCATCGGGGTTCCGCGGATCGTCCAGGCAGTCGATGAACCGTTGGGTGAACCCGATCTGGTCATCGAACCGGCGAATGGGTAGAAGGTAAAATGCCCACATCGCTGCTGATCCGGGCCTCGGTCGGCTCGACGACGATCGGCA
>DATIKE010000124.1:0-1751 GCA_035477895.1 Phycisphaerae bacterium
GGGGAAGGCTTCCTTCAGGGCGGCTTCATAGATGGCCGGAGAGGGTTTTCGGTAGCCGACCTGGCTCGAGAAGACGGCGAAATCCAGCCGCGGTTCGAGCCCCTGCCGAGTGAGTTCCTGCCGACAGAACCGCGGCGGCAGCCAGACATTGCTGACGAGTCCCAGGCGCAGGCCACGCTCGCGCAGCCAGGCCAGAGTGTCAAGCGCGCCTGGAATCGGGCCTAATGCCCTGCCGACCCAGCAAGCCCCAATCGCCTCGATGGCTTCGTCGAGCCGGTGGACCTCCGGAATCATCCCCTGAGTGGTGGCCCAGGTATTGAGGAGGTTCCGCAGGTCGACCTCCCGGTGCGAGGGATCGGCGGCCGACCGACTCTCCGCATCCATGGCGGCCAGCGCAAGGGCCTGGGCGAGGGCCGGATCGGCCCTGCCGAACAGGATCTCCGTCACCCGGCGAGCCCCCTCGTGCAAAGCCGCGGGTTGACCGGACACGTCGCTGAGCGTTCCGCCCCAGTCAAAAAGGACCACCTCGATCACCCGTTCAACCTCCCGCCGTAACTGGTTCCCGGACAGCGCGTTACCGATTCACGACCCGGCGAGTCCGTCCCACCGCGTGTCACCTGGGGAAGCGAACAATGTATTGCCGCGGGAGGGGTGTACGCAAACGTCCTCGGCGTGATTGGGGAAACCCTGTGGGGGGACCGGCGGTCAGGCGGACCGCGGTTGAGCAGTGTTGACCGAACCCGACGGGCGAACAGGCGTCACTCCAGCGAACCCACCGCGACGACATGCCGGGTATCCGGGACCGGTCCCCCACAGTCTGCGCCGGCGGGGCCTGGAACGGCTGGTGTCAACAAGCCCGGGTTGAGCCGCCGCCCAGGTCCCGCTCTTTCGTCCGCCGGCCCGGGCGCACAGCCGTCGACCTCGTGATCCGCAAGCCCCGTCGGCCGGACTACTTCAAGGGTAACCAGGAAAGGATGTCGATCCTGCCCGGCTTTGCCCGAGCGGGGCCGACCTTGCAAATGGGCGCGGTTGGATTCGAACCAACGAAGGCGTTAGCCAACGGGTTTACAGCCCGTCCCCTTTGGCCACTCGGGCACACGCCCAAACGTTTATTTACAAGGACTTACGACTGTTGACGCAGATGCTGTCCTGAAGGTACACCCGGCGGTACAACTCGACGGTACCCGCCTGACTGCGTAACCTAGGGGTATGACGCAACCCATAAACGCCAACAAGCCTCATAAACCCTATCCTACGTTCCCGCTCACGCCCCACCCGTCTGGGCAGTGGGCCAAGAAGATCCGCGGGGAAACATACTACTTCGGGCCTTGGTCCGATCCGCAGGCTGCAGACCTTCACGCAGACCTTCACGCCGGCCAGCAGCCTACGATACCTACGGCAGGGGCGACGGTCAAGCAGCTGGGTCGATGGGTCTCGAATCGCGATAACGTGGGCTGGCTGGCCAGGGCGTCGTCCTCCGGTGCTCGCCCACCGACAAGCTTGAACACCGGGTCGTGCCGCAGGGCGTCGTGGTCATTGCAATCCTCATAACCGGCCAGGATGCCGTAGACCCGCTGGCGGACCATCTTGTCCAGCGGGTGATCGATCTGATCGGGGTTCCGCGGATCGTCCAGGCAGTCGATGAACCGTTGGGTGAACCCGATCTGGTCATCGAACCGGCGAATGGGTAGAAGGTAAAATGCCCACATCGCTGCTGATCCGGGCCTCGGTCGGCTCGACGACGATCGGCA
>DATIKE010000125.1:0-8255 GCA_035477895.1 Phycisphaerae bacterium
GCGGTATCTGGGTGACGTGATGCCGGCCAACGTGTACACGATCCACAGCGACGCCCACAGCATCCGCAAGTACCTGGTCGAGGCGGACCTGGTGATCGGGGCCGTCCTGATCGCCGGCGCGCGGTGCCCGGAACTGGTCCGGCGCGAACACCTTTCGAGCATGAAGTCCGGCGCGGTCATCGTGGACGTGGCCGTGGACCAGGGCGGGTGCTGCGAAACAACCCATCCGACGACCCATTCGGCCCCAACCTACATGGTCGACGGCATCCTGCATTACGCGGTGGCGAGCATCCCCGGGGCGGTGGGGCGGACGAGCACGCTGGCCCTGACCAATGCGACGCTGCCTTACGTGATCCGGCTGGCCGGCCTCGGCTACCGCCGGGCGGCGGCCGACGATCCGGGACTGGCCGGGGGGATTAGTGTCCAGGAAGGGCGGGTGACCTGCGCGGGCGTGGCCGAGGTGTTCGGCATGAAGCTTGAAACCCCCGAACTGAATGCGGCGTAGTAAGAGTGCGTCCTAATACGACAGCGCTGGATTGTTCGTAAGTCCTTGTTCTTTCGTTTATCGCAGTGGGCGACACCTGCGTTTTTGATACTGAAAACGCAGGTCGCCGACCGAAGTAGCGCTGTCGTACTAAAACAGACCGGCTGGAAGCCGGTCCCACACGGAGGCCTGCTGGAAGCCCTTGACGCGCCGCGAACGCTTTGCCTGCCTGCCGCAGACAGGCCGCAGGCAGGGGTTTCAGGACGCACTCTATTTCAGATGGCCCGCTGATCGCAGCGGCAAGGCGCGGCTTTTTGGGGGTCCGAGGGACAGGCAACGGGTGGTTTCTCGCCAGAGATCAAGCATATGAAGAGATTCATCATTGCAGTGGTGGTCGTCGGTTTGCTGGGCGGGGCGTATTTTTATGTTCGGCAGTACGGCGGGGTCTCGCTCGGATTCCTGGAGGGCAAGTCGGAGGTGGCCCGGCTGGGCGACATGGTTCGGCCGATCACCGCCAGCGGCAAGATCGAGCCGGCCAGCATTGTCCAGATCAAGGGCAAGGCCAGCGGCGAAGTCGTCGAAACGCCTTTCAAGGACGGTGCGACAGTCCGCAAGGGCGACCTGATCCTCCGGCTTGACCCGATCGACGAGCAGCGCAACGTGGACCGGGCCCAGTCGGACTACGATCGGGCGGAGATCGCCCTGAAGAACGCGCAGTTGTCGTTGGATGAGCGCGAGAAGGTCGGCGTGCCGGCGGCCAAGGCCAAAAAGACGCAGTCCGAGGCTCGGCTTACCCTGGCCCGGTTGGAGTTTGAAAATCAGCAGAGGCTGAAGGAGATCCGGCAGACGAGCGACCTCGATGTGGCTGCTCCCCGGGAGTATGAGGAGGCCAAGGCCCGGTTTGCCGAGGCGACCTCGGCCGTGGATTTGAGCAATGTCGAGATCACTCAGGCGAGCCTCGCCGTGGACTTGGCAAGGCAGGACGTCGAGGCGGCCCGAAAGGCCCTCGAAACCGCCCAGAAGGTGCTTGAGGAGACCCAGCAGCGGCTCAGGGAAACCAAGGTCTATTCGCCGATCGACGGCATGGTGCTCGTGCGCCATGTTCAGATCGGCGAGGTTGTCCAGAGCGGCAAGACCTCTCTGACCGGCGGCACGGTGCTGATGGAGATCGCCGACGTCGACAACCTTTACGCCGTGGTGAATGTGGACGAGGCGGACATCGGCGACGTGCGCGAGGTGGCCCCGCCCTCGGCGGTTCCGGGATACACCGGAGCGCGCCCGAATCATCCGGCGACGGAGGCGGCCCCGGCCTCGCAGGAGGCGCCGCTGGCGACCCTGCCGGCCGACACGTTCGACCTGACCGAAAAGGTCCGTGTTACCGTCGAGTCGTTTCCGCAGGAGGAGTTCTTCGGCACGATCGAGCGGATCGCGCCGCAGTCGCAGCTCGTCCAGGCGATCGCCACCTTCAAGGTCTGGATCCAAATCGCCAGCGAGAACCGGGATAAGCTCGTCGGGCTGCTGAACACCCAGGCCGAGGCCCATTTCAAGGTGCGCTCGGTCAGCAACGCGGTGCTGGTAAGCTGCGACGCGATCATGACCGACAGCGGCAGCGACCGCAGCGGCGTGTACCTCGTGATCGAGGAGCCGGACACCAAACGCCGCTGGTACAAGTTCCAGCCGTGCCAGTTCGGCATCAGCGACGGCCTGGACGTCGAGGTCATCGAGGGCCTCAAGGCCGGGCAGGCGATCTGGACGCAGCTTCCGCTCCAGACGGACAAGGAAAAACAGGCCGCGGAAGAGGCCAAGGCGAAAAAGAAACGATGATCCGCATCGAGCACATGACCAAGCGGTACACGATGGGCGACTCGGTCGTGAACGCGCTCGACGGCGTCGACATGACGATCGGGCGGGGGGAGTTCGTGAGCATCACGGGCGCCTCCGGCAGCGGCAAGAGCACGATAATGCACCTGATCGGGTGCCTGGATCGTCCCACGTCGGGCAGCTACTACCTCGACGACCAGCGGGTGGAGCGGCTCAGCGACCGTAAGCTGGCCCGCATCCGTAACACCTACATCGGTTTCGTCTTCCAGACGTTCAATCTGATCAATCGGACTTCGGCCGTGGAGAACGTCGCTTTGCCGCTGGTCTACGCCCGGCGGGGATCGCCCCGGTCACTGGCGATGAGGGCCCTGGATCGCGTGGGCCTGGCCGCACGGGCTCATCACAAGCCGAGCGAGCTCTCCGGCGGTGAGCGCCAGCGCGTGGCCATCGCACGGGCCTTGGTCAATAACCCGCCGCTGCTGCTGGCCGACGAGCCGACCGGAAACCTCGACTCCCGTACCGGCGAGCAGATCCTGGCACTGTGCCACGAACTGCACGGCGAGGGGGTCACCATCGTGCTGGTCACCCACGAGATGGCCGTGGCCGCCCAGGCCCAGCGCGTGGTGCGGATGAAGGACGGCAAGATCGTTGAAGACCGGCGGGTCGATGACGTGTTTCGGCAGGAACTGCTGGCCGAACGGTTGCAGGCCGATCGCGACCGCCCGGGGGACAGGGACAACACTGGGGCACCCTGATGTACGGCTTTCAGATATTCATGATGGCCTTTCGCGGTCTGCGGGCGAACCTGTTGCGCTCGCTGCTGGCCACGCTGGGTGTGATCATCGGCGTGGGCGCGGTGATCTCGGCGATGTCGATCCTCGAGGGGACCCAGCGGGACATCGTCCAGCGATTCGAATCGCTCGGCAGCGAGACGATCATGGTCACGCCGGCCATGGCCAAGACCGGCGGCCGGGCGGTCGGCATCTTCCAGACCCTGACCGTCGAGGACGCCGACGCCCTGGGTGACCCGCGCAACTGCCCGAACATCAAGGCCGCCGCGCCGGAGATCAGCGGCGGCGCCTCGGTCAAGAACCTCAGCCGCAACAACGAATACACGATCCTCGGAACCAGCAACGCCTATGCCGACATGTTCAACTATCGTGTCGCCCAGGGCCGGTTTCTGACCCGCGAGGACGTGGCCTCGGAGCAGAAGGTCGCGGTGCTCGGCTACAAGGTGGCCGACGAGCTGTTCGGGAACATCCCGCCGGTCAACCGGACGATCAAGGTGCGTTCGGTGCCGTTCCGGGTCGTCGGGGTGATGGAAGAGAAGGGCAACATCGGGTTCCGCAACGTGGACTCGCAGGTGATCGTGCCGGTGACGACGGCCATGAACCGATTGTTCGGCAGCCGCTTCATTCACGGGGTCTCGGTCCAGGCGGCCGGGGGGGACAAGGTCGAGGCGGCCACCAGCGAGATCAAACGTGAGCTGCGCCGCCGCCACAACATCAATATCCGTGCCGGAAAACGCGACGATTTCCAGGTCTTCAGCCAGGAGGAGCAGCGCAAGCAGCTCGGCGAGGTGACCACGATCTTCAGCATCGTACTCTACAGCATCGCCGGTATCAGCCTTGTCGTCGGCGGCATCGGCATCGCCAACATCATGCTTGTCTCGGTGACCGAGCGGACCCGCGAGATCGGCGTGCGCATGGCGGTGGGGGCCCAGCGCTGGGACATCCTCTCGCAGTTTCTCATCGAGGCCGGCGTGATCAGCCTGCTCGGCGGAGCGTTCGGCGTCGGCGTCGGCTTCATGATGACCGATCTGCTGCAGAAGACCACCCGGCTCATTGAGACGTACACCGCGCCGCGGGTGATCGTCTATGCCCTGGTGATGGCCATCCTTACCGGGATCTTCAGCGGCATCTATCCGGCCTTCAAGGCCTCCCGACTCGATCCCGTCGAGGCCCTGCGCTACGAGTAGTCGGCAGTGCAAGGCGGACGATCGAAAAAGGTCGTGGCGGCCCGCTTCGTACCCGTCGATGCGAGAGACCGCTCTCGAAGCCGCTCTCATTCACGCGCGTATTCCCTGTGACTGACGCTATTCCGGCTGACTTGTCGGCGGCCATGACACCCGCAGAGCGTCCTGGTACAAACCGATCCGATCAACCGGAATCGGCTTGAAACCGAGTTTGAACGCGGGCGATTCGGGCTTGAGCCGGTAGTCACCCCTGGCCGCGTCCACGAAGAGCGGGTCCTCGTTGACCAGGTTGTTTTCGATCCGGACAACCTTGTCGTCGAGTTTGTCGTGCAGGTCCAGCCATCGCCCACCGACGCAGATGTTGCGGGCGATCACGTTGTATTTCGCCTTGCCCGGTTCGTCGTCGAGAATGTTCACCAGCTCGGGGTACCGTGTGCTCCACGGCGGCTCCTTGTAGGGCGTCTTGCGGAGCGACTGGAGCATGGTGTTGTTCTGATCGTCAAGGAAGGACTTGGCCCAGCCGGTGCCGCGCTCGTCGACGTGAACGGCCGGCGTGCAGTCCACGAAGATGTTGTTCTCGACGGTGTTGTTCCGCCCGCCGCCGAGCAGTACGCCCCGTCCGCCGCGAACGATGATGTTGCCGTACACGGTCGTGGCGCTGGCCATGTCGTCGAGGTACACCGACTGGACGCCTACCCAGGTCTTGTACGTGCCCATGTCGTGGAAATAGTTGTGGCGGATCACGTTTCCGCGCCAGGTCCAGTCCCGGCCGGTGTAGATCGCCCCGGCGTCGTCGGTTTCGGTGCAGACCCGGTAGATCTCGTTGAACTCCATGACGTGCTCGTTGCCGGTGAACTGGATGGCCATGTGCGGAGCATCGTGGATGGAGCAGTGCGCGACGCGGTTGCCGAAGCCGTTAAGGCTGACCGCCGGGCGGTAGGTCGTGCTGTTGCGGCTGTAGCGGTAGAAATGGCAGTTGAGTACGGCGTGCCGGCCCGGAGTGAGTTTCATGCGATCGCCGCCCAGGACGCTGATTCCCCCGTCACCGAGGTCGTACAGGTCGCAGCCGACGAACGAATGGTCGGTGCCGCCCTCGATGCGGGCCGCCTGGCCGCTGATGCTGCGCAGCGTGCAGCCGGCCACGGTGACATGATCACCGGCGGCAATCGTGACCGCCGTGGCCCGGTTGAACTTCAGCGTCAGGCCGCGCAAGGTGACGTGCGAGGTATCCTTGACCGCAATCAGATTGCCGAGGACCGAAACGTAGACCTTCGAGCTCGTGATGTCCGCCGGTGGCCAGAAATACACGATGCCGCCGGCCCGGTCGAGATACCACTCGCCCGGCATGTCGAGTTCGGACAGCAGGTTGAGGGCGACGTATCGCTGGCCCTTGCGATAGCCGTAGTGGTGGTACGGCGTCTTGAGCGTAATCCGTTTCCTGTCGGTGTCGATCGACTCGACCTTCTGGTACGCGTCGGCCCAGTCCCAGAACCAGTAGCCGCTGAGCCAGATGTCGGTCTCGTTCTTCCAGCGGCTGGGGCGGTCGCCGTCGTAGGTGAGCTTGCCGACGGCGTCGCCTTTGTGGCCGTGGCTTTCGATGGGCTTCTCGCCGGATACGCCCGCGATCTTCGCATAATCCTCGTTCGGCCAGCGGGCCAGGGTCATCGGCCGATCGGCGAAGAACAGTTCGAGCTTGTTACCGCCCGGTTCGACCGTGCCCAAGCCGGTGATTCCCAATGCTGTAAGATCCGCCCGCAGAACGTGGTCGCGGGCGGCCGGTTCGAGCCGTTTGAGGACGGCCGGGTCCTTGACCGGCACCCAGCCGGTCACCTCGCGCCCGCCGCTGATACGGACCTCCTCGTTCTGGTACGCGCGGTAGGTGACGGGCGCCTTTTCCGAGCCGCCGTCGGCGGCCGTCAGCTCGAACGTCCGGTCCAGCGGGTGGACGCCGCCGCGAATGTGCACTGTGATCGGCCCTGTGGGGAGTTTCTTTGCCTCCTTCAGGGTGCGGATCTCGTCGCGGGCTCGTTCAAGGGTGGCGAAGGGTCCGCTGTTGCCCGCTCCGGGAGTCGGCAGCCGGCCCGACCAGCCGTCGTTGCCGTTCGTCGCCACGTACAGGTTGAGGCCGTTCGCGCAGCCGCTCAGCAGCAGGCTGCCGATCGCCAGGACAAGCCATGGATGTCGCATGAGTTGGTCTCCTTCCGTGTGGGGGCGAGGATTATCCGTCGTTCCGTTCACCGGACGCTTACACAACATCTCGTTGCCAACTGTCGAAGATGGGTCGGGCAGGCGGCAGTGTCATTCCGCTCTGCCCCCATCTGCCGAACAGGATTGCGGATGTCCTCAGTTCGCACAGTCCGGATTGGCGTGGATCGCCGAGCCGGTCAGGCAACGCAGAAACCTGGTCATGTCGGCTTGGTCAACATCGGTGTCGCCGTCGAGTCGTGCGTTGGCGCAGTTGGGATCGTTCTGCGGCACATAGGGTCCGGTCAGGCAGGCCTGGAAGCGGCCGAAGTCCTCCATGTCGACGTCCCCGTCGCGGTCGAAGTCGGCCGGGGTGATCGAGAGCACGTAACTGGAGCCCGTGCTGAAGTCGTAGACAATGTTGCCCTTGCTCAGCCCGTCGCGGCCGGCCTGGAAGGCGGCGATGACCTCGTTGATGCTCGCGTACGGGTTGCGCATCGACCCCTTGATTCGCGTCGGGTCCGGCACCCAGGCGGAATCGACGAAGACCCGGCCCATCTGCTTCATGTAGGCGTCGCCCTTCACGTTTATGTAGGTGCGGTTGTACGAGCCGTCGAACAGCCCGCTCGGCCCGAACGCCGTGGTTGTGCTGCCCCACCAGAACCAGCGGCCGACCTTGTACGCATCGGCGTTGGCGTTCAGCCACGAAAACAGCTCGTTAATGAAATCGACCTGAATCCGGTCGTCGGAAGTGAAACAGGCAATCTCGCTGATCCAGATCAGCGCGTTGCTCAGGCCGGCGTTGTTGAGGTACTGACGCATCGCGATGATGTTGTTGATCGTCTTGCGGGCGGGAGTTGTGCCGCCGGAGTAATCCGCAGCGTCGTACGGATGAATGTCCCACACATCGACGGGGGGCTCCGTCCCGTAGAACGACAGGTATGCGGAGCGGAACTGGTCGATCCAGTCGTACCATTTCGTGCCCGAGTAATTCGGACCGGTGTAACGATTCGACACCAGGATGCCGCCTGATGTCATTTTCGCGCTCGGGTCGATCCCCTTGATGTAGACGGCGTAGGTATGGAACTCCCGCGCGTAATCCGTTGGCGCGAACAACGGCCCCCAATTCGGCTCGTTGGCCACCGACCAGTAGTTTCCGAGGTGGGCCGTCGAGTACTGGATGGTCTGCTGGATGAACGGCGATTCGCCGTTGAAGATGTTGTTGATGATCGTTTCATCCGGCGTGTAGGTGCCGGGATACGGTAACGTGAGCTGGACGTTGTTGGGCCCGCCCTTCATCTTCGTCGGGCGGTAGTCCATCTTTCCGATGGTCCACATCTTGTTGGGCATGCCCACGCGGGAGGGATACTTAACGTAGCAGCCATCCCATTCGCGGTACCATTGGATGCCCGTCTCGGCAGCGTATGTGCCGCCTCCGCCGCAACTGTACTTGGTATCGAGTTCAGCCGGCGTCGCGGGGCGCAAGGCCTCCGCCCGACCGGCGGCCATCAGCACGCACACCCCAGCCGCCAGCTTGGCACCCCGCCTGAATCCGCCCACCGTCCCCATATGCGGCCACCGCCCTCTCGCGAAGACCTTCCCCAAGCGTTCATTTTCATTTTACCCGACATTGCCCGTCAAGTCGCCGGGATCAGCAGATGCAGGGTAAGCGTCCGGCGAAGCCCATGGGCCGGAATTGAACTGCCGGGCACAGCGATTGCCTGCGTGGGGTTCAGTTCGACGGGGTGGCGGCAGGTTGCCAGCGGTCGGGCAGGAGTCGGTCGAGCCGGC